>NZ_JMGA01000049.1 GCF_000765145.1 Desulfosporosinus sp. HMP52 | reverse complement strand
GGCTGCCAGTCGTAAGACTCCTATCTTCTATAAGTACGAAAGCATCCAGTACGAAACCCGGGTGAGGGTTTCGCCCAAGCCGCCTGCTCCAAAGAAAAGCATAACGGCGCAGGTTGCTTTCGCCGAACCGCAAACTACCCAGAACAACTTTAGCGGTGAGGATGAGATAACGGCTGCTACGTCCCTGGATAAGTTCCTCTAAGCTTCAGCTGGAGTAAGTATTCCTCTTAGGCAAACTCCATCTGAAGCTAAGAGTCACTTGATCTACATAACTAAAGCCGAGAGCAGTTTGATCTGCTCTCGGCTTTAGTTAGAAATTTACACTTTAAGTCACTCTACCTACAGTTATGAACAAACATTTTTTCCGCCTCTTGGGAAGACACTGCTTTACTAAAAAGGAAGCCTTGCATCTCATCACATAGCTTATCCTTTAAGAAGGAAAATTGGTTATCAGTCTCAACTCCTTCAGCAATCACTTTTAACTGCAGGTTTTTAGCAAGCTGAATTATTGCAGTAACAACCTCCTTACCATTATCCCCAGTGGTGATATCCCGAATAAATGTTTGATCTATTTTTAAAGTATCTATTGGCATCCGGCTTAAATAATTGAGGGATGAAAAACCTGTCCCGAAGTCATCAATAGAAATTCGAACTCCCAACTCTTTAAAAGAACTTAACATTTCTAACGAAGTTTGGCCCTTTTCCATGGCAATGCTTTCTGTAATCTCCAGTTCAAGCCATTGGGGGTCTAATTTGGTTTCATTCAGAATATTTTTCACCAAATTTACAAAATTGGGTTCTTTAAATTGCCGAGCAGATATATTAACCGCTATACGTAAGGGAGAAAACCCTTGTTCTTGCCAATGTTTATTTTGAGCACAGGCTGTACGTAAAACCCATTCTCCAATCGGAATAATCAGCCCTGTTTCTTCAGCTATAGGAATAAAAGCAGCAGGAGAAACCATCCCTAATTCGACAGAATCCCACCGAATGAGAGCCTCAAGTCCTACAATTAAGCCAGTATCTAAATCAACTTGAGGCTGATAATGTAGGACAAATTCTTCACGAACCAGGGCTTTGCGGAGACTGTTTTCTGTTGAAAGCCTTTGGTTGGCTTTAATATTAAGTCCTTGCGTAAAAAACTGGCAGTTATTCCTTCCCTTCTCTTTAGCAGCGTACATTGCCGTATCCGCCTGCTTTACCAACCCTTCCATATCGCTGCCATCATTAGGATATAGGCTAATTCCGATACTTGTACTTATATAGATTTCATTGTCCTCTAAGATAATAGGTTTAGAAAAGAGCCCTAAAATTCTTTCCGAGACTAAAGCTGCCTCAATTTCATCTTGAATTTCTGAGAGCAATATCAAGAATTCATCCCCGCCCTGCCTTGCCACCGTATCCCCTTCACGCAAAGTCTGCCGCAAACGTTCAGCTACACTTTTGAGAAGTAAATCACCCATATTGTGTCCCATTGTATCATTAATTAGTTTAAATCTATCTAAATCTAAGAACATGACCGCCAATTTGCCATTTTTACGTCTTGCTCTAGCTAAGGCATTCTTTAAATATTCATTGAATAAAAGCCGATTGGGCAGCCCTGTTAAGGCGTCATGCTGTGCTTGATGAGCCAATTCTTTCATATGATTCCATTTATAACTGACATCTCGAAAAACTAGAACAGCACCTATGATTTTATCATCTCTATCCCTTATGGGAGCGGCAGAATCCTCAATTGAAACTGCAAAACCATCTTTATTAATTAGGGCAGTATGATCAGCTATATTGACTACATGGCCTTCTTGAAGGCAGCGAATAATTGGACTTTCAACTTCTTCACCTGTTTCTTCATGAACAATATGAAAGACTGTTTCTAAAGGGAGACCTACTGCCGCTTTATTTGACCAACCAGTTAAAGTCTCCGCGATGGGATTTATATACTCTATCTTTGCTTTAACATCAGTGGTAATTACCGCATCCCCAATAGACTCTAAAGTTACCTGGGCTCTTTCCTTCGCGAGCCAAACCTCTGCCTCAATTTTTTTGCGAATGGAGATATCTCGAATCATGCTTACAATAATCGGTTTACCGTTTATTGTCGCTCCTTTAGCGCTGATATCGATTGGAAATACACTGCCATCTTTACAAACATGCTTTAGCTCGAATTGCATCCCTTTTGGCGCGTTTTTTAGAAAGAATGGCACGGTTATTTGATCCTCAGGCACACGCAACTTATGAACAGGCATATTCGTTAATTCCTCGCGAGTATATCCATAACGCTTTACTGCCGCCTCATTGGCATCGATTATTTGTCCGTCTGGACTGATAAATATAATTATATCCGGTACCTCATCGGCCAATAAGCGATAACGCTCCAAGTTAGCCCGATCTTTTTTTAGAGTGTTCTCAGATTCTTGTAAAGTGTTATATCCCACTTTAATTAGCGAATAGAGTAGTATTGCAGTTACTGCGACGAAAACAGCACCTTTGAGAGTGGATAACTTGAGGATCATCTCTTGATCAGCAATTATAAAGGTTAATAAATGATCTGAAAAGAGAATCCAAAGCATACTTATAAATCCATAGAGCGCTGCTATACTCAAAGGAGTGACCTTACCCAGATTACATTTTAACTTAAACTTCATATGGCCAGCCCTCCTTTATATAAGCATTAATTCTTCAATAACTATCAATAATCCTTCAATTTCTAGTAGAATCTATAAATAATCGCCCAACTCATTGAATAATTCAGATAAATTAGTCTTTAAAGGTTACTGGAATAACACTTTTAGTATTTACACGTAAAAACACCCACTTCTTTAAAGTGGGCGTTCGGCTTTTCAAGCCCCCGGAAGTGTAAACCCACTTCCTGGGCAAACTAACTTAATAATGTAATAGTACCGGTAAAATCATAGGTCTCCTTCGAGTCTTTTCCCATAAGTATTTACCTAGACTATCACGAATGTTCGATTTTAAGGCTCCCCATTCAATTTGGTCTTTCTCAAATTGCCTTTCTATACTCCCTATTACATCCTTTTTAGCACCATCGATTAAGGCATCTGCTTCTTTCATAAATGTGAATCCTCTTGAAATGATATCCGGCCCGGATAATATTTTATAAGGCTTGCTCTTAGATAGTGCAGCGACAACTACAACTACTCCATCCTGAGCTAATTGTTGCCGATCCTTTAAAACAATGTACCCCACATCTCCTACACCCAACCCATCAATATAAACACTTCCTGCCTCAACCCGTTCACCAAATTCCATTCGATCCGATAAAAGTTCAACCCTTGAGCCTAACTGGGTAATGGCAATATCCTCATCCGCATAACCAAGAGATTGACCAATTTTTCTAAAACCGGCTTGATGACGTATTTCACCATGATGAGGAATAAGAAAACGAGGTTGAGTGAGACGAATAACAAGTTTTATTTCTTCTTGATTGGCGTGCCCGGATACATGAACCTGTCCCATTTCTTTAGTAACTACTTCGGCCCCTATTTGATAGAGATGATTGATTGTTTTTCCGACCAACTTTTCATTTCCGGGGATTGGCGTTGCTGCCATGACTACCATATCCCCTGGCATTACATTAATCTGCCGATGGCTGCGAGTAGCCATTCGCGTTAAGGCCGCAAGCGGTTCTCCTTGACTCCCAGTAGTGAGTACTAACAATTTTTCCGGTTGCATACTACCTACTTCAGAGCTGGGAATTATAATGTTTTCCTGAGGTAACTTTAAATATCCCAGTTCAATCGAAGTATTTACAACGTTTTCCATACTTCTTCCTACAACACAAATTTTGCGTCCGATATCTGCGGCCGCATTAATCGCTTGTTGAATTCGATGGACATTCGAAGCAAAGGAGGCCATGATAATTTTTCCTTGAGCTCGTTCGAACCATTCCCGCAAGACTTTGCCAACAATCTTCTCTGAAACTGTAACTCCCGGTCTCTCCGAGTTAGTAGAATCACAAAGCAGGGCTAATACCCCTTCCTGTCCCCAGGCCGCAAGCTTACCTAAATCCATGTTATGTCCATCAATTGGTGTGTAATCCACTTTAAAATCACCGGTATAAATCACTCGGCCCACGGGCGTAAGTAAAGAATAGCCGACAGCATCAGGAATACTATGGGTAACACGAAAGGCTTCAACTTCAAACGCCCCTGCTCGAATCGGTTCTCCAGGCTCAATAACATGCACCATCGATTCCGGATAGGGGCTTCTTTCTTGCAACTTTGCCTGAACTAAGCCTAAGGTCAAACGAGTTCCATAAATGGGTATATTCAATTTTGGTAAGATGAAGGGAAGCCCGCCAATGTGATCTTCATGTCCATGAGTGATAAAGAGTCCTTTAATACGGTCACGGTTTTTCTCCAAATATGTGATATCGGGAATTACTAAATCAATACCGAGTAATTCATCTTCCGGAAATTTTACACCTCCATCAATGACTACAATCGAATCTTCATATTCAAACACAAGCAAGTTTTTTCCGATTTCTCCCGTTCCACCAAGTGGAATCACACTAAGCTTTGATGCCTTCTTATTATTATGCAAATTAAAAAACACCTCCTATGGTAACAGTAAGGTTAATTTGCCCCATAGAAGATGTTTTCATGTCTATAAATTATCCTACGTATAAGATCTCTGCTTTATCTGACTTTCAACCTCTTTATCACTGCGCTCTTTGAACATAGTTACCTGTGCGAGTATCAATAATAAGGACATCCCCCTCATTGACAAAGAAAGGAACTTGCACCACAGCACCGGTTTCTAAGGTAGCTGGTTTGGTACCACCGGTTGCAGTATCTCCTTTAACTCCAGGTTCAGTAGCAGTAACTTCCAGTTGAACGGAATTTGGTATATCTACCCCAATAACCTGTACCCCGAAGAAAAGCACCCCTAAAGTCATGTTTTCTTTCAGCCACTTAACTCCATCACCGATTTGTGCCTCAGTTAAAGAGGTTTGTTCGTAGGTTTCCTTATCCATAACAACGAAATGGTCTCCATCTTTGTAGAGATAATCCATTTCACGGCGTTCTACATGCGCTTTCTCAACTTTTTCGCCAGCGTTGAACTTACGCTCTACGACTCCACCGGTCTTGACATTCTTCAGTTTAGTGCGTACAAAAGCTGCACCCTTCCCTGGCTTAACATGTTGAAACTCGACTACTGAAAACACATCACCATCTATTGTAATGGTAAGGCCTGTCTTAAAATCATTTGTTGAAATCATTGTTTACTTCCTCCTAATAAATTCTTGTCTAGACCAGATTGTTCCTTTTGAAGTCTAATACCTGGGTAATGGTAAAACTTGATTTGTGATTCTGGGGATACATCCCATGGAATCTATGTTATCCAGAAGCTTCATGCTACCATTCCTTCTGCATATTGAACAACAAGGGGTAGTGAAAATCAGCTTTTGGACAAAATTTACTATAATATAATTAATTCCTTTGGTGCTTGGGTTAAGACTTCGCAACCGCTTTCAGTAACTAAAACAATGTCTTCAATGCGAACACCGCCCCAGTCAGGTATATAAATACCGGGTTCGACAGTGACTACCATACCAGGCTGAAGAAGACGTTCTTCTCGTTTATTCAGATTCGGGCCTTCGTGAATTGCCAAACCTACAGAATGTCCCAGCCCGTGTCCAAAGTAATCTCCATAGCCTGCTTCTTCAATAATAGATCGGGCTACGGAATCTACTTCTTTACCGGAGCGGCCCGGTGCAACTGCTTGAATTCCTGCCATTTGTGCTCTCAAAACAGTAGCGTAAACATCCCTATGCTTATCCTCAGGGTCGCCGATAAACACAGTACGAGTTATATCTGAACAGTAACCTTGATAAATGGCTCCGAAATCCATAGTCAGAAATTCCCCTGCTTGAATCCTTTTAGGACTTGCAGTTCCATGCGGCATAGCCGAACGCAGTCCTGAAGCCACGATAAAGTCGAAGGAACCTCCACTGGCACCAGCTCGTCTCATGGAATATTCTAGATTAAGTCCGATTTCTTCCTCTGTTTGTCCGATCTCAATTGTCATTAAAACTTCTTTAAAAGCATTATCAGCAATTTTCACAGCCTGGCGAATTAACCCAATTTCAGAATCATCTTTTACCGAGCGTAAGTTGCTGACAAGGTTCGGCAGCGAAAAAAGTTCAGCTTCTGAGAAGGCATTTTTCAGCTTGCCAAAATCAACGTAGGTTATATAATCTCCTTCAAAGCCAACCCTATGTACTCCCCTACCTATTTCGCCTAATTTCGCAAAGTGGTCATGTCCAGCATCAATAATCTCAAAAGCAGGGGCCTGAGCTTTGGCTTGTTCTATGTAGCGAAAGTCGGTTAATAAAATAGCATGCTCTAACGTAATATATAAAGTTGTTTCACCACCGGAAAATCCACTAAGATACCTACCGTTTTCCGGGCGCATTACAACATATGCGTTGAGGTTTTCATCTCGCATGTGTTGACGCATTTGTTGCAGGCGACTCACTTAAATACCCCCTATCTTGAAGTTCGTGGTTCGAATTCCAGTTCAGGTTTTACCCAGTGATTTTTGGTAAGAGATAGCATAATGCATGGCTAAGGAATATCCCTCAGCTCCTAGACCTGAGATCTGTCCGATACAGACTGGAGCAATCACCGAATTGGCCCGAAACGCCTCACGTGCGTGGATATTGGATAGATGTACTTCAACCACAGGAACTTTTACAGCGCTTATAGCATCTCTAATTGCATAACTCGTATGCGTCCAAGCCCCAGGATTAAGTATTAAAAAATCCGCTGAACTTAGGTCCTGAATCCAATCAATGAGGACTCCCTCATGATTAGTTTGCTTGCACTCGGCGTTTATTTTCGCCTCATTTGCTATTCTTAATATTTCCTGATGAATCTCCGCCAATGTATGCGAACCGTAATGCTCTGGTTCACGCAACCCTAATAGATTTAAATTTGGTCCATTAAACACCCATATCATACCCAATTTTATCACTTCCTCAACTCACCTTTAAAATTTTAACACAATTTTCTATTGTAGCATAGTATTTTTCTATTAGGACTTATTTCATTCCTGCCTATATAATTTTTTATCTCTAGTAAACTGACTTGACTCTACCACCACCTAAGCAATAAAGAACCCTCACTTAAGAAGTGAGGTCTCGGAATTGATGAAGAATCGATAATGGGTATAAAAACAGACAAGAGGTTTTAGAATCTCCTGTCTGTTTTACTGTTTTTATGGATATTGAAATACTTTACAAATGTCATCCGCCTACTCTTTAACCCTTAGAACCCCGGCTGTGCCCCTTGACCAAATTGCTGGGTATTATTAATTTGAGTTTGTTGGTTTTGATCCTGCCGAAGTTGTGAGGTCTGCGAAACTGTCTGCTCTTGAGGTTTTGTCTGAACCGTCATTTTGCCTTGTTCTGCACGATCCCCTTCACCACTTACTAAACGGGGAGAAAGCACAACATTTAAGTTACTCAACATTATTTGTACTTCAGTCGGCCCACACTCTCCTGCAGGTTGAACTTTTCGAATCTCCGTTCGAGGAATCATTAAATGAATTTCATGAGGAGTCTTTGGCTCGCCGATACGTTTAAGCCGAACACGAACTCCCTCAACTTCCATTTCTACCTGATCTAAATACTCCCCCACAAACTCTTGACCCTGATCAGCATTTATTGTTGCATACTGTTCCAGCCCTTTACTCGGTTTAAAATCGGGCAGAACAATCTTTTGTCCTATTTGAAGTTTTAGTGGGTCAACACTAGGATTAACCATTAGAAAATCATCACAGGTTCCTCCCCAGCGTTGAGCTAAAACATAAAAATTATCTCCGGCTTGTATGCAGTACTCTTTTCCCACATCACATTCCTCCTCTCCATAAACTATGGTAATAAAGGAATGTCTCGTTACTAAGCTTATGAAAATTATCCCAATTACCCCACGGCCTACTTCATCGAACCAGTATCTTTGCTGACAAAGCTATTCTCCTGTACTGAAATAGATTTTCAGAAGAGCTTCTCCCTTTCCTTCAGTTAAGAGCACCTCCTGAATATGAACGCTTATTTCTTTATGATCCTCTAGAGCTTCCAGGGAACTTGTGATCTGTTCCTGTTGACCAACAAAACGCAAGCGAAGCAAAGCATAATCAAGGGCGACTCCGGTTCCTGCCTCTCTCCGCTCCCCGAATCGTTCAACATTTAGGGAAGCTACGTACACACCGTTACCTACAAAAGTATGGCGACATAGCTCAATCATATCCGGCAACTGATCCATTGTAGAGATAATAGACTGATTTAGGGTTACATCTCTTTCTAATACATCTTGCCAATAATTAGTTTCTTCTTTCAATGCCATTAACTTAAAATACGCTGGCTTACAAAGAGTAAAATAGACACCAACATTGCCAAGAAAAATGCTGAATATGATAATTTTCAGACTACGTAGGGAAAGACATCGACAGTTGCGTATAGAGGAGTTGATGGTTGATTTAATCAAAAATAAGCCCCCTTAAACTTAACAATCAATATAATACTTTTAATATCAAAACCAATTTCAATTTCTCCTGAACTGACTCGAACATTCACTGTACCGCAAGATATTATTCGGCTTCCAGGGACTGTAGCTGGGTAGACATTTGAACCTGCTTAGCGTTTATAATAAAATCAACGGTACTTTCTACTGTCATTTTGTAACTTGATAGTGACGGATCTGCCCATCCAAGGATCCTCAGAGCCTTAATAAAAGCTTGGACATTCTTCGAGTCATTGGCCGACCCTTGTATAGATAAACTACCGTTTTTAAAAGTGATTTGTTTAATCTCCAATTCTGACCCCGTCAAAGCCTGGACTTCAGCTAACCTCTCTCCTATCTTCTCCCGGTTAACACTTGCTTTCTTCCAAGCAGAAAGCAGGGCTGCCTGCTGTTGATTCTGTTCTAGGATATCAGTACCCTCTCGAGATAGTTGGCTTAGTTCATCTTGTAAAGGTAGTGCCAGTTGAGAAAGAGATAACCAAATCAGGGTTCCTGTGATAAGCAATATCGTTGCTGCCAACCCTAGACGTAAGTAAGCCTTCATAAGCTTTCCCTTGGCAAATGGCTGGTGCCAAAGATTAAGCCCCGGACGTTGGGAGATAACTCCCAGACCATAACCCAGCGCCACTTCTGCAACTCCACGGTTTTGCTCAAGCACTTTCTGCCAGGAATCAGGCAAATCCTTTATGGCTGCTTGTTCAAGCAATAAATTTGAGTTAGTTGAATATAACTCCTGAGCGAGTCTGCTGACATCAGAACCTCCACTCCAGACTATCCGTTGTAAATTATAATCCGGCTGCTGAGTTTGATGATATAAGAGAAACCGTCCTATTTCGTTTTTCCGCTCTTCATGTAAGTCTGTTTCTGAATACGCATCATCAGCCGAGAAAGAAGAAAGCAAGCGCAAGCTTTTGGGAACTCCTCCCCTAAACGAAATCATTTTTACACCTTTAGACTCACCTTGGAGGTATAATACATCTTGATCTGCCTCAAATCCGAAAGCCTGTCCGAGAGCGGAATAAGCAAAATCGATCTCATTTAATGGAAAACCCGCTTGATCAAAAATAAAGGCATACTGTTCAAGTATGCTTCGTCGTGTTGCACCTAATACAATTTTCAGGCGTTTAGGTTTTTCCTCAGAAAAGATGAAGTAATCATAATACAACTCTGACTTCGGAATCGATATTTCCTCATCTACGAGAAGAGATATAGCTGATTCTCTGTCGCGTTTAGATAGCCAAGGCAGGGTATATGCTCCTATGAATCCCTGCTGCATTGAAACTGCCAGATAGGCTTTAGCTAACTTACCAGGGTGCTGAGATCGATAGTCCGATAGAATTCTCTTTAAAGATTCTTCATCTCGAACTGCACCCTGCTCGATAAGACCGGTCGGTATTGGAATACGGTCAAATTTGACTGCAGTAGAACTATGAATAAGTTTTTGTCTAAAGGAAGAGACGGAAAAGGAAAATGCGCGAAGCTCTCCATCTGTTAATTCGAAAACTACGTCACTTTTCTGCATTGATTTCACCTACTTATTCGAGGTTTCATTTTACCAACGCCCAATACCAATCAAAGATTTGGGTTCCCCACAATAAGGCTATTATTGATCCTAGGGCCAGATAAGGTCCAAAAGGAATCTGTTGACGAAAACATTTTTGTCCTGTAACTAGGAGATAAAATCCAGATAAGGCACCAATTAGACTTCCAAGAAAAACAGCTAAGAATATAGCGGGAAAACCTAGGAAGGCACCAAGTGCTGCAACCAATTTAACGTCTCCTAAGCCCATTCCCTGGGGATAGAGCAGGGCAATCAATAAGAATAACCCTCCCGCGCCGACAGCACTCAGCAAACTCTCCCATCCTGTTGGGTTTCCGGGTATGAGAAAAGCTCCCAATAACCCAAGCACTAATAGGGGAAGGGTGAGCACATCCGGCAGGCGCAGGGTATCAATATCAATCAAGGATAGCGCTATCAAGACAGCTACAAAGACTAAGTTTAGGAATAGTTGAGAAGGATAGAATGCCGTACTCCAACTAAAGTATGCCGTAAGAAAGAAAAGAATTGCCGTTAGTAGTTCAACAGCCGGATAACGCCAAGAAATTGACTTTTGACACTCTCGACACCTTCCATTCTGCATTAGAAAACTAAGGACGGGAATAAGTTCCCAAGCTTTTAAGGGATGTCCACAAGCAGGACAATGAGAACCCGGCGATACTATGGATTCCCCTCGCGGGACTCTGTAAATGACCACATTTAGAAAACTTCCAATTAATAATCCTAAAAATCCTGCTGTAATACTTATTAAAAACAAATGAGGCCCTCTTTTCCGGTTTTATCTTCAATCCAGCCTTTAATAAATAACCTTGCCACAACTTTTTGGGTTCTTTGCAGTTTTGTCTCTGAAAAAGACACGCTAGTCAGCTGACGTCCAAATTGCCTCTTTCATTTTTTCATCATACGCCCGAACTTCCGCGGCTAAACCATCCGCTGACAAATAGATCATGATTATCCTATCAGGAGTATGATCAGCCGGAAAGAGGTACAAAGTCTTATCCGATGCATCAGCTGTTAAAGTAGATAAGCCAAATCCTTCTTTGCCCGCTACCACCTGTTGAGTGGTTGACACATCCAACTTACTGATATAGTTCGGAATAAATCCCGGAGCAGTTACCTTCCCATTTTTTGCTTCCAAGTTTTTAGGATAGGTACCATTTTCTACTTGATACCGATCAAGAGCTGCTTTAACTTGGTGGGCTGTAGCTACATCGGCTTTTTGTTTTGCATTAGCTGTACTAGATACTAATTTGGGGATTGCAATTGCCGCCAGTCCGGCGATTATGATGATCACAGCCAAAACTTCAATCAGGGTAAATCCTTTGTCCTGTTTGAGATAATTCATCTTAATTCCTCCTTAATTTTAACAGTCCTGCACAAAGCAATCTCGTTCAAATAGAATTGAACATCTGTCTCACTCGGATGAACTTAAGCTAAGACTACTGAAGTTGTGAACTTAGATCAAAGATAGGGAGCATAACTCCTCCTGCGACAATACCAATCAGCCCGGCTAAAATAATTGTGAGAAGAGGCCCAATCATCCGCATTAAACCTTGGAGTTGTTCCTCAAGATCACGGCGAAATATCTTGGTGACATAATGCATCATTAGATCAAGTTGCCCTGCTTCCTCTGCTATTCCAATCATTTCAGCTCCTTCCCTAGGAAAAATCCCACTCGCACTGAGGATTGGCGACATTCTTTTCCCTTGACGAACATTTACTACGAGATTGCTTATTAAAGCTAACATCTTAGGGCTGCGCAAGGTTCCTGCCGTGAGACGTAAGGCTTCCAATAAAGGAATTCCGGCGGTCAACAAGCGGCTCAACATCCGGCTGAACTGGACTAAATCCCGAAGATGATAGACTTTACCGATCAAAGGGGCTCGTCCCAGCAAGTTCTCCAAATGGATTCTCCACTGATTCGAGTTGGAAAATTTGACAACCAATAAACTGACACTTACCAAACTAAGACACCCTCCTAAGAGAAGGGGAAGCTTTTGACTGCCGACAAAAATGACTCTGGTCAAAAAGGGTAATTCAGAAACTCCGACACTTTGAAACAATTTTTCGTACATTGGCAGAATCCAGACTGAAAGAGCGTAGAGTACGAGGATAACCGCAGTAAATAAAAGGGCAGGATAGGCGAGAGCCGCCTTAACTTTTCGCTGATAAACAAGCTCCAGGTCTAACTCATCGGCAATCTCACCGAGAACTTTTCCCAGATTACCCGTATATTCACCGGCCTTTATCATGGATAGTACAAATGAGTTAGGGGATGGGGTGAGATGAGCTAAAGCCTCAGATAAATCACTGCCGCTTTCTACCTGGTTCTTGAGAATTATTAATTGGTCTTGATCAAAGGAACTACGCTCATTGGAGCTCATCATTTCCAAAGCTTGCAGGATGGGGATGCCGGCTTCCAGTAAAGTAGCCAATCGACGAGCAAAACTACTCCACTTAAAATTCCTTCTGGCAGGAAAAAGGACATTTTTTACAGGAGCTGTCGATCGAATCCAAACTGGGAAGCAGCCTGCTTTCCTTAGTCGTCTTTGAACCTCGTACAAGCCAGTATCTGCCCATATTCCGCGACGAACTTTTCCATTTATATC
Organism: Desulfosporosinus sp. HMP52; assembly: GCF_000765145.1. Classification (GTDB taxonomy): domain Bacteria; phylum Bacillota; class Desulfitobacteriia; order Desulfitobacteriales; family Desulfitobacteriaceae; genus Desulfosporosinus. Next base: position 30,405 of record NZ_JMGA01000049.1, on the reverse strand, counting down.
AACAGCTTTCCATAAGAAATGCTGTTTGCTCATCTTCGCATGCTATCAGGGCTCTGCAACTTTTCCTGGGCAACATCATAAGCTACCAGCCCCTTTTGGACTAAATCCATAATAGCCTTGTCCATTGTTTGCATTCCCAACTTAGCATTTGTTTGAATAACTGTGGGAAGTTGATGGGTTTTACCCTCTCTAATCAGACTGCGCACCGCCGGAGTGGCTATCAAGACCTCGATGGCTGCAACTCTGCCTTTGTGATCTGCTCGGGGAAATAATTGTTGAGACATAATCCCTTGCAGGACAGCCGCTAACTGTACACGAATTTGCTGCTGCTGATGGGGGGGGAATACATCAATCATCCGATCCACGGACTGAGTGGCATCATTGGTATGTAGTGTGCTAAAGACCAAGTGTCCGGTTTCAGCAGCTGTTACTGCTGTGGCAATAGTTTCTAAGTCACGCATCTCTCCAACTAAGATTACATCCGGATCTTGACGCAGAACAGCTCTCAGAGCATTCGAAAAAGAATGGGTGTCGTTACCAACCTCTCGTTGATTGACCAGACTTAATTTATGTCGGTGTAAATACTCAATGGGATCTTCAATTGTCACAATATGACTGGCCCTCGTCGTATTAATATAGTCGATAAGAGAGGCTAGAGTTGTTGATTTTCCACTTCCGGTTGGGCCGGTTACTAAAACTAATCCTTTGTGCAGCTTGGCCAGCTCAATGCTGACGGGAGGAAGTCCTAAGGCTTGAGGACTTGGGATTGTAAAAGGAATCAGGCGGATAACCACTCCTATTGATCCCCGTTGCCGAAATATATTAATCCGATAACGTCCAACACCCGGTAAACTATAGGACATATCTAATTCACCATATTCAGCAAACCGTTTGGCCTCGGTTTCATTCATCAGAGCCTTGGTAAAGGTCTCTAAATCTGCCTGAGAAAGTTTATCCATCTTACTTGGGATCAGTGAGCCATCCATCCGCAAAACCGGAGGACTCTCTACAGTCAAATGAATATCTGAAGCCTTCTTTTCTCCGGCTAAAAGTAAAAGTTCTTTAAATGAAATCATGTTTTAGTCTCCCCTTATTCTTCTATTCCAAATGTCCAGATGTAACCCGCAATACTTCCTCAACAGTTGTAAGTCCTTGCCGAACCTTTAGGAACCCATCCTCACTTACAGTAATCATTCCGGAAACCATGGCTTGTTGTTCTATGTCTCGAGCATTTTGTACAGAGAGAACCAGTTCTTTAATCTCTTGACTATAGAGCAAAAACTCGTGGATCCCTATCCTGCCTCGATATCCTGTACCCAGACATTCCGGACAGCCTACTGAGCGGTATAGGTAGTTTATTGACACAGGTAGGCGAAATGCTCTTTTTTCCGCTTCAGAAATTTTATACTGGGTCTTACAGTGTTCGCACAAACGACGTACTAAGCGTTGAGATAAAACTCCACTCACCGCTGAAGCTAAAAGATAGGGCTCTACCCTCATATCAATCAGCCGTGCTAAGGCCTCTGCAGCAGTGTTTGTATGTAGGGTTGATAATACTAAATGCCCGGTCAGTGAAGCAGTTATGGCAATTCTAGCAGTTTCTTCATCACGGATTTCTCCAATCATAATCACATCTGGGTCTTGCCGTAAAATATATTTCAAACCTACGGGAAAACTTAGCCCAGCAGGAAGATTTACTTGTACTTGATTTACCCCTGAAAGTTGATACTCCACAGGGTCTTCTATTGAAATTATGTTTTGTTCTTCAGCATTTAATTCTCTGAGCAGGGCATAGAGGGTAGTAGTCTTGCCGCTCCCGGTAGGGCCAACGACTAAGATCAAACCATTTGGACGCTTCAATAAAGCTTGTACCCCTGTCCTAACCTCTTGGCGCATACCTAGGCTATCCAGTGAACGCTGAGCCATCTCAGGATCCAAAATGCGAACTACAACTTTTTCACCATATACGGTAGGCATCGAGGACATACGCAGATCCACTCGCCGAACTCCTGCGTTATAGGTCATTCGACCGTCTTGAGGAAATCTGCGTTCTGCAACATCCATTTGAGCCATCACCTTAAGACTAGAGACAATACTCCGTGCAGCTTTTAAAGCAAGATCATGCTTTTTAATCAGCTTACCATCAATCCGATAGCGAACGACAAAAAGGTTTTTACGGGGTTCCCAATGAATATCACTGACTCCCTGTAAAACTGCCTCTTGTAAAATAGAATTAACAAATTTCAAAGTTGGCGCTTCATCTTCTTGGAATTCAAACTCCAGGGTCTTAGAGGATTCAGTCGACCAAACCCCTGGATTTTCAAAAACACTATCTCCAATATCCGCTAGGCGGGCAACAGACTGTTCTACAGTCAAATATTGGCGAATTGCAGCATCAATTTCATCTTTAGCTGCGTACAGTGGTTCAACCTCTAACCCAGTGAGCATTCTTACATCTCGAAGGGCTCTTTCATGGGTAGGATCAGACATTGCAACCTTTAAAACCCCGGAATTTCGCTCAAAAGGAATAAGTGTATAACGACAAGCAATTTCTTCAGAAATCAATCCTGCGACAGCGGGGTCAATTATGACTCGAGTCAATTTTACTGCTTGGATTCCCAAGTAACTGCGTAGAGCCTCTGACAAGTGGGCTTTTTCCAACATTCCTGTGCGCAGGAGCACATCTCCAATTGGTTTTTCATCCTTTAAGGCTAGCTCTGAGACCATTGCTAAACCAGCCTCATCAAGATAGCCATTGGCATGCAAATATTGACCGAAGTCATTGTCGTTTCTAGTCTCCATTACCAATGCAGTTCCTGGTAACTTTTAGTAACCCAGCTCTCATTGACCAATTCTAAGTGTTCCTCAATTTTTCTGACCGCTAACCCGGAAAGCCCTTTTGAAGTCACTTTGTAATCCCCTCCACTTAACTCAATCTGCACATCGACTTGCCCATTATCTAAAGACAAGCTTCCCTTCCTCAGATCAGGATTAGCTGACAAGTGGGCTTTTGCCCACTCCACTCCCCCTTCAGCAAGGTAGAGAGCCTGTCGGCTTTGAACTTCACGTTTCACCATTCGGTTCTCAGTATTGGCCTTTAGATAGCTCTCCATTCCTAGCCCTGCAAGCAAGGTTAATAGCAAGAGAATGAGCAGGCTGACATATCCTGTTGAGTTTTGCTTAATATCCTTCGCGGTAACCGTAAGGGGGTTTAGGGCGCTGAATATATCCTTTGGCGGATAAGAGTTTTCCAAGTGATTGCTTGCCCTTCCTTGCTGGCGTGTAAGAAGATCTCCCATAAGCCCGGTTCCACCTCCGTACATTTCCAATCAATAACATAGCTCCCCACCGGTTGAGAAACTCCTAAGTGCCTCCAATACAGATCACTCTTTCCATCACGGTCTAAATCATCGATGAAATAGGAATCGAGAGTAGGCGATGGATTAGTATTATCAGGTAGGGGTAATAGGTTTAACACTCCTGATTCTGTCCAGCATACACTTTCGGCGGTTCGAATGGCATCCGAGACTGTCTTTCCCGTACTAAAGACCGTGTATTGAGCTTCCAGGTGATTCTTGAGAGCCCGGGCGCCTCGCCATTGATCAGTCAACAAACGCATAGCGATCATTAAAAAAACACAAGAAATCAACAGCGCACACACGACTTCTATGAGAGTTAACCCTTGTTCAGGTGACTCTCTTCTATTCGACCGCATAAAGACTCTCCAACTTGTATTGATAAGGTTTTCCTCGCTCCGACCACATCACTTTAACACTTACTTTTAATAACTGGGGGATATCATGCCAATCAGAACTTATTTGCCACTGAAATTTACCATCTCGTCCCTCTACAATACTGCCCGGTATACAATCCCGTCGAGCAATATTATCCCTCCAATTTCGAACCGCTAATTGATCCATTTTTCCTTGAGCCAAATTAGCCCCCTCAATGAGATTCATGGCCTTTCTGGATTCGGAAAGGGCTTCGCTGGTTAATTGAAATAAAACTGCAAATCCTAATGAAAAAAGAAATAGGGCCAGCAACACATCGAGCAACACATATCCCTCATTACTTCTAGAGTTATCGGAGATATTGTTTCTTAAGATATTGTTACCTCCCTTCATAGTTTCTTCATTAACCCAAATCTCGCTGCTCAGCTTTAGCTGAACAAGTTCACTTCACCATAACGTCGCATACTTTTCCGGTGGAATCGAGCTCATACTCCAGTTCCGAATCAAATGGATTGATGGGGATTTTATCCAAATAGGGCCCCTGCCAATTCCTTACACTACCTGGATTATGAACTAAGTGCCTAACACTGCTGGGATAAGTGCCCACATCAATCTTATATAGTTGGGCAGCACCTTCTATTCTTTGGATATTTGCTTGATTGATCTGCTTCTGTACAGTCTTGGTAGCAGAACCGAAATGTTGAGAAAAAGTTGCTAGTAATACTCCCATAAGGAAAAGGACTATCAAAACTTCCCATAAAGTAAAACCGGATTGCTTTCCCAACTAACTCACAACTTTCAACTTAATACACGAATATTACTACATTAAACTTCTTGTTTCTCTATCTATTAAGAAATCCCTCCTACTCTCGACATAACTTTATTAGAACTACTGGCAATTGCTACTCTTCTTGATTTACTACTCGATTACTTCTCAGATAGGCATATTTTTACAGCAATAACGGAGAAAATCTGACAAAGCTCCTTGAGCCTAGCCAGATTTTCTTACTTAAAAGCCTATAATAGTATTTATTCCTTCGAAACAATCAAGAGACCCAGGAATTGTAAATTGTTTTGGGATAGAAGTTTCAGAAGGTATTAATTTAAAACGAGAGTTTGCCATGGTTTACCTTAAATCTGAATAGCTTCCAGGTATGTCTCTCCTATAAGAGAACCTGCTTCCACGCAGATAAAATCTCCGAGTCAGAGCATTCCTTAGATACAAGAGCTTTCCCAATTCCATTGGGAAGAATTAATATCTTTCGGCCGCCTTGATTTTTCTTATCCGCTTGCATTTTGTGCAATAGATTTTGAGGATCCAGCCCTTTAATTTTCGTCAACAAGCCATAAGAATTTAGCAACTCTGTAACTCTATTCACCTCTGCTGAGGTCATTAATCCTTTGGCAAAGGCTAGATGCGACGCAGCCACAATGCCAACGCTGACCCCTTGTCCATGAGTTATACCTCGGTAATCCATCTCAGTTTCTATGGCATGCCCGAAACTGTGTCCTAAATTTAGCAGAGCACGAATCCCTTGTTCTCGTTCGTCTTGAGAAACAATTCTTATTTTAACAAGTGAGGAGCGGGTTACCATTTCGCTCCAAATCAACCTATCCCTTTGCTTAATAGGTTTTTGTTCATTCTCAAAAAACTGAAAAAGATCCCCGTCGGCAATCAAAGCGTGCTTGATACTTTCAGCCAAGCCATTCTCCACTTCTTCCCAAGGCAAGCTTTCCAGAGTTGAAAAATCTGTCCAGACTGCTTGGGGAGGATAAAAGGCACCTAAAATATTCTTGCCAGCGGGATGATTTACAGCCACCTTTCCACCAATACTGCTGTCTACCTGGGCTAACAGGGTGGTAGGAACTTGAATTAAGCGAATACCTCTCATGAATACACTGGCAAAAAAGCCGGCTAAATCTCCGATAACTCCACCGCCCAGAGCAATAACCAGGGATTTGCGATCTGTGCCATGGCCTAAAGCTTCTGCCGTGAGCTGACTTAAGCGATTCAGGGACTTTTCCTCTTCTCCAGCTGGGACAATAAGGAGATTGATACGGTAATCCTCTAAACCCTTCATTAGTCGTTTAGCGTAAAGATCTGCAACGACTTGATGGGAAACTATCAAGATATGCTCTATATCGTCGAATTGATGGTGTAGGTATTCCCCCAGACCCTCAAGAGATGCCCCCAGATACACGGGATAGGGTTTATCGGACGCTATTTCAATCTTTTGCTGCATCTCTAAGCTCATCGTTCATCACCCTCTCTAGCAGAAGAAGAATCTCTTTGACAACTTCATCTACGGTTTTTTGCGATGTATCCACTACATAATCCGCCTGGGCATACACCTTTTGCCTTTCAGACCAAAGCTTTTCAATGGCTTCTCTGGGGCCTTTAAGGAGTGGGCGGTCATTCTTGTGCCCAATCCGACTAAGAATCGCCTCTAAAGAAGCATGGAGGGCAATCACAATTCCGTTTTTAGCCAAAGCACTCAAATTGATTGGATTTAAGACAGTTCCGCCTCCCGTTGCAATTACAAGTTGTTCCTGCTGACTAAGCCTGGTAACGACAATACTCTCTTCTGAACGGAAACGAGTCTCCCCATGCCGACGAAAGATTTCGCTGACACTTAAACTGGTTACTTCTCCAATCTCACAGTCTGTATCTACAAAGTTCCAAGAAAGTGACTGAGCCAAGCGCTTCCCAACCGTACTTTTGCCGGTTCCCATAAACCCAATGAGAACAATGTTCCGCATGGAGATCCTCCTCTCACTTTTGTCGTAAATATGCTTGATACTCCTGCCAAGCATTTTCTAGTTCGATATAACTATCTGCTGAAAACTTATCCAGAACCGCTTCTGCAATGACCCAAGCCACTACGTGTTCTAACACGACTAAGGCCGCCGGCACGGCACAGACATCGGAACGTTCAACACTTGCCTTTACCACTTCTTTGGTATCTAAATGTACCGTTTCTAAAGGCTGATAAAGGGTGGGAATTGGTTTCATAACCGCTTGAAGAATGATTGGTTCTCCGTTGGTCATGCCACCCTCTATTCCGCCGGCATTGTTGGAAGCCCGGGAAAAACCCTTACCTACTGCATAACAAATTGGATCATGAACCTTAGAACCCATACGGTCACCTGCCTCAAACCCTAGGCCAAAGGAAATACCTTTAATTGCTTGCACAGAAAGAACCGCTTGGGCAATCTTTCCGTCTAATTTTCGATCCCACTGTACATGAGATCCTAATCCTGCCGGAAGATGATGAACCTGTACTTCCAGAATTCCACCTAGTGATTCCCCTTGTTCTCGAGCCAAGATTAGCTGTTTGTCCATCTGCTCTTCAGCCTCCGGGTCGCCAACGGACCACTCCGATTGTTCCACCCGTTGCCAATAATCCGCCTCATCAGTAAATTTGGCATGAACACCACCTACTCCACGGACATGTCCGCGAATTTCCACCCCTAAGGAATCCAGCATCTGCCTGGCAATATTCCCAGTGGCTACCCTCATCGCTGTTTCTCTGGCGCTCGCCCGTTCGAGGATATTCCGAACTTCAGTACGATATTTGAGGGATCCCGTCAAATCAGCATGTCCAGGACGAGGAGTCAGAACTTTTCGGCTCTCAAAGTCAGCCTCATCCCTCCAGGTCATAATTTTCTCCCAGTTCTCCCAATCGCGGTTGAGAATCTCTAAAGCAATTGGAGCTCCTGTACTCAATCCACCCCGCACTCCGGATACAAGCTGGACTTCATCTTGTTCAATGGTCATTCGACCGCCTCTGCCCGGGCCTTGTTGACGCTTTCCGAGAGCCTTATCAATGTAAGCCTTGGAAATTTTCATTCCCGCGGGAAGGCCCTCGATAATTCCTACTAATTTCTGACCGTGTGATTCCCCTGCCGTTAAAAACCGCACTTTTCGTCTTCCCCTTCTATGTCCTACTTCTCCCGAATGCGCATACCTACCGGGGCCACAATGACACTTTTCTGTTCACTCAAGGAATTTGTCAAAGTGATCGTTGTCCCCACACTTCGTCCTAAAGCATTAAAGGTTAGATCTCCCGGGTTCCCTAAAAAACTGATGCCATCTTTGAAGTAGACGTTTTTTATTAATTTGCCTTGCTTAAATATTTGGTAATGGTGATCCCCTGCTTGGTAATAAAATTTAACGGCGTACCAATTATTTTCAGCCATTGCCGCCTGCCGAGTATCCCGTATATCTTCTAACAGCTGAGTTGCTTGAAAAGCTAAGTGCTGTCTTTCAAAGTTCATGGGAAGCTTGATGAGCAAGTAAAAGCCCGAGCCTGCCAAAAGGATCAGAACCAGCAGTATCTCCAGCAGAGTGAATCCCTGCTCTCGGCCCCTGACTTTTAATGCACTCACCATACATTCATCCTTTAACTCTATTCTTTATAAAACATACCCTGGAAAAGCTGATTCTTAAGGGCTTGCCTCATTGCATCAAGGGGGGGCTGTTCACCAAGCCAAAATTCCCAAGCTAATGCACCTTGATAGAGAAGCATTTCCAGACCATTTTGGGTGCGGCATCCTAACTTCTTTGCTTCTCTCAAAAAACTGGTTTCCAGAGGGTTAAATATAATATCGACAACCAGAGCCTCTTTATTAATCCCTTCAATCGAAAAAGGAAAGGGTTCTTTATTCAGCCCTACGGAGGTAGTCTGCACCAAAAGATCTAGGTTTTCCAGCCAGTCTCCCGGCTCGAACTCTCCAAAGGTCGCTGTTCCCCCCACGCTTTGAATGATTTGAACCAAGTTTTTTGCCTTTACAGGATTCCTATTGAGGATGTGCAAATTCATCCCCTGCTGGGCCAGAGCCATAGCAATACCTTTACCGGCTCCACCTGCACCCAGTAGAACTGCTTTTTTCCCTTTTAAACCTCTAAGGTCATTTTCTACGGAACGAACAAATCCGTTTCCATCTGTATTGTGTCCAATCAAGCGACCATCCTGGTTTTTTACAGTGTTGACTGCTCCAGCCTTCTCTGCTTCAGGGGTTAGCGTATCCATGAAGGAAATAATAGCTTCCTTATGTGGCAGTGTCACATTCCACCCAGCAAAGCCCAAAGCCCTAAGACCTTTTACTGCCTCTTCTAAACAGCCCTCTTCTACTCGAAAGCGCTGATATTCTGCGTTAATCCCTAATATCTCATACCCAGCATTATGCATGGCAGGAGAGAGAGAATGCTTGATTGGATTACCTATGACTGCAAAATGCTTTTCCACGAATAACCTTCCTTTATATAGCGAAAAAGGAATGGCTAAGCCATTCCTTAATGCTTAATGAATTTTCGGGCTGAAGGGCTTCGCAGACGCGAAATGCTTCATAATCCAAACGAGCACCTTCTCTATTCGACGCATAATCCGGGTTCCGACAAACTCACGATCATTAATGGGGGTGACTAAAATCGTATATAACCCAAGACGATTTCCGCCTAAAATATCCGTAAATAATTGATCTCCGATAACTGCAGTATCCTTTTGGCTTGTTTCCAGGAGCTTCATTCCTGCCCGAAATGCTTTGCGGCGGGGCTTGGTGGCTCCGAAAACAAAAGGTATCCCTAATTGATCTGCTACTACAGCTACACGCTGCCGTTTACTGTTATTCGACACCACACATGCTCGAATTCCAGCTGCTTTAACCTTCTTAAACCAGGTTTCCACTTTAGGAGCTACTTCTAAATTATTCCATGGGGTCATAGTATTATCTAAGTCTATGATTAGCCCGCGAATCCCATCCCGACTAAGCTGTTCTACAGGAATGAGATCGAGGGAATTAGCTTGATGCGTCGGTTGAAAATACTCTAACATAGAATCCTCCAAAGTGTGTAAGTTTCTATCATTATACCTTAGAGAATGCCACAAGAGCAAGTAACGGACTATCTATTTGGATCAATCTTTGCCATCTCTTCCATTAATTTTTGAATGGCTTTCTTTTCGATGCGCGAAACATATGACCTGGAGATTGCCAGAGCTTTGGCAATTTCCCGTTGAGTCCTCTTGGGACTGTTCATTAATCCGTAGCGCAATTGAAGAACGAGTTTTTCCCGTTTGGTCAGCTTTTTGACAAGTTCGAGTAAAGCTTTTTGCTCGGATTCATTTTCAACCTTTAAGGAAATATCCTCTTCATTAGAACCTAAGACATCAATAAGGGAAATTTCATTTCCCTCTTTATCCATGCCAATTGGATCATAGATCGAAACTTCACCCCGGGATTTTTTTAAAGATCTTAAATGCATCAGAATCTCGTTTTCAATACAACGGGCTGCATAAGTGGCCAGCTTGGTTCCTTTATTGGGATCAAAGGTATTGATCCCTTTGATTAGACCAATCGTCCCAATGGAGATTAAATCATCTCCATCTTCCCCAGTGCCATCGAATTTTTTTACGAGATGAGCAACTAAGCGCAAATTGTGCTCCACTAAGGTATTGCGGGCATTCTCAACCTCCTGAGTTAAGGTGAAAGGTTCGGTCTTACTTTCACTAAGGATTTTTAAATAACGCGCTTCGTCCTGCTCATTTAGGGGTTGGGGAAAGGCGTTATTATTGATATACGAGACAAGTAAGGTGACTCCCTTTAGAACTGAGAGAGCTATGCTAACAAAGAACAGTTCTGCGATCAAATTCTCCACTCCTTTCGCATGGTATTCTAATACCTATGCTTAGAAGTTGGAGATTTTGCTTATCCACTAAAAGATAAATCTCTAACTGTTATCAAACCGTTAATAGTACCAAAAGTTATGCAAATACCAGTAGGCAATGTCCCATCCCCACATCACGGTAATAAAGACTCCTATAACAATAAACGGGCCAAAGGGAATAGTACTCTTCCTGGTTGCTTTCCCTAGAAGAATTAGCAATAGGCTGATCATCCCCCCCAGAACGACGGAAATAAAGAGCGCCAGCAGGGTCATTCTCCAGCCGAGAAACAGCCCGATGGGGGCAAAGAGTTTTACATCTCCCATGCCCATGACTTCTTCCGTCTTATAGAGCAGTGAGCCGAAGAATGAAACTGCTAAGAGAAAGCCCGAACCGGAGACCATTCCGAGTAGTGGATTCCACCATAAATGATCGGAATAAATGAGAAATGGTCGGAAGAGGTTATAAATAAAAACCACTGTTCCCCCAAACATGGCTATGATTACAAGTTCATTGGGAATGATCTGGTGCTCAAGATCTATGAAAAAGATTATGATTAGGATGTACATTAAGAATGTGAAGGCCGCAAAATCTGGTGATAAACCATATTTAGAAAATAAGAATACCGGAACAAATCCTGAAATTAACTCAACCCAGTAATACCTCCTTGTGATATTGCCCTGGTTGAGGGGAATTCGCTGAATACAGATATTAAGAATTCGGCTTAAAGATAGCCCCACGAGAAAGATAACAATGTAAATAAAATCAAAATCTTTCAAACTAATCAGGCCTTCCCCAGTTAAAATTATTTAGGGTTTGTTAACCAAACCCTTTTGCCCTCTATGGCAACTAGAATTTTACGATTTACCGCCCCAGTATACAACTCAGACTTCGGAAAATCCCAGCAAGTCTGGGAGCCTTCTCCTGGACTTCTACCAAGAATCTTATGCGCGTAAGATCTTGGTACAAGCCCTAAGAGTGGGCGAGCCTCGGAAAGCTGAGTAATAGTTTAAAAAGCCTCCCCTAGAGAGCTTGTACCGTACATAATGCTCTTCTAAAGGAGGTCTTTTTTTAAAATAATTGTATCTTTAAGAAAAGCTCCAATTATTAATGATACTTTGGTGAAGTTAAGACAAAAACTTTAACAGGTTGGGGAATCTCATCAATGCAAACCTCTGTACTGCTTCCTACCGGTTGCACGGAAGTCTTATCTGTTAAAGAAACAGTGTAGGTATCCCCCTCTTTCATCCCCGATCCAATAACAGTTACCGTAGTATAGATGGTATACTTTCCGCTAGGGAACTGGGTTGAGCCGCTGGGAAGCAATTTCCCGGGATTCTGGGTATCCGCAGTAAAGCTAATCTCTTGATCCCTTCCTTCGATTTCACAAAAGACCTTAGCCACTTCAACTTTTGTCGTGCTGCCATAGCTGTTCGTCAAATCGACCTTAATAACAGCTACCGGTCTCATTAACGTGAATCCGACATTCATTTGCAAAGCAGCATTTATCAATGTATCCATCTGATAAGTACCGCCTCTGGTGGTTAAGCTGGGATCAGCAAGTATAGACGTCACTTTAACTGTCAGGGGAGCAGATGAGGCACCGATATCTTCGACGGATTCCGTATTGGCATCCTGAGCAGAGGTTTGTCCGTCAAGCCTTATAGTAAAACTTTTCCCTGACTGCATGGTTCCGTCTGTCATGGTGACTGTGGCTTCAATTCTATAGGTGCCGCTGGGGAAAGTACCTGACTGACCGGAGGGTAAAATTTTCCCTCCTCCGCCTGAAGTAAAGCTGATGGGTTGATCATTGCACGTGACTTTATTGATCACAACACTGGCCGTACTGTTAAGCAAATCATGATTGATGATCAGATCCAGATACTTGACCGGCCGTGAAAGTTTGAGTCCCATAACTGTTTGGAAAGACTCTCCTAACATTGTCGTCATCTGGTTTTTTCCATCCGGGGCTGTCAGAAGGGGATCAGTCAGCAAGGTTCCTCCCATAGTAAACTCAACACTCTTTGTAAAGCCACTAGTGGATAGACTTGTTACTATACCGGAACTGCCTTCTACTATAGTCCGACCTGCAGGAACTTTCTTAATTTTCACCGTATAATCTCCGCTGCTTAAACCTGTAAAGGAATAGTATCCGCTTGAACCTGTTGATCCTTCAGCTATTGTGCTTTCGCCTTTGATAAGTACTAAAGCTACACCGGTTATAGGCCGACCCTTTTGATCTTTAACAGTTGCCCCAATAGTTCCTGACTCCACTTTTGTACTGGTTGTGGTAGGATTGGGCTGAACTGTGCTGCCATTGACTTTGTATGTCAACTGGTTCGATATTAGATAGGTTCCAGCCGTTTCCGGATTTCCTAGAGTACCAAAGGTTACAGAAAAACTCTTTGGCTGACTGCTCCAGGAAGGGCTGGGGCTGAATTGAAGATCCGTATAACCGGAGGAATAGACATCGGCTTTAGAATTATCCGGCTTTGTAAGGACTCCCTTTAGATTAACATTTGTAAAGGTCTGACTTACTCCCGTTGCTTGGGCAGTTAAGGTTACCGGAAACGTCAGTGTATCTCCGACAAGGCAAGTTGGAGGAATAGAACTTGAAACAGTAATGGAAGGGTTATTGATGCAATTTATGGTAATTTCCTTGCTGGCTTCCGCATTATAATTGTCGTAAGCTACCACTTTAATTTTATACGTTGAAATGTTTGAACTGACGGTTGGAATACTGACCGATTTTGCTTCACCGTTAACCACTCTGGAATTCGGGTCTGACGCGCTGAAATGCTGTACATTTTGATAGGCACCATTGTCTGCGGACAGGTAAACATCTGCATTGAGATATGGGTCGCTATCATCAATATCTGTTGCAGTGAAGGTAAAATCAATACTGGGCAGGGTTTTTGAAATCGTCATATTATCACTGATTCCGTTGACCTCAAGAGTTGGCGCATGATTGGCCCCTCTGGAAGCTTTGATCATGGTATTAACAAACATTTTTTCTTCATCAATGGTAGTGTTGCCGCTAACGTTGCTGTGACCCGTACCGGAATAAGTGATGGTTCCCTTAGTGTAGGTATAATAATCGTTTCTGCCGTCCCCTTGATTCTTATAAAGAGAATTATCATTCAAGGTATAAACCGGAACAACATCCGGATCTTCTAAATCGAGCTGGAACCACTGGTAATGCGTTGTTGCAACCGGAATATCGCTTAAGATAAAGGGGAATTGAGTTACCAGGTTTTCATTAACTTTATAGGATTTAGTGGTGGTATCCAAGCCGACCCTTGAACCGGTTTTAAAACGATCCAGCAGGCGATTAGCATAACCATAGGTATACTTGTTAGCTGTAGGCATCCCGTCATAATGACGTGCAGCATCCGGCATTTCACCGGGCAGATAGTACCTTTGCTGTCCAACAAGCTTTCTAAATCTGTCAGTTAATTTGTAGGTGCCGGGAAAATCCGCGGCATCTATGGGCAGATGATACTGGATTGTATCATGGGTAAACATAACGCTTTGGTTAGTATCAATGAAACTCTGCAAAGCACTGATGGCCTTATCATTAAGGTCGCTTCCGCCATAGCTGTCATTGAACCCCAATATTGCCATGTCATAATTACCATTTAATACTGTGGGAGCATTTTTAATAACTCCATTTACTTTCGCTGAAACCGGTTTGGGAATTTCTCCGGCATTTAAATTAGCATAGGCAGAATTAAAGTTTGCCACACTCATCTCTGTTACTTCAATATTGTATACCTTATCTTTATACAATAAGTTGACATATTTATTAGTACTGGGATCTTTAATATTACTTAAGCTGTAAACAGAAAAGGTATTTCCGCTAGGCAGCAGCTGCAAAACCCGTACTTTCAGCTCTCCCCCGCTGTTCGCTGCTTTGAAAGCCGTGGTGCCGACCTGAAAGGTCTTGGCCCCTGTAGATTTATTAGTAATTTCCAGTTTCCAGGGTTGTAAACCTACAAAGCCATAAGCGGGATAATTGATGCTGCTTGAGACTTTTGCGCCGGTATAATCCTTTTGAGTCACAATCTCGGAAGTTGAAAAGATACCATCCCCATTAAGGTCAATATACAAATTGACCTGCATTGGGGAATTGTTTAAATTGCTAATGTCATAGGCATAACCTAAATACCCTTCATTAGAGTAACTGGCATCGCTTCCATCATATTGATCAGGCTGATTGGTTAAGGTAAGGATGGGGCGTTTGGCTGCGCTGCCGTAGCCGGACAATGCTGTTTTCAGATTTGCACTTTTGTTTCTGCTGGTATCCACAGAAACAAAGTTATACGTATTAATCAGTGGAGAAAAATTATTATAGAGCTTGTAGGTTATCCCCAAATCAAAAATACTTTTATCAAAGATGGTAAGCTGTTTTGAAGTGATGAAATCCTTCAAAGTATCTGCTCTACGGTTTGTAATGTCATTTTCACTATAGTATTCCATGGAATTGCTGCCTGACCCATTTCTCGTTGGGGTTTCACAGATAGGAAGATAACTTGCGGCTTTGCCCAATGAACTGTACTGAGCACCTCCGGAGGTGTTGTTACCCACATAGACAATATCGTATTGCCCATTAATTTCATCGACTTTACTTATGAATTCTGCCATAGACATGGTGGTAATTAAAATCGTACTATTGGGAAAAGTTTCTGATAAGAGAGTCGGCAGGTCATAGGTTGTTCCCGGCTGTACTTCCAGGACTTTTAGGACAGCAGGAGCCATGTCAGGTAGTGTTGTTACAGGCAAGGCTGCGGACTGAGCAGTTTCTCCTCCCGCATTAACTGCAGATACGGTAAAGGAATAAAGTGTTGCTGCTGTTAAACCGGGGATTAATGCTGAGTTTGTTGTGGGGCTTGCACATTGAGTTCCACCCTTGTAAACCTTGTAGGATGTGGCTCCCGGGGTTGCTGTCCAATTAAGAGTCACAGAGGTTTGAGTTATTCCCGTAGCTGTTAAACCTGTTGGAGGCGTGCTGTCGCAGACGGTGACAGTCAGGTTCTTGCTGCTGCCGTCGCTGAAGTTAAAGGTCAAGTTAGTGGTTCCCATAGACTGGGCAGCAAAATATTCTTTTTTAAGAGTAACCTTGCTTCCGCTGACTGTATAATTTGAACCGGCGGTCAAGGTTGTACTGCCGTTCTTCACACTGCTTAAGGTCTCGCCATATAAGGTCATGTCTACGGCTTTATCACCGTAGTTAACATTTGTGCTATTTTTATCAAAGGTTAGTGTTGTTGGGCTGATGCTGGGCTTAAGGACGCTGAAAGTCACGGAATTTGAAGCTCCGCCGTTAGCTGCAACCCCTTTAATTGAGTGACTGCCTTCTGACAATGCTCCTATGTTATAGGTCGCCTTGCTACCGTTTGTCCCAGTATTGATAGTAGCAACTGGACTGGCACTATTATCGAGATATACCGCCACGTTCTGATTGTACATATCTCTATTATTCTCATCCTTGACTCGAAAATTTGCCGAGGTGGGATTCGTTGATCCTGGAATCAAGGTAATTCCAACACTATTTGCTCCCTGGGTATAGGTTCCTGGGTCTGGGTCCAGCCCGGAACTAACATAGGTGTCACTGAAATACCACTTCTTGATATCTATATTTGCGCTATAGTCACCTGTTGATCCAGAAAAACCCACATAAACATCTTGATTCTGTATATTACTGCCGACATTTTTGGAAATCGTGCGGTTAGAGTTTGAGCTTCTTGTGGCAGACTTTCCATAGGTTGCTTTCAAATTGGTTCCATCGTAGTCAATCCAGACATTAATATCACCATTTCCATAAAGATCGCCTGGATTCGAATCAATCACATCGTTATTGGCAACAGCGTGGGTATTGTCTCCATTTTTAACAATCGCCACATGGTTGTCATTTTGATCATAATAGGTCTTACTTGTTGAGCTATCAAGTCCAGTATTTTTCCAAATATCAAACTCTACTCCCAGGGAATTAGGAACGCTTTGGAAACCTAATCCTGCACCATAGTTTCCCACCATCGGTTCCGAGTTACTTTGAATAACAAAGGCCAGGCCATCTGCTGGAGGTGTTGATCCGTTATTCATATTCATGACAAAATATGTACTAAAACCGCCGGTAAGCTTTACTTTATTGCGCCTGACTACTACCCCCTTCTGATTACCAGTGCCCGGCGCAACACGCAATACACCTGCTGAAGTAACCGACGCATTCCCCCTCGACCACAATAGTGTCGTACCATTGTCCCCAGCCACATTAGTTGAATCAAATTGATTAAGCTCAACAACTATCGGGATGGCAGTCTCAGTTGCTCGTGTTTGGAGGGGAAAGGATGTGGCAATAAGCATAATAAACAAAAGAATACTTACAATTTTTAATACTTTGCTTTTCTGAAGTCTGGCTGTCCCTTGAAAAAATGACTTACTCATAAGATAAAACCTCCCTTCCAAAATGAGAAAATTTTCTCCTGTCTTTACCGCTATTTTGCTTAATAATCTTTACAAACTCTATATAATACCAATTTTACCATAAAAGCTATTGGTGTTGCTCCTTCCATTCTAAAATTTTGTAGCGTATAACATCTTTTCTCACTGCTCCATCATAGGCTGGAGCTGTATATTGAACATAATAGGCGGGTAATTCCCCCCTGTTTCCTGGTGCAAAAAAGTCCCTAATGACGGAATAAGACTGTAAGGTCGCCTTTATGACATCTTCGTTATAAGTTACTGTGGAACTTCCAGACACCATAACATTACCTTCACAGATAATGGTGCCGTTAAATTTTCCGCTCCCTGTAATGTTCAGATTTCCTTCACAATAGATGATTCCACTTTTATCGCCATCACTTAGGTCCAGTGTGGTAGAGGCCGCCTGACTGTAGACAAAGGCATTAGGCGTAGCGGTGGGGCTTCTATACACCCCTTCCTCTGAATCCAAAGCACTTTTATCCACAAAAACCCCTTCAAAGATATCCTCGGGATCCAATGCTTCTGTGGTACCCAATTTTTGGGTCTTGGCCTCGAATATAGAGGCCAGGCATCTTTTATATTTCCCATAGGCATTTTGATTATCGATATAATTTGCGTAGGTATCGTATGGATCGTACACCGTTAAGTAAGGAGCACTTCCAGTGGTTGGATCCGCTTGATGTATGAGTGCAGTTCCCAGGGAGTATCCATCAATAGGAGAGGTTACTAAAATATTTGATACTACATTCTTGCCTTTCAGAAAATCCACCAACTGCTTAATTTTCGGCTCCAAAATATCTGAGCCGGACTGACCTTCATCTTCCCCTCTCATGAAGTAATAGGAGTGAATTTTGGTTTCATCATAGGGATCAGGCTTAGGGTTTTCTGTGTACTGGTCGTAATAATAGTTATAGCCTTCAAGAGGATTAATTATAGCTGCCATATAAGCACTAAAAATATCCGTATTACTGGCACTGATGCTTTCACCCGTCTGATAATAGATATCATCACTCCAAGTAAAGAATTCTTTTCCCGCCTTCTTTGATCCATTGTACTTTGCAAAGGCTGTGCCTGGGATAATAAAATTCCCCTTCAAAGTGATTGTACTTTCAGTACCCCCAGTTGATTTCAGAGGAGTATTATTAATTATTGAACTGCTGGCATTAGGATTTCCTGCAGCGTCCGGTGTAGAATTCACACCTATAACATTTTTTGCCACGGTGATTGTGGAATTTAGTCCGTCCATACGGATATCATTATAGGTCGTTACATTGCCATCCACATTTATCTCTCCATTTGATATCGCTTGATCTTCTTGATTGGGATAGTGCTCCTCAACAACAAGACTGTTGCAGTAGACATTCCCGCCTGCTCCGTCTTGATAAACCAAGGGAATGGATTTGCTGCCCGCAAGCAAATGCCCTTCAATATAATCTGTAACCTGTCCTGAGGATATACTGCCGGCAGCTGCTAAGTCAAAAAACAGGTTAGGATAAGGACCGTTTTCGGAGAAAATATTATTCTTCATAGTGTTCATTGTGTCTTTCATCGTTGATGGATAGTTATTAACATAAATTTTAGAATTACTGTCAATGACATGAAGATTTCCTTTTGAGTAGACATTTCCGTTAATATTAACCTCTGCACCTCGGCTGTATATCCCCTTATCTGTAACCACATCATCCCTAATGGGAAGACTTTCACTACGATCCGCGGCAAAGATGTCTCCGTTAATAACCAGTTTCGAGGCAGATCCTTCAAAGCCGATATTTCCCCCGGCTGTAATCGCATTGGCCCAAACCGGATTGCCTTGGTAAGGGATGGATTTTGTTTGTTCTTGCACCTCATAGGCCGGGAAACGCACATCCACTTTAACCGAAACCTTTTTGCCCTTATAATCGCCGGGATTAAGGGCACCTATTGTGTCATAAGCCGTCGCCGAATTAAAGGCGACCACAAGATTGCCTTCATCCAGCACTTCTGTACCTCCGTCCCCATCTGAAAAAAGCGCTGACTGATAGTTACCGGGATTAGGATCGTTTAAATAGACGACTTGCGTATACCCGCTTTTGAACAGGCGCTGGGAGGCATAGTAGTAATACAACCTCTTTACGGTATCATTCATGAAGGATTTCAGTTTGGCCTGATTATTCGGCTGACTCAGATCCTCCTTGCCGTCTATATCGGCTGAGATATCCGTCCATTTCCCATTAAGATACTCCTGGGCAGACTGAGGAACTTCCAAATCTTCCGGAAGAGGGGCCGTATCCGGATACAGATAATACTGGCCGGACATATAAGCTTGTGCCTTGCTTTCAGCGTCCTGCAGTAATGAGTTTAAACGATCGACTTTAGCCTCCACGTTCTTGTCCAGAACATAATAGTCTTTTGACCAATTCCGGTATTTCGTACTCATCTGGATATTGGCTACGCTTGTCATCAACGAAGCCGTCCCAAAGGCTGTTAGGATCATAATGATGGAAAGGGCCATAAGCAGGGCATTTCCCTTTTCACTTTTTAGATGTTGACGTGTCCAAAAGCGCATAATCTGCTCCTTCATCTCTCGAACTAATGATACACATACTCATCTGCAGAAAAAGTGAACATATAATAGCTCACGTTTTTCACTAATTTTGAGACCTCTAAATTCAGGTTATATTTGGCAGTAGCCGAACTGGTGGGGTCGATATCAGTGATACTCAATTGTCCGGATACGGGATTAAAGTCAATGCTTTGGCCAGATTCCTTTTTAAAAAAGTAAATAGCTGTTTCCAGATTTGAGTTATTGGTTACATGAATTTCCCGCAAGTTTACGCCGCCAGTGCTATACTCTACTTTAATAGGCAGGATGTTGTTTTTTATCCTTGAACCTTCCTGTTCTGCCAGCAGTTCTAAGGTGGTCTTATGCTTACCGCAGTATATTACCCCAGCAGGAGTGATCTCAATATCCCAATCTGCATAGGGACCAAGATCGATGGTCCCAACAAAGTTGGGGAAATAGCCGGTGCTATTTCCAGACGTATTCAGAGGCTTGGTAACTGTACTTTCTGTTTTGATGACAGACCCTGTGGGAATCTCTCCAGATTCAGGAGCAGGCAGCCAAGCGCCGTTCTTATTGAAGTACCTAACTTCTGTGGGATAGGCTTCGGGATTAGATTTAAAGCTTTCAGCTTGCCCAACAGCAATGGTATGGGCCAAATCCGTAAGCTCAGCTTCTCGATTGACATAACTCGTTGTTATAAACAAACGGAAAAGAGAAGTTGAAACAATCGCCACCACAGCCAAGGCGACTATCACTTCAACAAGTGTAAATCCTTTATCTTCCTTGCTGAACAACAAATCACCTACTTATCGTTACACTACCGGCTTGAGTTCCCAGCTTAAAGCGGGGAACCTGGAGATCATCATTAATAACCTTAATCTCTAAAGGATAGTCGGTCTTGTTTTCCACATCCAGGGTTAGCCCCACCTTATCCTGTTCTCCTTTGCGGGGCTGGGATATAACCTCCAAGCGAAGCTTGCCTTCATCTATCGCGATTGAAGCGTTTTTGTTTTCAGCACGACCGCCCAAAGAATAGGAATAAGTCAGGTTCTCCGGACTTCCGCTGACCGCAAGTTTGCCCTTAATCACATCATTGCTGTTACTGTAGAGTTCTGTGCCGTTGCGAGAATAGTCCCCCATAATAACTTTAGGTGCATTGTCGTCGAAGGTATTGAGTAAGAGATAGAAATTCGGAGCGTATGATTTTATTGGCTCAGGGCCTTGAACTACTACCGTCGGATCAGTAACTTTATCTAAAAAACCTGAATAAGGCAGGAAGGGATTAGCCTTACCCTCCGTTTCAGGGGTGTCCATTGTATAAGTGCTTTCATCCTCAGGAGTTACGTATCCTACATACTGAAGCTTAAGAGATCCTTTCAAAACATTTCCTTCTCCTCTGGCAGTACTTATCTCCTTAACAATTATCTTCTGTTCGCTCTTTTCCAAATCACTGATGAAATTATATAAAGATCCATAACTTCCTGAGAAGGCAATATCGACATCTTCCAAGATAACCATATCCGCCGATAGATTTGGTTTGGCTGAGATTTTTTTATCATCAGAACCAGCGGACGCAGTTCCTTGACCACCATTTTGAACATCACCAGCAACACTCGTTGTTGTAACGACTTTTTTTTCATCCTGTGGTTCAGAGGAAGTTTTTCCGGCCTCATAATCCTTTTTGCTGACATACGAAATAGTGCTTAGAGAGAGTCCGTTTATCTCCAGTTCTCTTTCCTTAGCCAATTTATTAAGTACCAGTACAATTTCCTCTTGAGGGATTTCATAAGGGATAACTTTAGTTAAGGTGCCATATTTATAATCCAATAGTTTTAGATTTTCAAGATACTGATCTTTTTGGCCCATATCCTTTTCAAAATTTGCAGCAATTAACTGCTTAGCCTCATAACTAATCTTAAACTTGGTATAATCCTGCCATGTAGGACTTATAAGCAGATTGTACAAGCCATATCCTTCCAATCCTACAAGTAAAGCCGATAATAGAATAAAATCTTTCTTGGAAAGACTAAGTGAGGATGATCTCGAACGTTTAATGTTAACCTTTTGTAAGAATCTCGACATAGTCTTTTTAGAAGGCTTTTTGGACTCGAGTTTAAAACCAAGATTCTTAAATTTAGATAAATCGATATTAAACTTCATAGCTTTTCCTCACTTTTTCAAAGTCAAAAGAATTGAGAAATTAAACTCTGTAACACCAAGCTGATTTGTTTGAGCGTTTTTATTGGTGGAATTACTCACATTACTTAGATAAACATCACTAAACAAGCCATTTCCCTTCAGTTCGTGAACGAAAAACGCGATACTATCCACATCTTTTGCTTTCCCCATCATATTTAATTCTCCAGTTTGACTAATAGCGTAGTTGACAATAAAAACATTCTCTGGCATAACGCTGGAAATGCCCTCGAATATTCTTGTATTAATTTTAGACTGAGAAGCTACTAAATCTACCATTCCAGAGAGTTTGTTGATTTTTTCTTGTTTGGCAGAGCTTTTTTTCTTTAACTCAATGACTGGAGCTGCTTCCGCTATTTTCTGTTCAATTGCCAACTCTTTTTTTTCCAAACGGGTATGAAGAAAGGTTAGAATCCCATAACCAAACAACCCTAATACTAAAACAGCTATAATAGCTATTCCGAATTTTCGACTCATTCCGGAGTTTTGTCGTTCCCTCTTCTGTTGCTGAGTCTTTAAAATCAGATTAATATCCTTCAAGACACTAGTCCTCCCTCAAAGCCGCGCCAATCGCCGGCATCAATATAAAAAACTTATCTGAGACTTCAAGGGGAATACTATCGGATTGAGCTATATTGACAGGCGTCCTGAACATACCACTGAAGTAGGTCTCCAGACCAGGAAAATTACTGCCTCCGCCGGTAAGACAAATCTCTTTAATCCCATCCGGCAGCTTACTATACCTTATATAATCCAGGGTTTGTCTCATCTGTTCCTCAACCGAGGAATACCCCAGTCGAAGACAGGAATCTAACTCCTCCTGGCTTATTGACAAAGTCTTATACCCTGACTGCCTAGCTGCTTCCGCTTCCTCCATGGTGATCTCGAAACGGTTGACAATCAAACTATCAACAAAGGATCCTCCGCCTGAAACACTGCGGCTTAGAATTAACTTCCCATCAACTAAAACATTAACCTGTGACATGGCATAACTGAGATCTACTATTAAAACCGAATCCCCCTGCATCGGGGGATGAACAAAGTGATTATAGGTTTTAGCCAGAGTATTGGCGTTGACATCAACATATTTTAGGTTAAGGCCGGAATCGGCAAACATCTCAACATAGCTATCTACAATTTGTTTCGGGCAGGATGTACTAATACCATTAAGACGATCATTTGTTTTGGTATATATCTTGAAAGCTGTAGAGTGAGTTTGGATCATATCCGGAAAACTCTGAGCTAATTCAAACTGGACAGCAGGTTCGATTTCTTCATCTTCAAGAGCAGGCAAATTAAGCTCTCGAAGCATAATACCGGAAGAATGAATTGTGACAGCAATCTTTTTCGCCGTTAACTTAAACTCGCTGATTGCACTCTTGAGCATATCCAGAACGGCTTCCCTATCTCGAATCAAACCGTCTGACACACTCCCCGGTGGGGTAGGAACAATTGCCCAGGCTTTAATTTCCGGCTTAGTTCCTTGCTTAAGCAATGCAAATTTTGTCAAACGCGTTCCGATATCTATACCTAGAACTTTGTTATCCCCGAACATGATCTTCCTCCCGGCCTTAATTTCTGATTTTATTTCATGAGACAGACGTTAGCCCTGCCCCTTAGTTTTCTGAGGGTAAGTTTTGTTGCGGAGATCTTAGGGTAAGATCTTCATTTAAGTGGATTGTTCCATCCTTAGAGGTGATTTCAATACGAATTGTCGTTGGCATGCTTGGAACACTAACTAATTTCTTTATAGTAAAGTTACTCACATCTGCTATGTCAGAGACCGAGGTTGATGTGCTGGTAACAATAAGCTCTTTTAATTTACCGGTAGTAGTGTCAATATAAATCCAATAGGATCGATTAGAGTTACTGGAGTCAGCGATAGTTAAGGCTCTGTACAATTTGCCATCTACAGTTACATTAGCAATATTAATATTATTCTTTACATCATTTTGTCTAATTCTCATAGTTATGTATGACATAGCTAGTCTTGAATTACTTTGTTCTTCCATGATGGCATTAGCGTTTCTGTATAGCTTTCCACCTGTATTCATCATTGTAAGAAGGGTTGTACCTAAGATGGCCATTATGGCCATGACAACGATTAATTCTGCAAGAGTATAGCCTTTTATGTACTTTCTTTCCATAGGTGTTTCGCCCGTATCACTTAACATGGAGCGAACTAATTTCATACATTTCAACTCCATCAGGGCCTACGTAAGGGCCCGTATACGTTAAAGGATCAGTATTGGGATACTTTGATATATTTAGGGAGACACCAGTTTGGCTGTACAATTCATCCTTTAGCATCGATAGGTGAAGTGGAATTGGGGATTTAAGGTATGTTCCTGTGAGTGCGTAATACTGTTTCAGTGCTCTATTAACAACGTATTCGTGCCTAGATCGATCATTTTCTCTTGACATATCCTTAGCTCTTGCGAGACTTGGATATGCCCCAGACGCCAGGATCCCTATAATAACAAGTACAATTAAGATTTCAATTAATGTGAATCCATTGTTCTTAGGCATGATAATTACCCCTTTAGATAGGAGGTATAGTTGTATTTTTAATTAAGATACAACTATACCTCATGTGAATTCTTTTATGGATTTACAGTAATATCGCCATTCGCATCACATGTAACTGTAACCCCACTCTTTTCATATTGAAAAGCTCCATTTGTAATTTCAGTAGTATCTGCTGTCATATCTACACCAGCTAAAGTCTCTATTCTTCCATTGAAAGTCGGTGAATTGTCATATATATGACCTGCGTCTCCCGATGTTTGAACTCGAAAAGCAGTACCACTATCTGCAGAAATTGTTGGCCAGTCTCCATCATCACTGCTTGCAAAATAAGTTTCAGCTAGCGTTCTAATACTTTTGGCCTCAGCGATTGCCGCAGACTCTCTAGCATCAGTCGTAAATCCAAAAAATCTAGGCAACATAACCCCTGCCAAAATTCCAATAATAGCAATAACCACAATTAGCTCTACAAGCGTAAAGCCCTTTTGCTTCTTTTTTAGCTTGTCCAATCGTTCTCTAATTTTCATTTCTTTTTACCTCCTTCAATTATTATTGTACCGACTGCATAATGCTGACCATTGGCAACATCATTGCCATAACCACTGTTCCTACGACCACTGCCATAATCACGATCATGGCAGGTTCAAGCATGGCCGTCAGTTTCTCGATGGCTTCCTCCACCTCCTCATCGAAGAATCCAGCTGTTCTAGTTAACATTTCGTCCAATTGTCCGGTGGCTTCTCCTACCTCGATCATATGAATTAGCATAGGTGGAAACACTCCCATCTTCTTAATGGAACCTGATATCCCCTTGCCCTCCATAACTTCATCCCGGCATTCGGTAAACTTGTGTGCAACCAACCGATTACCCAGCAAATCATTCATGATTTCAAAGGAACGAATAATTGGTATGCCACTTTTAAGTAAAATCCCCATACTTCTCGCGAATCGAGCAGTGATTACTTTTACGACGGTTGTTTTAATCACCGGGGCTCGTAATTTTAAAGAATCCAACCAAAACCTAAATTCATCATTTTTGGAAAGAACCCTTAGCCCTATTCCTCCAAGTGTAACAATAGCAAATATCAGAACTACATTCTTAACCATAAAATCGCTCATCCCCATCAGGATTTTGGTCAAGGCAGGCAGTTCCCCTCCCATTGACTGCAGGATATTAGCAAAGGTGGGAAGAACTTTGACCATCAGCAAGGTGACCACACCAATCATCAGAATCAGAAGAATCATGGGATAAGTCATGGCACTTTTGATTTTACGGCGGAGCTTGTTCTCTTTTTCATAATACTCAGCCAAGCTGATCATAATGGAGTCTAAGGTACCACTCGCTTCACCCACTTCAACCATGTTTATCATAAAATCCGGAAAAACCTTGGGATGAGCCTGCAGAGTACTGGAAAACAGATTACCTCTTTGGAGTTGGTCGTGGACATCTTCTAAGGTATCCCGAAATTTCTTTTTTTCTACCTGATCTCGCAATATGGCTATAGCCTCGACAATGGGAATCCCAGCATTTAGAATAACCGAGAATTGTCGACAGAAAAGGGAAATATCTTTCATGTCAACTCGTTTGAGCAATTCGCCAAAGCTGTATTCTTTTCCTTTAATCTGAGCATCAATAAGAAAAAAGCCTTGGTCGGACAACATAGCCTTAAGAACGTCTATGGACGCAAATTCTTGAGTACCCGTGAGTTCTTCTCCATTTAACTTTTTGGCCCTAAA
Source organism: Desulfosporosinus sp. HMP52 (assembly GCF_000765145.1). Taxonomy (GTDB): domain Bacteria; phylum Bacillota; class Desulfitobacteriia; order Desulfitobacteriales; family Desulfitobacteriaceae; genus Desulfosporosinus. The sequence goes on along the minus strand of NZ_JMGA01000049.1, from coordinate 4,528 downwards.
GGTATATATAGGCATCCTCTTTTATTACCTCTTTTCGAGAATCAGAAGTGTTTATTGTTATATAGACTAATCTCTGGCGTAGACTGTACGAACCATTTCATTAATACTAGTCACTCCATTGATAACAAGCCTCTTACAGTTATCATAAAGGGGTACCATGCCGTTCTTAACGGCAAGGGTTCTTAATTCATCAGCATTAGCACCTTTTTCAATAATACTGCGCATTTTATTATCTAAGTATAAGACCTCATGGATGGCAATACGGCCTTTATAGCCAGTATTATTACAAGCGGGGCAACCTGTTGGTTTATATAATTTCACAACGTTTGGATCCCGCAGGATTTTTTTCTCACGCTCATCTGCCAGATAACCTCTTTTGCAAGAGGGGCAGAGCTTGCGCAGAAGCCTTTGGCTTATGATCCCTATAGTCGACTCCGCTACCAGATAAGGAGCAATTCCCATATCTACTAAGCGTGTCAAGGAGGTCGGAGCATCATTAGTATGGAGTGTGGAAAATACTAAGTGACCGGTTATAGCTGCCCGGACTGCGATATGAGCCGTTTCTTCATCCCGCATTTCCCCAATCATGATAATATCCGGATCCTGCCTGAGAATGCTTCTCAAGCTGGAAGCAAAGGTTAATCCTGCTTTTGAATTAACTTGAACTTGGTTAATACCCAACAAGGTGTATTCCACAGGATCTTCAACAGTTACAATATTTTTATCCACGGTGTTAAACTCTTTTAAAATTGTATAAAGAGTAGTAGATTTCCCACTTCCTGTAGGACCGGTTAAGAGGACGATTCCATAGGGCATGCTGAGAATCCGGTTAAGAATAGCATTATCATGATTAGTAAAGCCAATCATACTTCTGTTTAAATCAAAGTTTTTCCCATCAAGAATCCGAATTACTATTTTCTCCCCGAATACCGTAGGCAAGGAGGAAACCCGAAAATCATAGCTTCTTCCCCCGACCTCCATTTCGTTCCTTCCGTCTTGAGGAATTCTATTTTCAGCAATGTTCATCCCCGCCATTATTTTGATGCGAGTGCACACTGATGAGTATAAGCTCTTAGGGATGGCCATACTGGCCACTAAGACCCCATCAATTCGATAACGAACCTTTACTTCCTTTTCAAAGGGTTCTATATGTATGTCACTCGCCCCAGAAGTAATGGCCTGATTAAGAATTGAATTGGTAAGCCTTACTGCCGGAGCGCTCTGAACTTCATCAATGATAGCTTGATCGTACTTGCCGTCAAGTTCAACCTTGTATTCCTTTTTCAAGTCTTCTAAGGCCTTATCGGTAGATTGTTTGCTGAAATAAAGTTCGATGGCCTTTTCAATAGCCTCAAATCCTGCAATGCAAGGTTGAATCGTCTTTTGAGTAATAAAGGAAATGTCGTCTATGGCGAAGATATTGAGAGGATCGCTCATGGCTACTTGCAGTTTGCCATCTTTTTCACCAAAGGGAATCAGATTATATTTTTTAGCCACTTCTTTCGGGATGCATCTAGCTACCTCAGGATCAATAAAGGCTTTGCCAATATCGAACCGTTCGAGAGAAAGCTGCACAGCGAGAGTATCCATGATTTCTTCTTCTGTTAGAATGTTACGCTCAATAAGGATTTGCCCCATCCGTTTTCTGGACTTTCCTTGTTCAGCTAACACCTCTTCTAGCTGAGCCTGTGTAAGCATTCCTGCTCCCATTAAGAGTTCGCCCAGCTTTATTTTCTGTTTAGGCTTTTCCATACACTCTTACTGACACCTTTCCGTTGCAAGCTTTAAGTTACCCCCCAAGGAACACGGATTGACTAATTCTCTCTTTTATGGATTCAGGCACAATATGTAATTAAAACAATAATAGGTATATTATAGCATAAAAAATATTTAATATTAATGGAAAATATCCTCAAACGGCTAGTGTAAAATTTAACTTGTCCCCAAAATAATCTTAAAACATGCATTTTTTGACAAAGTTAGCTAGGACTTTTGGTCTATAGTCCATGGGACTTTTGACCTATGTTAATTCATAATAGTATAGCTAAAGCCATGAATAGTCAATAGTTCTGCAACTTAATACATCTCTAAATACTCTAATTTGTTATGGAAACAACTAATAATTATTGAAGATATCCTATATGTTAAAACTAGTTAACGTTTGTAAGCAACTAAATTTAATTATTATACGCTAAAGTAATCTTCGTACTCTTAAGTCAGTTCTCACAGCAAGATTGAGGATTTATTTCCATTTTTTGTAATTTAATGTTAGTTTGATGCTGCTCTTAATCAATGGAGAAAAGAGGGATTGACTTGCTCCGATACCTCACACTTTAAAGATTCAATAGTCTGATAAATTATTGCCCAAAAGCCTCCAAATAGTGGTATTATGTTGATACAAGTTTAATCATAACGGGGAGGAAACACCTAAATGACCGATGAGCTAATCTATCAAGGTACTGAGGATTACATAGTTTCCAAGGATCTGAGCAATAGTGTCAATATCTCAGTCGCTTTAAAAAGACCTCTTCTGATAAAAGGAGAGCCGGGTACAGGGAAAACCGTTCTGGCCGAGAGCATCGCCCGTTCCCTGGGCCTCCGCTTATTAGTCTGGAATATTAAATCCACCACTAAAGCCCAAGATGGACTCTACGTCTATGACACAGTTCAGCGCCTCTACGACAGTCAATTTGGCGGGCAAAATGTATCCGACATCAAACAGTATATTAAGCTCGGAAAACTTGGCGAAGCCTTCCGGTCCGAGGAGCGGGTGGTACTTTTAATCGATGAGATAGACAAAGCTGACTTGGAATTCCCTAATGATCTGCTTTGGGAATTGGACGTTATGAATTTCTATATCCCTGAAACCGGAGAAACCATTGCAACCATACATCGCCCCATTGTGATTATAACAAGCAACGCAGAAAAGGAGCTCCCGGATGCCTTTTTACGCCGCTGTGTATTCCACTATATCGACTTTCCCGATCAAACAATGATGGAAGAGATTGTTCATGTCCATTTCCCCCAATTAGATACTATCCTCCTTGCCGAGGCCTTAAAGTCCTTTTATTGGCTGCGCAGTGTCTCAGGCTTACAGAAAAAACCCAGTACCAGCGAACTTCTCGATTGGGTGCAGGCCTTAACCATCGGAGGAATTGATCCTGATAAGATTGCCAAAGAGATCCCTTTTCTCGGAGCGTTGTTAAAGAAGAACCAGGATTTCGATCTTGCCTTAAGGCAGCTGCACTTGCGTGAGACAGATGGCACGTCCCGTGCCAGCAGACGTGGCTGGTAGAATGGCCTATGTTTACACACTTTTTTTATCAATTGCGCCGAGAAGGGGTTCCCGTTTCTATCACAGAATGGATCACCTTAATGGAAGCCCTGGCCCAAGGCTTAGCTGAATCAAGTCTTTCTGGGTTCTACTATCTGGCTCGAGCCGTCTTAGTTAAGAGCGAAAGTCATTTTGACCAATATGACCTGGCCTTTCAAAAGTATTTTCAGGGGATAGCAACCCCGGAACAGTTATTGGATCAGGTTTCAAAATGGATGGAAAATCCTCTGCCCGCTAAAATGTTCTCTGAAGAAGAACGCAACGAAATCTTGAACAAATTAGGCTTGCCCAATTGGGAAAGTCTTAAGGAAGCTTTAGAAGAACGTATACGCAAACAAGACGGGCCTCATCACGGCGGGAATACCTGGGTAGGAACAGGGGGAACTTCCCCTTTTGGGCACTCCGGCTTTCATCCTGGGGGCATCCGCATAGGAGGGGAGTCCCATGGGCAATCTGCGGTGAAAGTGGCCTCAGAGCGAAACTACCGAGAGTATCGCAACGACAAAACCTTAGGTGTACGCCAATTTGAAGTGGCTTTACGCAAATTGCGCCAGTTTAGTACTCGTATTGATGGAGCAAAAGATCAGCTTGATCTAGAGGATACCATTGATGAAACCTGTAAGAATGCCGGTCAACTAAAGCTTGTTTGGACGAGGCCCCGCAAAAATGCGGTAAAACTTATTGTCTTAATGGATGCCGGGGGCTCCATGGCCCCTTATGCTCAAATATGCAGCCAATTGTTTTCAGCAGTCCATAGATCTTCTCACTTTAAAGATTTGAAGTTTTATTACTTTCATAATTGTTTTTATGATTCACTCTACCTAGACGCCGGTTGCAGCCCCAGAAGAGCTGTCAAAACCTATGATCTCATGCATTCCCTGGGTTCAGATTACAAGGTTATTATTATTGGGGATGCTGCTATGGCCCCCAGCGAACTCACAATGGTTGACGGCAATATCTTTTGGGATGTTGGCAACGAAGAACCGGGATTTACCTGGCTGCAGCGCTTAACTAAGAATTTTCCGTATAATGCTTGGCTTAACCCTATACCCGAAAAATATTGGGATCGGGTTCACGGCTCTCACACCATAAAAATGGTAAGCAGTGTCTTTCCCATGTATGAGTTAACCTTAGAAGGACTTGATCAAGCCATCAGAAAATTAATGGTTCGGAAATCGGGTAGGAGGCTGATCA
>NZ_JMGA01000048.1 GCF_000765145.1 Desulfosporosinus sp. HMP52 | reverse complement strand
GCATGGAGAGGCGGTAAAGCATACAAAGCTTGGGTGGGAAGCGGAGCCACAGGTTCACTTCAGGTATTACCCGTAGGTTTGGTGGAGCTCCCGCCCAAGCGAGTAGGCGAGCCTCGGAATGTTGAGTGAACGGATGTGGGCGAAGCCGCCCTGCCCCGAGTGACCCCTATTTTCTTCCTCTGATGGTGATTTGGAGAACGGAACATAGCACACAATAAGAAGGGGCGAGGAAAAATTTCCTCACCCCTTTTTATTGCCTAAATACGAACTACATTCTGCTTTGTACCACTGCAACTGTCTCGGCACAAATGATCGCTGCCTGTTCGAAGAGTCTGGCTCGTTCTGCCTTAACTCGCTCCTGATACTCTGCGTCCTTAATTCCGGGCAGATTAATATCTACACTGAGCATTGCAGATTTTAGAGCACTTTCAGCTAAGTAAGCGGATACACCCACATCACTGATTGCTCCCTTATTGCCGATTGGAGCAAGCTTTTGAGCTAACTGCAGAACTCTAAAGCAGTTTTGAGAAATACCCAGGGGAGTGTTAGTAGCAGATACTAAGACTTCCTGCATTTTCTCAGCGCGCACAGCTTTTTCTTCATCTGTACCTTTTGGTAGTTTTAAAACATCCATGAAATTGGAGAATTCAGCGATATCCTGGCTTAAACCTGTTTTCAACAGACTTAAGACTTCCTCGGCTTCAGTCAAGATCTCTTTTACTTGGGGTTCAACGTCTTTGTACTTTTCCTTGCCAACGGTTAGGTTAGCCACCATACAAGTCATTGAAGCAGCCAAGGCTCCCACATAAGCAGAAACACTTCCGCCTCCTGGCGTAGGGGAAGAGCTGGCCGACACTGTCAAGAATTCATCCGTCGTCCACTCCCAGATTTTGCTCATATCCATTACTTAGCTCCTCCTTGCAGAACGATTCCTTTCAGGACATTACGCATGATTAAGGCAGTGGTCAGGGAACCTACACCACCCGGTACCGGAGAAATTAAATCAGCTACATCTTGAACAGCCTCAAAGTCAACATCTCCGCAGATTCCGTCAGGTGTCTCGTTGATTCCGGCATCAACTACAATTGCGCCGGCTTTGACCATATCTTTTTTGATCAGCTTAGCCCGACCTACTGCTGCAACCAAAATATCTGCCTGCCTTGTGAAAGCCCCCAGGTCTGGAGTTTTCGAGTGGCAAATTGTCACTGTAGCATTGTGTTTAAGTATTAAGAAAACTAAAGGTTTGCCCACTGTTTCGCCACGTCCGACGATAACAACGTGCTTACCGGCGATTTGCACCCCTGAGCGAAGAAGCAATTCAATACAACTTTGAGGGGTAGCCGGGAATAGTCCTTCCTCGCCGCTTAGAATATATCCGCGATTGATAGGGTGAACTCCGTCTACATCTTTATCGGGACGTACTGCAGCCATAACCGTTTCTTTTTGAATTCCCTTGGGAAGGGGAAGTTCAATCATAATGCCGTGAACTGCCTGATCCTTATTTAGTTCTTCAATTTTTGACAAAACATCTGCTTCCGGTGTAGAACCAGGCATTGTGAAAAGTTCAAAGGCCATTCCGATTCCCTCACAGACTTTCTGCTTGGATCTCGCATAAACCACCGAAGCTGGGTCGTCACCGACTAGTATAACGGCAAGTTTCGGTTGCACACCTTTTTCTTTCCATTGTGCAATTTCCTCACGAATCTCTTCTTTTAAAATTTTGGATACTGCTTTTCCGTCTAACAATTGTGCCAAAATACACACTCCTTTCAAAATATTTCGATTTATTCAGCTATAAAACTCCCTTTATTAACTGGAGTGGAAACCCATTAAGTAAAAATTTCCTGCTTATTAGCCTCCCACTTTCTGAAAGCGGGAGGCCTTATGCTCAGATTGGTAGAGAGATAGTTACTTTCCCTTGAGGTATTGATCAATACCTGCGGCAGCCTTTTTACCGGCTCCCATAGCCAAAATAACAGTTGCCGCACCTGTTACGATATCACCGCCGGCAAAAACGCCTGGCTTTGAAGTCATCAAGGTTTCCGGATCTGCAACGATATTACCGCGCTTGTTTAACTCCAAGCCCGGGGTAGATGTTGTAACCAGAGGGTTCGGGCCTTGTCCAATAGCCACTACGACTGTATCCATAGGGATATCAAATTCAGAGCCTTTAATTGCAATAGGAGCACGGCGTCCTGAAGCATCGGGTTCTCCCAGCTCATAGCGCAAGCAGGTTAAACTTTTCACCCATCCGCGCTCATCCCCTTCGATAGCTACAGGGTTTGTCAACAAGCGGAATTGAATACCCTCTTCCTCTGCATGTTCTAGTTCTTCTTTACGGGCAGGCATTTCATCACGAGAGCGACGATAGATGATATAGACATTTTCCGCGCCTAAACGTAAAGCTGTACGAGCAGAGTCCATTGCCACATTACCGGCACCTAAGACGGCAACATTTTTACCAACCTTAACTGGTGTAGCATAGTCTGGGAACTTATAGCCCTTCATTAAATTTGTCCTTGTTAAGAACTCATTAGCTGAATAAACACCATTTAAGTTCTCTCCTGGGATATCCATGAAATAGGGAAGTCCTGCGCCTGTTCCAATAAACACGGCGTCATAACCATTTTCCATAAGCTCATCAACAGAGGTGATTTTTCCAACGACCTGATTAGTTAGAATCTCTACCCCCATGGTTTTGAGATTTTCAATCTCAGTTTGGACAATTTCTTTAGGCAGACGGAATTGAGGAATTCCATACATCAGTACGCCCCCGGCAACATGTAAGGCTTCAAGCACAGTCACAGCATGACCTGCTTTTGCCAAGTCGCCGGCGCATGCCAATCCAGCAGGCCCAGCTCCAATAATAGCTACCCGCTTACCACTGGGTGCGGGTTTCTCGTACTCAGATTTACCTGTCTTCATCCCGAAGTCAGCTGCAAAACGCTCAAGTCGGCCAATAGCTACTGACTCTCCTTTAATCCCTAAAATACATTTACTCTCACATTGATTTTCTTGAGGGCAAACACGACCACAAACAGCAGGTAAGGAATTTTTAATTTTCAGAACATTGCCGGCTTCCTGAAAATCCCCTTCGGCAACCTTTTTAATAAACTCCGGAATAAGAACTTCTACAGGACACCCAGAAACACATTTAGGATTCTTACATTGTAAACAACGCTTAGCTTCTTCAACAGCTGTTTCTTCTGTATAGCCTAAAGCAACTTCTTCAAAGTTACGCGCCCGTACTTCCGGTTCCTGACAAGGCATTTCATGACGAGGGATCTTAATTTTTTTTGTGCTTTCAACATTCTCAGCCATTAGTGATGCCCTCCTTCATGATTGCATTCCAGTCGGGCTTTGGCCCGGTTCTCTTCATCTTTATAAAAAGCGAGACGCTTCATTGCTAAGTCGAAATCAACTAAGTGTCCATCAAACTCCGGCCCATCGACACAGGCAAATTTTGTCTCATTGCCTACGCTAATCCGACATGCACCACACATGCCTGTTCCATCAACCATGATTGGATTCATACTAACAATGGTTTTGATGCCTAATGACCGTGTATAATCGACAACAGCTTTCATCATAATCATCGGACCGATGGCCCAAATAGCCTTAACTTGGTGGCCTTGGGCTAACACTTGAGCAAGTCCGTCTGTTACAAATCCTTTAACACCTTTACTTCCATCATTTGTGGCTATGACAACTTCACTGCTTGCAGCGGCCATCTCATCTTCTAAAATCAGCAAATCTGCACTTCTCGCACCTAGGACGGAGATGACATGATTTCCGGCATCTTTTAAAGCTCGAGCTATGGGATGAATAGGAGCAATGCCTAAACCCCCTCCGATGCAAACAACAGTACCATAATTTTCAATTTCGGATTCGACTCCCAACGGACCTACAAAGTCTTGAAATGCATCTCCTTCATTCATACCCGTGATAATTGCTGACGAGTACCCAACATCTTGAACAACAATCGTGATAGTACCCTTTTCACGATCAAAATCCATTACAGTCAAAGGAATACGCTCACTCTGCTCGTCTACACGGACAATAACAAATTGCCCTGGCTCAACTTTTGCGGCCACAGCTGGTGCATTGACGTCCAGTAAGGCAATACCGGTTGCCAATAGTCTTTTTTTAACAACGTGGTACATTTGTCTCCCCCTTAATGTGAATAAAATTAAAATTTCTCATATATTAAATTAATTCGATATCTTGAATGACTTTTCCTTCAATTTCGAAATTGTGAAAAAATATTTAAGCTAAAGTTATTTCTTTTTTTCTGCTTTCAGATTACTTTCCACGATTCGATCTAGTATCCCGTTAACGAATTTAGCTGATTCTTCTCCTCCAAAACGCTTAGCCAGCTCAATTGCTTCATTGAGACTTACACGACCGGGGATATCAGAACGGAAAAGAATCTCGTAAGTAGCCAAGCGCATTACATTTCTATCCACATTAGCCATACGATTAATGGACCAATCTTGAGCATATGAAGAAATTGTTTGATCAATTTCGCTTTGATGATCTATTGTCCCTTCAACAAGTTCCTGCGCAAATCCCCTACTGGGCTCGGGAACAACAAATTCATCCGCCCAGCGCTTAACTTCTTCTGCAATAATCAATGGTTCTTTCGTCAGGTCTCTTTGAAAAAGCACTTGTAATGCAGTTTCTCGAGCTAATCTTCGACTCAAGAAAATTCCTCCCTAGTGATATCTAATTTTAAGTCATCATTTAATACTTGTTAAAAGTCTTTTCTACCCAGGCTGAAAGGTCTTTATGCTCATCTTGGCGTTTCCCTAAAACAAAGCCTATCACGGCACATAAGACTAACACCAGGGTTCGCCAGAAACCTAGCGTCACAAACAAAAGTCCCAGTATAAAACCTATAGATGTTCCCAAAAGCTTGCCAGGGTGATTATCCAAGGCCCAAACTAAAGACTGTGAAATCTTCTCTTCAATTTTTAACCAAAAGCCCCTCATCGCACACGTACCGGACGAACCTTTTCTAAGCGACGCACCAGCACTTTCACCTCTGCCACAATTATTCCGGTATAAAGCTCAACATCCTCTTTAACCTTCTTCAAAATTTCTTCAGATATCTGAGGAATTACGACCCCCTGTTCAAACTGACAGAACACCATAATCTCAAGTCCAGCTTCGCGTTGTCTAAGACTTGATCCAACTTGCAAAACTCCAGGCAGCCCTTTGGCACTGCGTGTAATAATCTCCTGAAGGGCATCTTGAGAAATCCGAACATCTCCTCCTTTTAAAGATGTCCGAAAAGAATTATCAGTACTCGTCCGTGGTCGGATAAACAATAGCAATCCTAACAATAGTAAAGCTCCAGCCATAATAATACTCTCCCAAGGATTAAATCTTAACCAATCAAGCCCTTGAGTTATTAAAAAGTATGGGAGTCCCCAACCTGAGGCTACTGCTAATATAGTCAGTGCCCCCAGAAATAGAATCAATCCTAAAGTATAGGCCAACATCGTCGTCCCTTCTTTCAGAAACCCCCCCTGGGCTTTCCAGGGGGGGCCTTCTTGGCGCCTGCCAAGTTTTCTTTACTTTAAACGTAAGTCTTCTTCTTTGGTTTCCACAACCGGTTTAAAATTAACCCCTTGCACATGAACATTTGCCTCTACGACTTTAAGTCCAGTCATACTCTCAATGGCCTCTTTTACAGCTTGCTGAACACTAAAAGCTACGTCGGGAATTGATACACCATACTCTACAACAATAAATAAATCTACAGCTACCTCATGTTCACCGACTTCAACCTTAACTCCTTTGGACAGGTTTTTATTTCTCCCCAACATGTTAGCTAAGTCTCCAACCAGACCACCGCTCATGCCTACGACGCCCTCTACTTCAGAAGCAGCTAATCCGGCTATGACTTCTACAACTTCATCCGCGATGCGAATAGATCCCAGGGAATTATCTGTACCCATACTTTCCATGACCTTACACCCCCTACTCGAAGTTCGATGTTCGTGGTTCGTAAGTTTGAATATTGAACTTCGACATTACATTATTCACATACCCTTTTTTGCAACTAGATAAGCCTACTTACCATTTAGAGTGAAATATCTTATCATAAGTAGGTTTCCATTATCTACATGACGTTGATATTATACCAAATTAAGGCTGATCTAGCAAAGGCTATTTCCCCTCAATAAATTATTTAAAGTTTTAGCTTAAAAAAACAATTTAAGTAATAACAAAAAGATCCTCACATTAATAGTGAAGTTCTTCTTGCAGTAAAAGAACGGGGAAATCCCGTTCTTACTTCGTATTTCTCTTCTCTGGTTAAAGATGCTTATTCTCCTAAGATTCGACGTTGGATAAAGTTTGTGTAAACTTCGCCACGTTGATAAAACGCATTGTCCAATACTTTTAAGTGGAAGGGTATCGTTGTATGAATCCCTTCAATGACAAATTCCTCAAGAGCACGTTTCATGCGGGCAATTGCTTCCTGTCTAGTGGCACCCCAGACAATCAACTTTCCAACCATGGAGTCGTAATAAGGGGAAACAGCATACCCTTGATAAACCGCACTATCCACCCTTACCCCAGGTCCACCCGGAGCATGATAGATGGTAATCAACCCCGGAGAGGGCATAAAGTTTTTATCAGGGTTTTCCGCATTAATTCTACATTCAATCGCCCAACCACGCATTTGGATATCTGCTTGTGTATAGCCTAGAGGTTCTCCAGCCGCTAAACGAATTTGCTCTTTTACCAAGTCCAGACCTGTAACCATTTCAGTAACCGGATGCTCGACCTGAATACGCGTGTTCATTTCAATAAAATAGAAGTTGCCATGCCGATCTAACAAAAACTCTATGGTTCCTGCATTGGAATAATTTGCAGATTTTGCCGCCTGGACGGCGACTGCACCCATTCTTTCTCTCAACTCCGGACTTATGGCACTCGATGGGGACTCTTCCAGAAGCTTTTGATGGCGGCGTTGCAGCGAACAATCCCGCTCGCCTAAATGAATGACATTGCCGTAGTTATCACCCAATACTTGAATCTCAATGTGTCTGGGTTCTTCCACATATTTTTCCAAGTATACCTCAGCATTGCCAAAGGAAGCTTGGGCTTCATTTTGAGCTGCCTTGATGGATTTGCTCAACTCTTTAGCATTCTGAGCAACTCGCATGCCTTTGCCTCCACCACCAGCCGAGGCCTTAATTAAGACGGGATATCCTATTTCTTCTGCAACAATTTCTGCGGTTTTATCATCTGTAATAATATCTTTAGATCCCGGGACAACAGGAACGCCGCCTTCTATCATTGTTTTTCGAGCGGTGGCTTTGTCTCCCATAGTTTCGATAACTTTAGGAGACGGCCCGATAAAGGTGATATTACATGACTCACATATCTCAGAGAAGCGAGCGTTTTCAGATAAGAAACCATAGCCCGGGTGTATTGCATCGACGCCTGTCAATTCTGCAGCACTGATGATGTTAGGAATATTAAGGTAACTCTTGGCACTAGCTACGGGCCCTATGCAAACCGCTTCGTCTGCGGCCTTAACGTGCAATGCCTCTCGATCTCCTTCAGAAAAAACAGCGACTGTCTCGATATCAAGTTCGCGACATGCTCTAATGATACGCAAGGCGATTTCCCCGCGATTCGCAATCAGGATTTTCTTAAACATGCTCTTTTCTCCTTATTTTTCAATAACGAACAACGCCTGCCCATATTCAACAGGTTGACCGTTCTCCACAAGAATTTGTACAACTTTCCCATTAACTTCCGACTCAATTTCATTCATGAGCTTCATGGCCTCAACGATACAAACGACTTGACCAGCCTCAATATTTTGTCCTAATTTAACATAAGGAGCAGCCTCAGGAGATGCGGAACAGTAGAAAGTTCCAACCATCGGGGAAGTAATGGTTTCTGTATTGGCATTTATGATAGGCTCCGGAGCTTTGACCGCTTCCGGACGTAGGGATTGAACAGGTGTATCTGCCACAACCGGTGAACTTGCCTCTTGACGAGCAACAGCCGTGACCGGCACTCCAGCAACAACACTGGGCCCCTTGCGAATAGCGATTTTCACCCCATCGCTTTCAAGATTTAATTCACTAATTTCAGTCTCATCTATAATTTGGATTAATTCTTTGATTTCTTGTAAATTCAACTTCGAATCCTCCTTCGATAACAATGAAGTGCGGGTATCCTTTGTCTCCTTACCCACTTTAGGTTTAGGTTCCTCTCTTGAGATTACCCCAAGTTTTCGCTCTTCGAAAAACTTCTTAGCAATTTGCGGGAACAATGCATAGCTTACGACATCTTCCTCGGATTGAGCCAACTCGAGACTATCAAGTTTTGCTTTTACCATGCCGGGTTCCAGTTTGTCTGCCGGTCGAACTAATAAGGGTTCCTCATCTCCGATAATTTTCTTTTGAATTTCAGGGTTTATCGGTGCTGGCGGACGACCATATAACCCACGCACATATCCTTTGACCTCTCCTGGGATTAACTTATATCTTGCCCCGCTGAGGACATTTAATACCGCTTGAGTGCCAACAATTTGGCTCGTAGGAGTTACCAGCGGGGGGTAGCCTAACTCTGCACGCACTTTAGGAATCTCCTCTAAGACGTCATGTATGCGCTCAAGGGCACCCTGTTCTTCAAGCTGAGAGACTAAATTCGAGATCATGCCCCCAGGTACTTGGTGTTCAAAGACTCTCATATCTGAGATTCGAGTGATACCGCGCTCAAAACTACGGCTTTTGCGCAGTGCCTCAAAGTACTTGGCAACATGAAAGAGTTTACGTAAACTTAAACCCGTATCAAATTCGGTATCTTGAAAAGCTCGAACTACTGTTTCAACCGGCGGTTGACTAGCACCAAAGGCTAAGGGCACACTGGCAGTATCAACAATATCCACTCCTGCTTCTGCGGCCTTTAAATACGTTCCAACAGCCATTCCGCCAATATAATGACTGTGCAAATGAATCATAATTCCTAACTCTTTCTTTAATAACGAAATCAGTTCATAAGCCTTGATAGGAGTAAGTAAGCCAGCCATATCTTTAATACATAAGGAATCCGCACCCAGCTCTGCAAGTGCCGTAGCTGTTTCCAGGTAATGTTTAGTTGTATGAACGGGACTAATTGTATAAACGACGGAGGCTTGAACATGTGCTCCTGCTTTTTTGGCAGCATCCATAGGAACCACCATATTCCGAACATCATTCAGCGAATCAAAAATCCTGATAATATCAATTCCATTTTTGACACTTAGGGAAACAAATTCCCTAACCACATCATCCGGGTAATGCTGATACCCTACCAGAGACTGGGCCCTAAGCAACATTTGCAAGGGAGTCTTTTTAACACGGCTTTTTATCTGTCTTAAACGTTCCCAGGGATCCTCACCCAAGAAACGCAGACACACATCAAAAGTAGCCCCGCCCCATACTTCTAACGAAAAAAAACCTACCTCATCCAGCTCTGTTAGGATGGGCAGCATATCCTCGGTACGCATCCGAGTTGCCCAAAGACTTTGGTGGGCATCCCTCAAAGTCGTATCTGTAATCTTAACTGGTTTCACTGCCGTCACCCCTCTTTGTATTATCCCCATTCCGTTCAAACTTCAATAATGGGTAATTTTCTCATTATTAAAAATGAAACAATATGTTTTATTATATGAGGGTACTACCTCTTTTTCAACGAAACTAGTTTAAGTATACAATATAACTCTTTTTGTATACTTTGACCAGCTTATCTTTTCGATATAACTGGTTGCAGATAGGCATAAAACTACCGCCTATATCAGGCGGCAACAAAGTGCGACTAGTAGATTATAGATTTACCTAATTTAAATGTTTAAGAACTACGTTCAATAGCTCATCAGGCCGAAACGGCTTGGCTACAAAGCCTACTGCACCTTCGTTCAACGCTTCTCGTACAATATTGTCATTGGCAACTGCACTGCAGATTACAACCTTTGCCAAGGGGTTAATCCTAAGAATTTCTGCCAAAGCAGCTAATCCATCGAGTTCCGGCATGGTAATATCTAAAAGCGTCAGGTCAGGTTTGTTAGACTTGAATTGCTCCACAGCCTGCAGACCATTTTCAGCTTCAATGACGTTTGTAAGACCCTGCCGAGCAAGAATCTGGCTAATCATCAAACGCATGAAACTCGCATCATCAGCAATAAGAATTTTGCTCTTCTTCAGTGCCTCTCACCCTCTCAACCAGGACTTTCGTCCTATCATTGATATAATTCGCTCTGACACACCTATTTTCCTGCACATGTTATATAGAACTTTTTGAATATCTACTACTTTTTAGAAGATATCATAATCTTATCTAAACGGATTCCTGTCACTCTCAGGACAATCTCCTGTATAAGACTTACCTCATGGGGAGTTAAACTCGGAGCATAGACAATCACTGTTACATGTTCAGGAAAAACATCCGCTACTGCGTCTTGGAAGCCTTTTATTTTAAGAAGATTTTCAATCTCTTCTTCTCGTTGAATTTTCATGCTAAGCTGCAGCCATTGATCCTGCGCCTCTGCCTTGCTTTTTTCTACTGTCGAATCGAGAAGTGGAGCAAGCATTGCCTTTGATTCCTGACGTAATTGATCTCGTTTTAAACGATAATTAACGAAATAATTCCCACCGGAGTTATTGGGTTTTATGGCTTCAACCTCAAACTTGATTTGAGATTCTTCTATTGGCGCATTAACAGGCGAACTGGCTTGTTCCGGAATATAGGCATGGGATTCAGAAATAATTAGACTAATTCCTAAAATCCCCAGCATGACTGCTAACCCTGCATAAACAGTCAGTCTTAGCCAAGATTTGCGTCCCACAATTAAAAGCACTGGCCAATTCATGTACTTAGTCATCATGCTCCACCCATTGGCACAACAGTAATTCTGGAGCTTGGAATACTTAAAAGAGTTTGTACCGCTGTATGTATTCCTTCCCTTACTTTTGGATCCCGGGCACCTTCAGCTATTACTAAGACTCCTCCAATCTCGGGACGATCCTCAATGGCGATTACCGGTTGAGAAGATCCACTTGGCATAACAACTTGATTATTCTCCGTGACCTCTGTTGTTTCTCGAGTACCCCCGGTTTTATCAGTTTCTTTATTCGTACGCTTAGTGACATTGTTATTCCGAACATACTCGTTCTTTAAACCAGTCAAAAAGTTAACAGAAACTTGTACCTTTCCTACGCCCTCCATCATCAAAATGTTGGTTTGTAATTTGCTTTCTAACTCTTTCTCTAAAACACCAATTTTGGTATTCGGATTCTCTATAGATGTTATAGCGGATTTTGTTGGGGTAATTTCTTCATTGCCATTGCCAATTTGCCCTTTTCCGAGATAAATAAAGGACATTCCTACAACAATTAAAGACACAACTCCCAGTAACATTTTATCCGTTGATATTTTTTTCATCCAATCCATAAAGTTAACCTCCTTCCATATTTGCAAAACCTTTAGGTTTCTTGAACTATTATCTTTTCTTTAGGGATGCTCATAAATGTGGCAATTCGCTCTCTGACCTCTTCAACCTTTGGAGATTGTGTTGTCTCAGGCATAGTAGATTCACCAATAATAATTGGTTTAACTGATTGAATGGTTTCCCGTGAAGCTGTCAACAGGACATTAATTTCTGCAATTGTTGGTTGATCGATGATTCCCCCCTCTTTTTCTTCAAATCTAACGTCAACCTCCGCGTCTCCAACTCCTGAAGTACCTAATGCTAATCCTTTAATCTGATTAATAAGTATCCTTCGATATTGCTCCTGGACAGCATCTCGCCCGACCTGAACTCCTTGTCCTTCCACCGCAATTGCCGGTAAATCTTGAGGAGTTGTGGCAGTCCAAGCGGGAATCTCCATTGACAGAGGGGTATTCAGCAATGTTGTAATCGGAGCGAGAATCGCCGAAATCACGAATAGACCCATCACCATTTGGACAAATCCCCGCATGGATTTATTAGGCAAAATCATCTCCAGAAAGGTTGCCAACAATAAAATCAAGGCCAAATTTCTAACAAGTGTTTGTAACGTTTGCACAGTTTTTCCTCCTTAGTGCAACATCACTGAAAAAGTTCCCGAACCTACGACCACAGCTACTGCCATGAAAAACATAACTGCTACAGATGCAACTGAAACTATTATTAGTATTAAGCTTTTAGACATATCCTGAAGACTGTCCGCAAGGGCCTTTTCACCAATCGGTTCGATGAGGGCTGCAGAAATGCGAAACACCAGGATCATAGCCAAAATCTTGATTAGAGGACCCAAGCAAATCACAATAATTGCTACTAAAGCAACTATCCCAACAGCATTTTTCAAGAGTAGTCCTGAGGTAATCACAAGTTCCACAGCGTCTTTAAAAAACTTTCCGACCACAGGAACAAGATCGGCTGAGTACTTAGCTGTTCGGAATACAACGCTATCAGCAACCCCTCCAGTCACTCCTTGAACCGTCATGACTCCGATAAAAATAGTCATAATCACACCAAGGGATATTTTTCCTACGAATTCAAATAAGCCAGCCAGTTTGCTTAGTTTAAATTGTTCGGAAATATGATTAAAAAGTTTAAGGACTGCTGCTAATAAGAAGAGTGGCAGAATAACCGTCTTAATAACTGTGGCCAAAACTGTCAAGCTACCCATAATAAGAGGCTTGAATAGAGCTGCACTGGTTAAATTACCCATGGTAATCAAGAGAGTCAGGATAACCGGAAACATGGTTTGCATCAGACCGACCATTTGATCGATAGTTCCTGTAGCGATGTCTATAACCTCTTTAAATGTTGTCATTGCTAAACTGAGCAGAACGAGATAGGTCATGACTTGGGCGATCTTCCCCACACTACCTCCAAAAGCTACTTGGAGTTGTCCCAAAACTGCTCCCAGTACAGCTAGGATGAGGAGTTTACCAATTAGAGGGCCCGTCCCTAGTATTTGATGGCCTAATAAAGTTAACAACGTATTCCCTAAGTTTTCCGGTTTCAAACTTAACTTGCCACTCCTTAGATCCTCAAACATACGCACAAGAGAAAATCCGGGCATTGCCTTCTGGACATCACTATCCAATTGCTCCAAAAAACTGTGCATTTGGCTCAAATCAATCTCTTGCAGAAGATCTATCTTTTCCTGGGGCTGAGAGGGTACTTCTTCCGCTAAAACCGGAGAAGTTGTCCCACAAAGGAAGAAAACTAACATTACCAAACTGACAATATATCTCGGCAAACACATCACCTCACGGAACGAGTCGTACCAATGACTCAGTAATAGCTACAATAATAGGAATCGCTAAAATTATTACCCCGACTTTTGCCGCAAGTTCAATTTTTGTTGCCAAGGCACCTTCACCTGCGTCACGGCATATTTGAGCACCAAACTCTGCCAGATAGGCAACTCCTACGATTTTTAAAATGATCAGTAAATAATAGGAATTAATATTAGCTTGATCGGCAAGGTTTTGTAATAAGTCAACAATAACTCGTATTTTACTAAGAACAATTATAAAGATCGATGTACCTGCTAATATGGAAAGCTGTAAAGCGATCTCAGGCTTGATCTGTTTGAGAACAACGCTAAAAATTGTTACTATTAGGGCTAGTCCAACTATTTGCCATATCTCCACACTTTAGCCCCCTAATATAGGTTGAAAACACTTTTAACCAGAGTAAATAATTCAGCTATAGACTGTACTACAATATAGAGAACTACAATAACTCCCATAATAGTAACTCCTTGAGCCATTTCACTACGGCCGGATTGATTGAGAACGGATGCCAGAACTCCGACCAGAATTCCAATACCGGCCACTGTTATTATTAAATTAAAGCTCATTTGTACAACTCCTCTCCCTGGTTAAATCAAGATAAGCACTCCCGCAATTCCTCCAAGAAAGCCTAAGTACGACCACATCTTAGCTTGTTTTCCAGACCAGGTTTCCGCTTGTTCCTTCATCACCATCAATTGACGTTGAACAAGCTCAATTTGTTTATGCTGTTCCGTCCGATCAGACCGCCCCAATCCTTTACCAACATCTCCAATCACACTCCAGTCTTCAGGCTTTAAACAAAAATGGCTATTTTGTGCTATCATGGTCTCTTTCCATGCTATACCCGCTGATTCACCCTGACTCAATCGTTCCTTCAATTCTCCAAAAAATCCTTGCCAAGGTGCATCTGTACGTTCTTTAAGAATTCCGAATGCCTCGGGTAGAGGAGTTGCCCCCCAGACGATTTCCGTGTCTAAGAGTGCTAAGGCCATTGAACATTCTCTTAACTCCTGAGGACGCCTTCGAATTCTGTAAGCAAACCACAGCCCTAAACATCCGCACCCTGCTATAAGTACCATACATCCCAGTATTAGCATTACAGGCTCCTCCCAGTTTTAAGATCGTAAGCCCCTTCTATGGTTCCCGGTCCATGTCGCCTGCTTAACACAACCAAACGTTCAAAAACCCCTTGATCTAATAGATGAGTTATAACCGGTCTGCTCCGGGCCTCTTCCAGAGTACTGGCGTGAGCGGTACTAAGTATCCGGACTCCGGTACGCAAAGCGTCAGTTATCGCAACAACATCCTCAGCATGACCCAGTTCATCCACAGCCAATACTTGAGGGGACATAGAACGAACCATCATGCTCATCCCGCTGGCTTTTGGGCAGCCATCCAATACATCCGTTCGAAAACCTAAATCATAGGTTGGTATACCTTGCCACATCCCGGCAAGTTCCCCCCGTTCATCCACAACTCCTACAGTCTGACCCTCTAATCTCAATTTAGAAACTCCATTGCTTAGGGAACGAATCAAATCTCTTAACAAGGTTGTTTTACCTGCTCTTGGGGGAGAGATTAACAGTGTATGATACAGCTGACCGGCAGAATTTAACAGTAAGGGCAATATTTTGAGACTCTGTCCCTGAATATCTCTTGCTATACGGAGATTTAAAGAAGATATGTGTTTCAATGTTTGAAGTTGACCATCCTGAAGCACCGCTTCACCTGTTAAACCTACTCTATTTCCTCCGGGCAAAGTAATATACCCCTGCTTCAGATTCTCTTCAACTGCGTAGAGGGAGCTATGAGTCATACGTTCTAAAGCAGCTGTTAAGTCCTCTGATTTAATAAAGTAGGCTTGATAGGGACTAGTTGTCTCCCCCTGGTGGTTAATAAAGAGATCCTTATCCACCGTTCGAAGCATGAGTGGCTGTCCAACTCGCAAACGCAGTTCTTCAACCTCGTAATAAGCTACCTCCTTAAGATTGAGTAAAATTGATCGAACATTATCCCCAAACCACCTTGCCATATCCGCCCATAAAGCCGCGCTCTTATTAAGCCCCGGAAAGCTTTTTTCCCCTTTAGAAACCTTAACTTTTTGTAAATCTGCCGTTAGCCTATCTTCCTGAACGACAGATAGAGTGTAATGTAGCGACACTTCATTGCCCCCCTTGATAGAAGGTATGTCTAACTTGATAGTTTTAGACTTGAATACTTGGCAAAAAGAGGAAGTTTATCCGATGACTACCAGCCGTAAGACTCCCATATTCTATAAGTACGAAAGCATCCAGTGACGAAATCCGGGTGAGGGTTTCGCCCAAGCCGCCTGCTCCAAAGAAAAGCATAACGGCGCAGGTTGCTTTCGCCGAACCGCAAACTACCCAGAACAACTTTAGCGGTGAGGATGAGATAACGGCTGCTACGTCCCTGGATAAGTTCCTCTAAGCTTCAGCTGGAGTAAGTATTCCTCTTAGGCAAACTCCATCTGAAGCTAAGAGTCACTTGATCTACATAACTAAAGCCGAGAGCAG
>NZ_JMGA01000047.1 GCF_000765145.1 Desulfosporosinus sp. HMP52 | reverse complement strand
GTCCCGTAACGCACTCTCCCTGCAGTGTGGATCGAATGGGTGGAACCCCGACTCCCCAGATTTCCTCATACGTTTCTACAGTATTATATACACAGAAAGACCATCTCGTTAGAGATGATCTTTCGCTTGTTACCTGGCAATAACCTACTTTCCCAGGGGCTATGCCCCAAGTATCATCGGCCCTGGAGGTCTTAACTTCCGTGTTCGGTATGGGAACGGGTGGAACCCCTCCGGCATAATCACCAGATGTCTGAGATATTCGCTTTCTTTCGATGGCTGTTCTCTCAAAACTGCACAGAGTCTTTCTAGTAATGTCGATTGAATTTGAGCCACTCACCTAGCGGTCTCGATTTAGGTCAAGCCCTCGACCGATTAGTACCAGTCAGCTCCACACGTCACCGTGCTTCCACACCTGGCCTATCAACCTGATCATCTTTCAGGGGTCTTACCAGCTTTCGCTGTGGGAAATCTCATCTTGAGGTCGGTTTCGCGCTTAGATGCTTTCAGCGCTTATCCGCTCCGAATATAGCTACCCAGCTATGCCTCTGGCGAGACAACTGGTACACCAGGGATTCGTCCATCCCGGTCCTCTCGTACTAGGGACAGATCCTCTCAAATTTCCTGCGCCTGCGACGGATAGGGACCGAACTGTCTCACGACGTTCTGAACCCAGCTCACGTACCGCTTTAATGGGCGAACAGCCCAACCCTTGGGACCTACTACAGCCCCAGGATGCGATGAGCCGACATCGAGGTGCCAAACCTCCCCGTCGATATGGACTCTTGGGGGAGATAAGCCTGTTATCCCCAGGGTAGCTTTTATCCGTTGAGCGATGGCCCTTCCACTCGGTACCACCGGATCACTAAGCCCGACTTTCGTCCCTGCTCGACTTGTAGGTCTCGCAGTCAAGCTCCCTTTTGCCTTTACACTCTTCGCGCGATTTCCAACCGCGCTGAGGGAACCTTTGGGCGCCTCCGTTACTCTTTAGGAGGCGACCGCCCCAGTCAAACTGCCCACCTGATACTGTCCCCAACCCCGATTCAGGGGCCTAGGTTAGAATTTCAGTACAAAAAGAGTGGTATCCCACCGTTGACTCCACCAAGGCTGGCGCCCTAGCTTCTCTGTCTCCCACCTATCCTGTACATTTTATACCAAAATCCAATGTCAAGCTACAGTAAAGCTCCATGGGGTCTTTCTGTCCTGTCGCAGGTAACCCGCATCTTCACGGGTATTACAATTTCGCCGAGTCCCTCGTTGAGACAGTGTCCAGATCGTTACACCTTTCGTGCGGGTCAGAACTTACCTGACAAGGAATTTCGCTACCTTAGGACCGTTATAGTTACGGCCGCCGTTTACTGGGGCTTCAATTCAAAGCTTCGCCTTGCGGCTAACCTCTCCTCTTAACCTTCCAGCACCGGGCAGGTGTCAGCCCCTATACATCTCCTTTCGGATTAGCAGGGACCTGTGTTTTTGTTAAACAGTCGCCTGGACCATTTCTCTGCGGCTCTTATTGCTAAGAGCGCCCCTTCTCCCGAAGTTACGGGGCTATTTTGCCGAGTTCCTTAACGAGGGTTTTCTCGCGCGCCTTAGGATTCTCACCCCATCTACCTGTGTCGGTTTACGGTACGGGCACCTAGTCACTCACTAGAGGTTTTTCTTGACAGCTTGGAGTCGGTTACTTCGCTACTATTTTTCGCTCCCCATCACGTCTCAGAGTATCGCAGGGCGGATTTGCCTACCCTACCTCCTTCATCGCTTGGGCCAACTCAACCAACGGTTGGCTTAACCTATCCTTCTGTGTCACCCCATTGCTCAAACATTTCTAGGTGGTACTGGAATCTCAACCAGTTGTCCATCACCTACGCCTTTCGGCCTCGGCTTAGGTCCCGACTTACCCTGGGCGGACGAGCCTTCCCCAGGAATCCTTAGATTTTCGGCGGGAAGGATTCTCACCTTCCTTTTCGCATACTCATACCGGCATTCTCACTTCTATCCACTCCACCAGACCTTACAGTCTGACTTCTCTGCTGATAGAACGCTCCCCTACCCCTGCGCATTAAGCGCAAGCCATAGCTTCGGTGATACACTTGAGCCCCGTTACATTTTCGGCGCAGAACCACTCGACCAGTGAGCTATTACGCACTCTTTAAATGGTGGCTGCTTCTGAGCCAACATCCTGGTTGTCTGTGCAATTCCACATCCTTTCCCACTTAGTGTATACTTGGGGACCTTAGCTGATGGTCTGGGCTGTTTCCCTTTCGACTATGAAGCTTATCCCCCACAGTCTGACTCCCAATCTAAATCTGATGGCATTCGGAGTTTGATAAGGTTCGGTAACCTGGTAAGGCCCCTAGCCTATTCAGTGCTCTACCGCCATCGATCATCAATTGAGGCTAGCCCTAAAGCTATTTCGGGGAGAACCAGCTATCTCCGTGTTCGATTGGCATTTCACCCCTACCCACAGCTCATCCCCTGCCTTTTCAACGACAGTGAGTTCGGGCCTCCAGTGGGTTTTACCCCACCTTCACCCTGGCCATGGGTAGATCACACGGTTTCGGGTCTACAGCATGTAACTTGCGCCCTTTTCAGACTCGCTTTCGCTTCGGCTCCGGCTTCTCACCTTAACCTTGCTACATACCGTAACTCGCCGGTTCATTCTACAAAAGGCACGCTACCATCCATAATTGGACTGTAACTGCTTGTAAGCGTACGGTTTCAGGTTCTTTTTCACTCCTCTTCCGAGGTGCTTTTCACCTTTCCCTCACGGTACTGGTTCACTATCGGTCGCTAAGTAGTATTTAGCCTTGGGAGGTGGTCCTCCCT
>NZ_JMGA01000005.1 GCF_000765145.1 Desulfosporosinus sp. HMP52 | reverse complement strand
CTGTCTTTCGGGTCTATTATTAGGAGTGTTTTGGGGGATTTTTAAGGGTAGCCTCCCATGCCGCTTCGCAGCATCAGCAGATGATGAAAAAGATTCCACGATGTCTTACCATAGCACCCCTAAAGTTCTACTTCCAATCCCAACAAACTGGCTGGAGGAGCGCTTTTCTGCAAAGCGGATGCGTCAGTGGAGCCGCGTTAAGGCGAGGGCCGACGGTTCGCGTCCCCGTAGCGCGCCGCAGGTTCACATGCAGAAATACCTGGAGGTTCGGACGCGCTCGCGAACCGTCCAGCGAGCCAGCGGCGGAACTCGCAGACGCGTGCAGAAACGCGCTCCCTCCAGAGCCCGACAGGAACCGTCCCCTGTCAGGATGAGATCTATCCCGAAAAATCAGTAGCGCCCAAAGGCAGCCTCATTATTTCCTCCTGTCTTTTCTTTGTGATATTATAGCAGTGAGGTGAAGTTTGTGCCGAAAATATGGACTGTTTCTGAGTTGGTGGGCCGAATAAGTCAGGTCTTGCAGGAACATTGGGATTTACATAATTGTTGGATTAGCGGGGAACTTTCAAACTTTAAATATCATCGCGCTTCAGGTCATTGGTATTTTACCCTTAAAGATGAGACGTCGAATCTAAGAGGAGTAATGTTTAAGAGTCGAGCAGAACGAGTGCGCTTTCTTCCCTCAGATGGTCTAAAAGTTCTAATTCGTGGCAATATTCGTATGTATGAGCGGGATGGTACCATACAACTCTATGCAGAGGAAATGGAACCCAGTGGGCTTGGTCAACTGTACTTGGCTTTTGAACAGTTGAAAAAGAAGCTGGCTGAAGAAGGATTGTTCGATCCCAACCGCAAGAAGAGTATACCACGCTTGCCCAGGCGCATTGGTATTGTAACAAGCCCGACAGGGGCAGCAATTCGAGATATTATCAATATCATTGAACGCCGTCATCCCAGGATGTCCTGGATCTTAGCGCCAGCTGCTGTCCAAGGTGAAGGGGCACCCTTTGAAGTGGCTCAAGCGATTGAGCGTCTCAATCGCCATGGGTCTGTAGATGTTATTATTGTCGGGCGAGGCGGAGGTTCTTTAGAAGAACTATGGGCTTTTAATACCGATATAGTTGCCCGTGCTATCGCCGCTTCGGTTATTCCTATTATATCAGCGGTAGGTCATGAAACCGATGTAACCATTGCAGATTACGTAGCAGATTTAAGGGCACCGACCCCTTCAGCCGCAGCAGAGCTGGCTGTGCCAATTTTAGATGAGCTTCAGTTGTTAGTAGCTCAAATGAGCCTTCGGATGCGGGGGGCTATGGCACTATTAATTGAACGGAAACGGCAGCAGATTACGGGCCTTGCTAACAAGGGGCCCCTCAGAGACCCTTTCTGGCGAATAGATCAGAATCGTCAACGCTTAGATTCTTTGCAAATGCGCCTTCAAGAGGGGATGACTAGATTTGTAATCGATAAAAATGGTATACTAAATTTATTGGCTGCAAAGCTGGATTTACTAAGCCCTTTAGCGATTCTGGGAAGAGGCTACTCGCTGGCTTATAAAGAAGACGGTACCTTGCTTCGGTCGATTCATGATATCGAGGTTGATTCACAAATACAAGTTCGTTTAAGCGAAGGGCGTCTAAACTGCAGCGTTTTGGAGAAGGGGATTTAATCTATGAGTATAGATATAGCTACGGGGGATCTTTTCAATTTAGAGCATGATAAAGTAGAAGAGACTAAAGCCGATGAACCAAAATCCTTAGAAATGGGGCTTCAAACTTTGGAGGAAATTGTAAGGATGCTGGAACAAAAGGATCTGCCTTTAGAAAAGGCTCTGAACTTATTTAAGGATGGCGTAGGTCTCGTTCAATATTGCTCACAGGTGTTGGATCAAGCAGAAAAACAGATGGAGATATTGCTTGAAGGTTCAGATGGACAGTTGCAAATAAAGCCAGCTAGTTTTGATGGGAAGGATGAACGTTAGACGTGTTTAAGGAAACCTTTCAACGATATCTGACTATGATCGAAGAAACTCTGGCACAGTTGCCATGGAGAAAGAATAGTCTAGATGAGAGTATGTATTATTCCTTAATCGGAGGGGGAAAACGGATTCGCCCTGTGTTAGCGCTAGCCTCAGCCGAAGCTGTGGGTGGAAAACCTGAAAGTATCCTAAGAGCCGCTGCAGCTCTGGAACTTATCCATACCTACTCATTAATTCATGATGATTTGCCGGCGATGGATAATGATGACTATCGCCGGGGGAGATTATCCAATCATAAAGTTTACGGTGAGGCGGGAGCAATTCTGGCGGGAGATGCCCTCTTAACCTATGCGTTTGAACTGCTGGCCAGTTTAGAGCTAGGTCAACCGGAAAGGGAACTGCGGATTATTCGTGAAGTCGCTGTTGCTTCAGGAAAAGACGGTATGGTTGGGGGGCAGGTTGCGGACGTAGCCGCCGAGGGAATAGTCCTTACCTTGCCTGAGATTGAAGAAATTCATAAGGGTAAAACGGGCGCCTTATTAACTGTTTCGGCACGTCTCGGAGGAGTTTTAGGTGGTGGGACTGAAGATGATATACAAGCTCTTACTGATTATGCTCAAGCCTTAGGGTTAGCATTTCAGATAAAAGATGATATTTTAGATGTGATTGGGGACAGTGAAATTCTCGGTAAGCCCGCTGGGAGTGACCTGCGACAGGGCAAATCGACTTACGTTTCTTTGCTAGGGCTTGAAGGAGCATCTGGAGAATTGCATTCTCAAATTCTCAAAGCTCAAGCCGCAATTAAACCATTCGGCCAAAAGGGAAACTTTCTTAATGAGCTGGCACTTTATATTGAAGAACGCAAACACTAAAAGAGGTAGATATTATGCCTTTTTTTCTGGGGATTTTCCACAATGCAATCCTGATTTCGGCGATTACTGCCTGGTTTTCTGCCCAGTTCTTAAAAGTAATCGTTAATCTAATTGTAATAAGAAAACTAAATTTCTCATTATTTTTTAGTTCCGGTGGTTTTCCCAGTTCCCACTCCGCAATGGTGAGTGCATTGGCTTTAGGTGTTGGGAAATACCATGGCTGGGATTCGCCCATTTTTGCGGTAGCGGCTGTTTTCCTGATAGTTGTTTTATATGATGCTACCGGAGTCAGACGGGCTGCCGGAAAACAGGCCGAGGTTCTGAATAAATTAATTGAGTTTTTATATCATGGACCGGATCTTGCTCAAAAACGATTAAAAGAACTGATTGGACATACTCCTTTCGAAGTTTTTGGGGGAGTCATTGTTGGGATAATAGTAAGTCTTCTAATTTAGATTTTCTGCTTTGAATACAGCTTAATTACAAGGGGGGAAGAAGGATGGGACTTCTTGAAAGGATCCAAGAACCTAGGGACTTGCGCAAGCTAGATTTTCAAGAGCTAAATATGTTGGCGCAAGAGATTCGAGAAGAAATGATAAAAGTGGTCTCCAAAAACGGAGGGCATTTAGCGCCGAACCTGGGGGTTGTGGAACTAACCTTGGCGTTACATCGAATATTTGATAGCCCCCAGGATAAAATTGTGTGGGATGTCGGTCACCAAACCTATGTACATAAACTTTTGACAGGGCGATTAAGACAGTTTAAGACCATTCGTCAGTACAAAGGATTGTCAGGCTTCCCTAAACGAGGAGAGAGCCCCCACGACAGTTTTGAAACAGGCCACTCCAGCACATCCATATCAGCCGCAGTTGGGTATGCCAAAGCTCGGGATGTTCTGAGAGAAAAACACCATGTTGTGGCTGTCATTGGAGACGGAGCTATGACTGGTGGGATGGCTTACGAAGCCTTAAATCACGCAGGACATAGTGAAACCAACGTCATTGTGGTTTTGAATGACAATGAGATGTCTATTTCACCAAATGTAGGCGCTATGTCTACCTACTTGAACCGATTAAGGACGGATCCACTCTATGATAAGCGAAAAGAAGATCTGGAGTATCTATTAAAGCGAATTCCTGGGATAGGAAATCAGGTAGCAAAGCTAGCTGCTAAAGCTAAAGATAGCGTAAAGTACTTACTTGTTCCCGGACTGCTTTTTGAAGAGTTAGGGTTTACCTATTTAGGCCCTATTGACGGTCATGATCAAGCCTGTGTAGAGCAAGTGTTAGACCAAGCTAAGAATAAGAAAGGGCCGGTTCTTGTTCATGTTGTGACTTGTAAAGGAAAAGGGTACAAACCGGCTGAAGAGAATCCGGATGTTTTTCATGGACTAGGCCCTTTTGATCCGGAAACTGGGAAAGTCATTAAAAAATCCGCTCCCCCAACCTACACCACAGTTTTTGGAGAAACTCTTTGTAAGCTGGCTAAGGAAAATCCAAAAATTGTGGCGATTACTGCAGCAATGCCCAGTGGAACAGGTCTGAAAGAATTCGCAAGGGAATTTCCTAAACGCTTTTTTGATGTGGGGATTGCTGAGCAGCATGCAGTGACATTTGCCGCTGGATTATCTTTCGGGGGTCTAAAACCTGTAGTCGCCATATACTCTACCTTTTATCAAAGAGCCTATGATCAAGTTTTGCATGATGTTTGTTTGCAAGGAGCCAATGTTGTTTTGGCAATTGACCGTGCCGGTATTGTCGGTGATGATGGACCCACCCATCATGGAGTGTTTGATATATCCTTTTTTAGAATCATTCCTAACCTGGTTTTAATGGCTCCTAAAGACGAAAATGAGTTGCGCCATATGCTTTTTACGGCACTAAAACATGACGGCCCGGTTGCCTTGCGGTATCCAAGATCAGTGGGGCAAGGTGTGACGCTAGATGATGACCTAACCGAAATTCCTATTGGAAAAGCAGAAGTCTTGAGAGATGGCAGAGATGTAACTTTAATTGGGATTGGCCCAATGGTACATACTTGTCTTCAGGCGGCACAAGAATTAAGTCAGCGCGGGGTAGACGCCGCTGTTATAAACTTGCGTTATATAAATCCCTTAGATCGTAAACTCTTATCTCACTATGCTCGACTCACTAAAAAGATTATCACCTTAGAAGACCATTCTCTTAAAGGGGGCATGGGAAGCGCGATTCTAGAATTTCTTGAAGAAGAAGGGCTCAGCGGAGTAACAGTCGAACGATTGGGATACCCTGGTTTTGTTGATCAAGGCCCAATTCCTCAATTGCTTTCGATCCATGGTTTATCAACAAAGGGTATTATGCAAGCCGCTGAACGGCTAAGGCTATTTCGCAACGTTGCTCAGTCGTAAAATTTCTGCTCAAGGTTAAAGGACGGGATACAGTGGCTAAAGGAAAAGAACGAATTGATGTGTTAATGGTCAAGAACGGCTTGGCAGCCAGCCGTGAGAAGGCTAAAGCAATGGTAATGTCAGGAATTGTTTTTGTAGCCGGACAACGTGTAGATAAACCGGGGGTAGAAGTTTCTCTAGAATCTATAATTGAGTTGAAAGGAGAGATCCTGCCATTTGTTTCGCGGGGAGGATTAAAACTGGCCAAAGCACTGGAGGCTTTTCCCATCTCATTTAAGGACAAAGTAGTCGTAGATATAGGGGCTTCGACGGGAGGGTTTACAGATTGTGCTTTACAAAACGGTGCTAAACGAGTATATGCAGTTGATGTCGGGTATGGGCAGTTAGACTGGAAACTGCGGACAGATCCTCGGGTTGTCTCCATGGAGCGAGTAAATGCACGTTATCTCTCTAAGGATACCTTGCCGGAGAAAGTTGATTGGGTTGTAACGGATGTTGCTTTTATTTCGGTTACTAAAATCTTTGGGGCAATGATAGCAATCCTTAAAGATGATGGACAAGTAGTAGCTCTGATCAAGCCTCAATTCGAGGCTGGGCGAGAGCATGTGGGGAAAAAAGGCGTTGTAAGAGATAGTGGCGTTCATAAGCAAGTTATTGCGACAGTTTTAAGTCAAGCAGAAGGTATAGGATTTCGGGTCTTAGGGTTAAACTATTCACCAATTCGTGGACCAGAGGGAAATATTGAATATTTAGCTTGGTTAGGTTTGCAAAATGAAGAGGGAATAGATTGGCATTCAGAGCTGGAACTTGTAGTTCAAAAGGCTCAGAAAGAGACGGAATAGTATCTATGCAAAAAATTGTTGGTTTGTGGCGTAATATGAGTAAACCGGAAGCCCTGACCTTAGCGGTCAAGATTGAGGATTGGTTTCAAGCTCGTGGTTGGCAGGTTTTAACCGAGTGGGAAGATATTATTAAGCACAAGATAGAGTTTCTAATATCTCTGGGAGGGGATGGTACTCTTCTCCAGGCAGCCCGAGAAGCTTCCACCTATGGAATCCCTGTGATGGGAGTGAATTTCGGAAAACTGGGTTTTCTCTGTGAAATTGAACGGGAAGAAGTCTACAGCGCTTTGGAAAAACTTCTGCGGCAAGAATATCAAATTCAAGAGCGTTTGATGTTTAATGTAGTTATTAACGGCGGCGGTCAAGACGGTGCTTCCTACAGGGTATTAAACGATGTGGTTTTTTCCAGAGCAGGCAGTGATGGAATCATTACATTGCAAGCAAACCTTTCCGGAGAACCTTCCGTCAGTTATCCTGCCGACGGCTTGATAATCTCTACGCCAACAGGATCCACAGCCTATTCACTTTCTGCCGGAGGGCCAATTGTCAGTCCAAATGTTCAAGCAATTTTATTGACCCCTTTAGCTGCACATTCTTTATCTGCTCGGCCTATGCTTGTTTCAGATGAAGAAGAAATAAAAATCCTCTTGGCTAATGGAGAAAAATGTGTAGTGACCTTTGATGGCAGACAAAGCACCTTAATTTATGCAGATCAAGCAGTTGTCATCAAAACTGCGCCAACAAAAGCTTTATTGATTCGAATAGGCACTCGTAGTTTCCCGCAGGTTGTTCGAGAGAAGTTAAGAGATCGTTGGCATGATTAAAAATCAAGGTGTGATGTCGATGCTCCAGGCATAAATTCAGATTGTATAAGCGGGATTGGAGGTTGCGTCAAGCAACCTCACACTTTCGTGAAAGGAGGCTAGAGTATGAAAGCACGTCGCCAAATGAAGGTTCAAGAACTTATTACTAAGGAAATTATTCATACTCAGGAGGATCTTGCTGAAAGACTACGTTTATCCGGCTTTGATGTTACCCAGGCAACCGTATCTAGAGATATTAAAGAAATGGGCTTAATAAAAGTCCCCAGCCAAGGGGAAGAGTACCGCTATGCAATTCCAAGCGAAGCTCATCCGGTGAACGTACAAGATCGTTTGAAGAGGTTATTAAGAGAAGCTATGGTGTCTATTAATGACACAGATAATCTTATTGTAATACGAACGATACCCGGAAACGCTCATGCCTTAGCAGCAATTATGGATAACAGCAACTGGGAAGAGCTTATTGGTACTGTTGCAGGAGATGACACAATTCTATTGGTAATCAAGCCAAAGGAGGCCGTTCAGACGGTTCTTGAAAGGATAAGCGCCTTGCTGGGATAGGAGGAATTTTATGCTCGCGGAGCTTAACGTGGAGAATTTTGGACTTATGGAGACTGTTCGCATGGACTTTGGTCGGGGCTTAACAGTGTTTACAGGAGAAACCGGCGCAGGAAAATCTATGCTAATCGACGCCTTGGGGGTTCTGTTAGGTGGGAGAGCCAGCATCGATTTCATCCGGCACGGGGAATCCCGGGCACGGATTGAAGGTGTCTTTGAGGATCTGGCCCCGGAGTATCTACTTAGGCTCGAAGAAGCTGGCTATCCTGTTGAAGATGGACAGTTATTTCTTTTTCGGGAAATAAACTCTACGGGAAAAAACGTCTGCCGTGTTCAAGGCCGGTCAATTCCGTTGACTCTCTATCGTTCACTTTGTGTAGGGCTTGTAGATATTCACGGTCAAATAGAACATCTTTCTCTCTTTCGCCCTGACACCCACCAAAATCTTTTAGATGCTCTTGGAGGCCTTCAAGGTGATGTTGATTTAGTGAGTAAAGCTGCCAGAGCCTACCAAAAGATTCTTCGCAAAGAACGCGACTTATCTATCTCAGAAGATGAACGACAAAAGCGGGAAGAGGTGCTTGCGTTTCAAATTGAGGAGATTGAACGGGTTAATCCGGTGCCCGGCGAAGAAGAAAATCTCTCTCAAGAAAGGAAACGACTCAGCAATGCAGAGAGAATTTCAAGTTTGGGTTCTGAGGCTTATGAGACCCTTTATGAAGGCTCTGCTGGCAAGCCATCAGTCTTTGATATGCTAGGCCGGGTGCGTAAAGCCCTGCAGGAACTGAATCGCTTAGATGAGAGTTTAAATGTCTATGACCAAATCGAATCTATCTACTACTCCACCGAAGATCTGGCTGAACAAATTCGGGCATATCGTGATAATTTTGAGTTCGAACCCGGAAGGCTCGACCAGATTGAAGAGAGACTGATTCTTCTCAAAAAGCTAAAGAGATTTGGAACTACAATTGAAGAAGTTTTAGCTAAGCGGGATACTATGCTTCAAGAACTGGATCAGATAACCCATGTTCAGGAACAATTTGAAACAATTAATCAAGAAAAGCGAGAAGCCCTCAAAGCTTATGAAAAAGTAGCAAAACAGCTGAGCTTAAAACGTCATGAAATTGCTAAGAACATTGAAAACGGACTGGCGCTGGAATTTGCTGATTTGGGTTTAGAGAAAAGTCGTTTTGAAGTACGGTTTACACCTAATGACGAGCCTACCACAGGTGGGTTTGAAACAGCAGAATTCTATTTTTCGGCTAATTTGGGGGAACCTCCCAAACCCTTGGCAAAAGTTGCATCGGGCGGAGAAATGTCTCGTTTGATGCTTGCCTTAAAGAGTTTGCTGGCTAGAGTCGAAAGTGTAGGCACTTTTATCTTTGATGAGGTAGACAGTGGCGTGGGAGGCAGAACGATTCACCGAGTTGGTGAAAAATTGGCCAAGATTGCTCAAAATAAGCAGGTTTTCTGTATTACACACGCAGCTCAGGTCGCGGCTTTTGCCGAAGCTCACTATGGTATAATAAAGGAAGTAACTGGGGAAAGGACTCGGACTCGTGTTGATATATTATCTGAGAATGAGCGTATTGAGGAACTTGCCAGAATGCTCGGAGGCGGAGAAATAGAAATAGCTCGTAAACATGCCCAAGAATTATGGCAGCGATTAGGACGCGGGTAAACCTGAGGTACGAGGTATGGGTACATTCTTAGATTTTTTTGAGATTGCGTAATTAAAATTATGCAATCTTTTTATTTTGTCTAATTTGGAATTGTTTTAGTGAATCTGGAACACATTTGTCAGGATGAAAAAGAAGTGATTTGGATAATTTAAGATTAGAATTTCGAAGCAACAACTTCACTAACTTATTATATTGACCGCTCTATAAACGAGGAAAAAAGGGGAGATTAAATGGGGAGAATAGAGTGGAGGATGATAAGAGAGTGAAAAAAAGAAGTGTATTATTAGTGATCAGTCTCTTGTATTGCACCTTCCTTCAACTATTAGTAGAATTGCCTCAAATGCATCAAGCTCAAGTTAGTCAAGTAGAGCCAAGTGTCAGTGGAATTTGGTCAAAAGTTATTCGAATTGAAAAAACTTCATCTGTTTCTGCTTCTTCTTCAAGTTTATCTAATTCACAGGTTTCTCAAAAGCTAGATATAGCTTATAAGCTATTTGGTATCTTTCCCTTAAAGACGGGAGAAGTTGAAGTAATGAGTCCTATGTCATTAATTCCAGGAGGCCAATCGATTGGTGTTACCTTGCAGACAAAAGGAGTTATGGTAGTAGGACAGGCTCCGGTAGTTGATAAGAATGGAAAGAATTCTTTTCCTGCCAAAGATGCTGGGATTCAAGTAGGAGATATTTTGTTGAAAATTGAAAACCAAGACGTTAAAACAGACCAAGAGGTATCCAATGCAATTGATGCTGCAGGTAAACAAAAAGGAACCGCAACAGTATTGTTTAAACATCAAGACCAAATGGTTGAAAAAGTAGTCACTCCTATTTATTGTGTTGAGACCGGAAGGTATAGAATGGGCTTATTTGTTCGCGATGAAGCTGCAGGTGTCGGAACCTTATCCTTTATAAACCCGGCAAATAATTTATATGGTGCGTTAGGTCATGTAATTACCGACGCAGATACTAATCAGAAGATAGAAGTTTATAATGGAAAGGTAATAGCCTCAACAATTTACGCTATTGAAAAGGGGAAACGTGGTCATCCGGGTGAGAAAATCGGTTCCTTTGTTCCCAACTCTAGTTTTAGTGGAACTATCGAAAAAAATACTATGACAGGTATTTTTGGTAAAATGAATGGACAAGTTGAAAATCCTTATTTCAAGGAAGCCATTCCGGTTGGATGGGAATCAGATGTGAAAGTCGGCCCCGCAAAAATATATACGGTAATAAAAGGAGAAAAGATTGAGGAGTTTACTGTTAATATCGATCGAGTTATGCATAATCGAACAGACAGTAAAAATATGATTATTAGAGTAACCGATCCCAGACTGCTAGAAGTTACAGGCGGCATCATTCAAGGAATGAGCGGAAGTCCAATTGTGCAGGATGGCAAGCTAATTGGAGCAGTAACTCATGTCTTTGTGAATGACGCACAACGAGGGTATGGAGTTTTTATTCAGAACATGATCAATGACAGCTCCATGCCCGGTAAACAGGAAGCGGCTTAAGTGTCAATTAAATATTTTTAGAGCAGCCATTTCGGCTGCTCTGATTCAATTTCGAAATAAAAAGTTAAATTTCTCGCTTGAAAAGCAGGAGTATTAAAACAGTTGTCGAAAATATAAACTGAAAGCGGCGAATGAGGGGGATCCTGGGAAATGCAAAGGCCTATACGTGTCTTATTAGCAGATGACAACCGAGAATTTGTCGAGGTGGTCAAGGAATATATTGAACGTCAGGAGGATATGAGCCTTGTAGGGGTAGCATATCATGGAAATGAGGCTCTAGAATTAATTTCTCGGGAAGAACCTCATGTTGTGCTATTAGATATCATAATGCCCCATCTTGATGGATTAGGTGTATTGGAAAAACTTCAAAATGCATCCCTTAGACCTAAGATTATTATCTTGACTGCTTTTGGGCAGGAATCGATGACTCAGCGGGCTGTCAGTCTTGGTGCAAATTATTACATTTTGAAACCCTTTGATTTAGAAATTCTGGGGAAACGAATTCGTCAATTACAAGATGATTTTTCTAGTACCCTAAATAGTGCTTCCAATGGCAACAGAGCAGGTGCCATGAATTCGAGCGCTACTACAAATCCTAATATTAATACAGCGTCTAACAATAATCTGAATTTAAGTTCAAGTTCACAGATTTCCACCGGAATTTTACCACCTACTTCGAAAAATCTCGAAGTAGAAGTTACCAGAATGATTCACCAAATGGGTGTACCAGCCCATGTCAAAGGGTACCAGTATTTACGAGATGCAATCGTAAATGTAGTTACTGATGTATCCCTGCTGGGGGCGGTGACCAAAGAGCTCTATCCAATGATTGCCGTAAAATATCAGACAACTCCAAGTCGAGTTGAACGAGCCATTCGTCATGCCATTGAATTGGCTTGGGATCGGGGAAATGTCGATTTCATGAATCGCTTTTTTGGCTATACCATTAATGTGGATCGGGGTAAACCGACAAATTCGGAGTTTGTAGCAATGGTTGCTGACAAACTGCGGATGTCGATAATGTACTAGGTTAGGACGCAAGAGTAAATAGCGGGTAATAATTTGCATGAGAGAATACTAAATCTTTTAAACTTTAGTTAAAAAGAGTTAGTATTTTTCTTATTCAAGATGGTTTATAAAGCATTTGGAGAGGATCAAACGGATGCTTATAATGCCTCTAACATGTTGAATTTTACGCTGAAATATAGGGTAAGATGGATTAAAGGAATAAGAGAGGGAGAGTAATTATTGGAAAAGGACAATTTACTGGAAGAATGCTTAGAGGGGGAAGTTATATTAGAGGGGCGCATAATTCGAGTTGAACGGGATTCTGTGCTCTTGCCAAATGGGCATGTGTCAACGCGTGAGGTGGTAAGACATCCAGGCGCTGTGGGCGTAATTGCTGTATTGGATCAAGAAATACTTTTGGTGCGTCAATATCGATATGCAATTGCTCAAGAGACTTTAGAAATCCCTGCAGGAAAACTGGATGCTAATGAATCTCCCCTGGAATGTGCTGAACGGGAACTTCGTGAAGAAACAGGTTATAGAGGCAGTATGGAAGGTGTTAGTACCTTTTATACCACGCCGGGGTTTACGGACGAGGTTATGCATTTATTCTTGGCTCGAGATTTAATTTGGGATCCCCTAAAACCGGATGAAGACGAATTTTTAAAAGTAGAAAGAATTCCCTGGGATAAAGCAGTGCAAATGGCGCGGCAGAACCTGTTCAAAGATGCCAAAACGATTCTTGGGATACTGCTTCTTCAAGGTCAAATTTGATGGTCTTTGCAGATCTGCACATTCATATCGGTCAAAGCCTGGATGGGAAATGTGTGAAAGTCACTGGGGCAAAGTCATTAACACTACCCAATATTATTCGTGTAGCCAGAGAAGTAAAGGGGCTCTCCTTAGTTGGGATTGTAGATTCTCATTCCCCAGGCGTCCAAGGGGATTACAAGGCCTTACTCGCCTCTGGGGATCTGAAACCCCTTTCAAGGGGAGGATATTCATGTAAAGGTTTAGTACTGGTTCCAGGACATGAAATTGAATTACAGGTGGGAGAAGGGAACGCTCATTTATTGGCCTATTTCCCATATATCGAGCAAGTAGAACACTATGTTCGCTCTATAAAAAGTTGCCTTAAGAACTGGCAGTTAAGTACCCAGAAAGGCCACCTTCCAATCGATTTATGGTTAGAAGCTGTTAGCAAGGCAGAGGGAATCTGGTTTCCAGCCCATGTTTTCACACCCCATAAGGGTATTTACGGAAATTGTTGTCGGCGCTTAAGAGATGTTCTGCCAACCTTGCCTAATGCTATAGAAATTGGCCTTAGTGCTGATCGAAGTATGGCTGAGAGCATTAGCGAACTTGATTCAATGGTAATGTTCAGTAACTCTGATGCTCACTCTCTGCCTAATATTGCCCGAGAGTACAACTCACTCACCCGGACTGATCTCTCTTTTGGAGGATTGTTGGATTTGGTCAGTGGAAAAACCAAAGGGGTGGTTCGAAATTATGGCTTGCCCCCGAAAATTGGGAAATATCATCGAACCTATTGTTTGACTTGTGAAAAAATAGTTCATAATCCAGCCCCACAGCTGACATGTCCGAGATGCGGAAGCCGACAGGTGGTTATGGGGGTCTTAGATCGCTTATTAAGTATAGCTGACCGTCCAATCGGTAAACATGATGTTTCAACTTATGTTCATCAAGTTCCCTTGAGGCAGCTCCCTGGAATTGGAGCTAAAATGTATGAGCGTTTATTAAAGGCCTTTGGTACGGAAATGGCTATTTTGCATCAAGTTGAATTTGAAGAATTGCAGTCCATTGCGGGTGAAAAAGTCGCGGCTTGGATAATTAAAGCACGCCATGGAGAATTAGTAGTAGATGCGGGTGGTGGTGGACTATTTGGCAGAGTTGTGGACATACTTTCCCATCCTATGGAATAAAATCTTTTAGGGGCTAGGGGAGGGATAAAGTATGTGGAAACAGCTTGGCGAACACATTCGGCAATATTGGGTTATTTATCTTACGCTTTCCAGTGTTTATCTTGCAGGTATGGTTTTTGGGGGAGTAGGGGTTAATGCTTTAGGAGTTTCCGAAACCTCTCAATTAGGCAATTTTTTGGAGACACTTTTGAAAAGCCAACCAACAACATTTGAGCCTGCTTTTCTCG
Organism: Desulfosporosinus sp. HMP52; assembly: GCF_000765145.1. Lineage (GTDB taxonomy): Bacteria > Bacillota > Desulfitobacteriia > Desulfitobacteriales > Desulfitobacteriaceae > Desulfosporosinus. The sequence goes on along the minus strand of NZ_JMGA01000005.1, from coordinate 45,113 downwards.
GACAGTTGGCCAGGGATATGTTCATTATGATGGCTGGAATTTGGATCTTAGGGCTTACGATTATTGGTGCGCCATTAATCTATTTGATTGTTTTTACTCGAGGATTCATTTTAGGCTTTACAATTAGTTTTATTATTGGTGCCAAAGGCACGCTAGGAATCGCTCTGGTATTAACGACTATGTTTGTACCAACAATATTCTCTATTCCTTTATTGCTTCTTGGGGCGGGGTTAGCTACAATCTTTTCGTTTCTATTACTCCGTGGTAAAGCTAGAGGAGAGTCTTTAAGAAGGGAGTTTTTATATTATACTGCAGCCGCTGCCTTTGTATCTGTGGGGGCTGTTGCAGTTGGAGTTGCGCAAGGATATTTTTCAATCCTTGGTTTGCGCTTTTTCCATCTTTAAGTGTTATTATTAGATACCAAGGTTAACATATGGGCAATTCTAGGACGCTGCAGATTTCAAGGCTTGCTATCGGGACAAGAGTTGCATTATAATACAACTATCAAGTAGTCATCGGATAAAAGGCTAATGAGTGAGATGGAGGTTTAATCATGCTGATTGGAGTACCGAAAGAGGTTAAAAACAATGAGAGTCGTGTAGCTATTACTCCGGCAGGAGTCCACGCGTTTACTTTAACTGGGCACAAAGTATTCGTAGAAAAGGAAGCTGGAGAAGGAAGTGGCATTACCGATCAACAGTATATGGATGCTGGTGCTCAGATCGTTGATTCAGCCGAAGAAGTTTGGACAGCTGATATGATCATTAAGGTTAAGGAACCGGTTCAAGAAGAATATGGGTATTTTAAAAAGGGACAAATTCTATTTACTTATTTGCATCTAGCTAAAGAACCGGAATTAACCAAGATGCTCATGGAGAAACAAGTCGTCGCCATAGCCTACGAAACCATTCAATTAGATAATGGGTCACTGCCTTTGCTTATTCCGATGAGTGAAGTAGCAGGTCGTATGTCAATACAAATTGGAGCTGAATTGTTAGAAAAACCCAAAGGTGGCAAGGGAGTCCTACTAGGAGGAGTTCCTGGAGTAACACCTGCTAATGTAACCATCATTGGAGGGGGAATTGTTGGAACGAATGCAGCCAGGATGGCTATTGGCCTAGGTGCAGGAGTTACAATTGTGGAAAAGAGTACCCAAAGACTAAGAGACATTGATGAAATGTTTAACGGCAGAGTTAGAACTTTAGCGTCTAACCCGTTCAATATTGCCAACAGTGTTGCTAAAGCCGATTTGCTCGTTGGCGCTGTACTTATTCCAGGTGCCCGGGCGCCGCACTTAGTTACTGAAGATATGGTTCAAGCAATGTCACCAGGCAGTGTTATCGTTGATGTTGCAATTGACCAAGGGGGAAGTATTGCGACTATTGATCGTGTTACAACTCATGATGATCCCACTTTTATTAAATATGGTGTTGTTCATTATGCGGTTCCCAATATTGCCGGAGCAGTTGCTCGAACATCAACCTTTGCTCTGACTAATGTAACCCTTGGGTATGCACTTGAGATTGTTAATAAGGGGTATTTTAAAGCAATTCAAGAAAATAGATCCTTACGTAAAGGGGTCAATGTCATTAACGGTAAGTTGACCTATAAAGCTGTCGCTCAATCACTTAACATAATGTATACCCCCTTAGAAGAGGCCCTCCTCTAATTGATAGATCAATAGAATAATAGCTAAAAAGTTAGATTATTATTTGTCGAGTGGAATCCGTAACGGAGCTTCACTCGATTTTTATTTGGACCGAATTAATTTGCGGTCCTTCTTTTTTTAGGATAAGGACAATCCGGAAGCGCATAGGTTTTAGAGATAGGGGGGAGCGTGATGCTACCAACAAGACACTGGTTGGATTTTTTTCTATATATCGGAAGAGTTTTTTTGCTTTTAATTTTACTTGCGGTGCTGCTGCCCAAGCTAGTCGCAGTGTGCAATAGCTTAATGTCTACTCTGTTACATAACGATCAGAATCCACACGGAAATCCTTTAAGGGTAGAAATAATTCTTTCCAGAGAGTTACATGTTTGATAGAATCCCTAAGAACAAGGAAAATCCCCTGCCTGTGTAGAACAATGTAAGAAAGGGGGGATAATAAGTGACCTCCGAAGAGAAGCTATTAAAAAAGTTCTTAACATATCTTCAGGTTGAGCGAGGGCTTTCGGAGAACACAAGGCAGGCGTATGAACGTGATTTGCGCCAGCTAAGGATTTATCTAAAGGAACGGGGAACAGACCTTCTGGCATGTGAGGGAAATGACTTATTCTTATTTCTGTTACTATGTAAAGAAAATGGAAAATCACCTCGAACTATTGCACGTTGTAATGCAACTATACGAGGATTTTTTGCTTTTCTACTAGACGAAGGGCTACGCCAGGATAATCCAACGACCTATTTAGTAACGCCAAAGTTAAATCAACAACTACCAAAGGTGTTGTCAGAAGTGACGTTGGACAAACTACTAAAATCAGAAGAGGAGTCGGATCTTTCACTCCGGAATCTGGCCCTCTTAGAGGTTCTCTATAGCTGCGGACTTCGAGTCTCAGAATTGATTGGATTACATTTGTCAGATGTTTCCTTGGATGTTGGCTATGTACGTTGTATTGGTAAAGGAAATAAGGAGCGGATTGTACCTTTAGGCGAACAGGCTATCCAAGTATTGGAGCGTTACTTAAGTGGATCTCGAAAACGTTTGTGTGGAAAAAAAACTACCGATATTCTGTTTTTGAACGCTCATGGTCGAGCCTTAACGCGACAAGGAGTGGTTTATATTCTAAAAAGATGGGGAAAAGAGCATAATCTTGAGCAATCAATTTCCCCTCATATGTTTCGGCATAGTTTTGCAACTCATCTTCTGGATCACGGAGCTGATCTGCGCTCGGTGCAAGAAATGCTAGGTCATGCGGACATTGCGACTACCCAAATCTATACCCATTTGACAAGACGGCGCTTGTTAGACGTTTTTCAAAAAGCTCATCCACGAGCGGATTTTAAGCTTAAGGAGTGAAGAGGGCATGTCTCGGAGAGTAATAATAATTGTTTTAGACAGTGTGGGAATTGGAGAAATGCCTGATGCAGCGAACTATGGTGATGTGGGAAGCTATACCCTGGGTAATATTGCTCGTCAGCGCGGGGGACTTAATCTGCCTAATCTCCAAAAACTTGGTCTCGGGAATATTAATTCCATCACAGGGGTGCCGGCTAACCCTAGTCCTTTGGGAAACTATGGAAAAATGGCGGAACAATCCTTAGGTAAGGATACAACAACTGGGCATTGGGAGATGGCAGGGGTGATTTTGGAGAGAGCCCTTCCGACCTTCCCCAAAGGTTTCCCTAAAGAGTTTATCGACAGCTATGAGAAAGCTATCGGGAGAAATGTGATGGGGAATGAAGTTGCCTCAGGAACAGAAATTATTCAGCGCCTTGGGGAAGAGCATGTTCGGACAGGAAGACCCATTGTCTATACCTCAGCAGACTCGGTTTTTCAAGTGGCTGCCCACGAGGAAATTATTCCTTTACCGGAGTTAATGCGCATTTGTCAGATCGCCAGGGATATGCTAACCGATGAATTACAAGTAGGACGTGTTATAGCGCGACCGTTTTTGGGTAAACCCGGAAACTTTTATCGAACCACAAATCGGCATGATTTTGCCCTTGAACCTCCCCATAAGATATTGTTGGAATATATCAAGGAACGTGGGTTAGAAGTCTCTACGGTAGGAAAGATCAAGGATATTTATGCTGGTCGGGGTGTTACGAATTCTGTACTCAGCAAAGGAAATATGGATAGTGTCAATAAAACTTTAGAGTTTATGTCCAAGGCAGAGAATGGCCTAATTATGGCTAATCTTGTTGACTTTGACATGTTATATGGACACCGCAATGATATTGAGGGATATGCCAAAGCCTTAGAGGAATTTGATGAACGTTTGCCCGAAATATTTCAGAAAATGCGTTCAGAGGATATGCTGGTTATTACAGCTGATCATGGGTGTGATCCAACCCACCCTGGATCGGATCACACAAGGGAATATGTACCGCTCTTAGTTTGGGGGCCAAATTTGTCTAGAGGAGTAAATCTCGGTGTGAGGTCGACTTTCGCAGATCTAGGAGCCACCGTTACAGAATTCTTAAATACTGAACTGTTGCTCAATGGAAAAAGTTTTTATGAAGAAATAGGTAATATAGGAGGATGATTCAATGATTTCCGAGCAGGAATATAATTCAAAATTAGACGAAGTGCGTAAATATATTGCAGATAGAGTTTCCTCAAAACCTGAGCTTGGAATTATTTTAGGCTCGGGATTAGGAGCTTTTGCAGATCTGGTTAAAGATAAAGTTACAATCAGCTATAAAGATATTCCCCATTTTCCTGTTTCGACAGTAGAGGGGCATGCCGGGCAATTAGTTTTTGGCAAGGTTGAAGAACGGGAAGTCGTGATAATGCAAGGGCGCTTTCATTATTACGAAGGTTACACTATGCAAGAAGTAACCTTTCCGGTTCGAGCAATGCAAGTTTTAGGAGTAACCGGACTGATTGTTACTAATGCTGCAGGTGGTATTAATCAGGAATTCAGACCAGGGGATCTGATCATTATTAAAGATCATCTCAACATGTTGGGAGATAATCCTTTACGTGGTTCGAATCTATCGAATTTAGGGCCGCGCTTTCCAGACCTTAGTGATGCCTATAATTCCGAGTGGCGTAAAAGAGCCTTATCGATTATGCAGGAATATGGTATTCAGCCTCACGAAGGGGTATATGCGGCAATGAGCGGGCCCAGCTATGAAACCCCTGCCGAGATTCGTCATTTGAGAGTGAGTGGTGCTGATATGGTCGGCATGAGTACAGTTCCCGAAGTTATTGTTGCCAATCATGGCGGAATGAAAGTTTTAGGGATTTCGTGTGTAACGAATATGGCGGCAGGGATTTTACCTCAAAAATTGAGTCATGCCGAAGTTATGGAAACTGCCGAACGAGTTGAGAAAAAGTTTGTTGATTTTGTCCAGGGGCTCCTGAGAGTGCTGTAAAAAGTAAATTAACAGTTATGGTTAGAAAGAGTGATTTCATATGCGAATGGTAGATCTTATTGAAAAGAAAAGAGATGGGGAACCCCTTACTAAGCAAGAAATTCGCTTTATCATTAATGGGTATGTGAAAGGAGACATTCCTGATTATCAAATGTCTGCGTGGGCAATGGCGGTGTTTTTTAGAGGGATGTCCCTGGAAGAAACTGCGGAACTGACTCTTTCGATGGCTAATAGCGGAGATAAGCTGGATCTTTCTGCTTTAGGGGGAAGATTTGTTGATAAGCATAGTACCGGCGGGGTTGGCGATAAAACCACCTTGCTCCTCGGGCCAATGGTTGCAGCCTGTGGTGTCCCTGTGGCTAAAATGTCCGGAAGAGGACTTGGACATACTGGTGGAACCATCGATAAGTTGAGTTCAATACCCGGATTTCTTGTTGAGCTTGAGCAAGATCAATTTTTAGCCCAAGTTAAGAAAATCGGCCTAGCCGTAATCTCTCAAACAGGGAATCTTGTTCCCGCTGACAAGATGCTTTATGCTCTGCGGGATGTAACCGGAACTGTTAGCTCTATTCCCCTTATTGCCTCTTCGGTGATGAGTAAGAAAATTGCCGCCGGTGCTCAAGGAATTGTCTTAGACGTTAAGTATGGGTCTGGGGCCTTTATGAAAACGGTTGAGGATGCACGAAAATTAGCCAGAACCATGGTGGATATCGGAAAGGCCCTGGGACGTCAGACGATTGCTGTCTTGAGTAATATGAGCCAACCTCTTGGTCGTGCAGTAGGTAACAGCCTGGAAGTCCTTGAAGTAGCAGATGCTCTGCAGGGGAAGGGGCCAAAGGATTTAATGGATGTGTGCTTCGAATTAGGGGCTTGGATGTTGGTAGCCGGCGACTCAGTAGCTAATGTGGGGGAAGGGAAAAAATGCTTGCGTCATAGTATTGAAACTGGGGCAGCGTGGAAAAAATTCCTGGCCTTTGTTTCAGAGCAGGGAGGAGACGCCGAAGCGGTAGCTTCCCGACGCCTTAAAATTGCTCCGTGGAACTTGCCAATCCTAGCCTCTGAATCAGGATATGTCCAGCCCTTCGACGCCCATAAAATAGGGATCTTAGCTATGACTCTCGGTGCAGGTAGAGTTACTAAAGAAAGCCCTATTGATTTGGGAACAGGAGTTATGCTTGTCAAAAAGGCAGGAGAGTGGGTTGAAGCTGGAGAACCAATTTTAGAGCTTTATGGAAGTGATAAAGAGAAGTTAGCGGAAGGAATTCTTTTGGCTAAAGAATTAGTTTCAGTAAGTAGTGAAGGATCTGAACTTCCTTCTTTAATTGATGAAGTAATACAATAGCCATATACTCATAATATTCTCCTCTCTACGTATGCATAGTATAGGTGCAACTGGGAGGAGGATTTTTTCATGGCGCGGGAAAAGAAGATTTACCCTTTAGCTGATGGGTTATCGACTCAGGATACATTTGCTGTTTTAGGAGATATTGAGAAATTCAAGACACATAAACATGCCTGGAAGGTTTGGCAGGCCTTAAAGGAATTTAGATGTACGGTATATCCTGTTGCCGAGGGTTTAGGGCGTTTAGATGGAAGTAAAGTCTACTCCACCTTAACTGAGCTGACGGATAAAGTAACAGTGATTATACCATGCTTACTCCCTGAAAAGCTTACATCCTTAGTCTCGGATGCTGTAGCTGCAGGGTGCGGTAAAATTTGGTTTCAGGAACAAACCTGGTCTAAAGAACTTCAAGAAGAATGTGACAGGGCCGGACTTGAGGTTATTCGAGGGTGCGTGCTTCGACATAGAATTTACCCCTCAAAAATAAGTCTGCGCTACTTTAGTCCCTGTTACTGGCATGGACTGAGAGATGCCAAAGTACCCTTGAAACGGTATGGCAAGTAAACAAGAAAAAAGCATTTGTTAGCTAATGTAGTTAACAAATGCTTTTTTTCTATTTATCGGTGGGATTCAATATAATTTAAGTTTTCGGGAATAATAAATTCACACTAAATTTCATGAGGGGGGACAAAAGGATGCGTAAAATTATATCAATAGTTTTTGCTATGGTAATTGCCCTTGGGAACATAGGTCTTATGAAGGTGCAGCCGGTCTTAGGCGTTGAGATCGAGACTGAAGCGACAAGCGCCATTTTAATGGACGCAGCTTCTGGTCGAATACTGTATGAAAAAGAATCTCATAAAGAGTTACCACCTGCCAGTGTTACGAAGATTATGACCTTGTTGGTAGCAGCTGACGCAGTAGCTCAAGAAAAAGTCAAACTGACAGACACAGTAACAGCGAGTGAAAATGCCTGTAAACTTGGGGGTTCACAGATTTATCTTGAGCCCGGTGAAACATTCTCCTTAGAGCAAATGTTAATTGCCATAGCAGTCGGGTCAGCTAACGATGGGTGTGTTGCAGTTGCTGAACACGTCAGCGGTACCCATGAAGCCTTTGTAGAAGAAATGAATCGCAAGGCACAAGAATTAGGACTGAAAAATACCCATTTTGCGAATGCTTATGGGCTGCCGGCTGAAGGGCATTATACAAGCGCATATGACTTAGCAACCATATCTAAGGAAGCTCTAAAATACCCCCTTATTCGTAAACTGACTAGTATCAAAGAATATGACTTGCGCGAGGGCAAATTCAAACTTTGGAATACAAACAAGTTATTATGGTGGTACCCCGGAGCTGATGGGCTAAAAACTGGTTGGACTAATGAAGCTAAGTATTGCCTTGCTTCAACGGTTGAGAGAAATGGACTCAGGTTAATATGTGTGGTTATGGGCGTACCTCAAGTCAGAGGACATTTTGCAGAATCTATGAAAATCTATAACTATGGGTTTGCTAAATACGAATTTAAACAGTTCGCACCCGCTGAAGAAAAGCAAGGTGTGGTTAAGGTGAGTAAAGGGGTTGAAAATGAGGCTGTTGCTATCACGGAGAAAGCCTTGGGAGCAACGGTTGAAAAAGGAAAAGACAAAAATTTCTGGGTCGAGACAAAGCTTAACCCAGAAATAAGTGCACCTATTGAAAAAGGACAAAAATTAGGGGAGGTTCTCCTTTATCAAAATGAACAGCTGCAAGCAAGTGTCAACTTAATAGCGGATCGCTCTGTTGCTAAAGCAGGGTTGGTCGATCAGTTGACACGTACTATGAAAGGTGTATTTGGTTTTTAATTGCTAGTAACTGGCAGTTGATTAGTCCGATTTATCACCGTCAATGTCCGAACGGTCATTGACTTGAGATAGCTGGCGAATTCGAAGAAGAGCGGCGCGTTCAATCCGCGAGATTTGAACTTGGGAGAGATTAAGCAGGCTAGCGATTTGACTCTGAGTTTTATCTTCGTAAAAACGCATTAGCAGGACGCGCTTTTCTCTTTCTGGAAGCTTGTCCAAGACCTCGTTAAGAGCAATCTTCTCGAACCAACCGGGATCCAAATCCTTTTCCTCAGAGAGTTGATCGAGAACGTAGATAGGATCAGAGTCATCTTGATAGAGGGTATCATAGATAGAGGTTGGACTTTGGATAGCCTCGAGTGCGGCGACGATCTCATCTCGTTCAACTCCAATACTGTTGGCAATTTCCCCAATAGTGGCTTCTCTGCCTAAAGTGGCAGATAGCTCATCTCGAGCACGATTTACTTTATAGACCAGTTCTTTATAGGAGCGAGGAACCTTAACCGGGTGATCATCTCTGAGAAAACGTCGTATTTCTCCAATAATCATAGGGACTGCATAGGTTGAAAATTTAACTCCATAACTAAAGTCGAATTTGTCAATGGCTTTAATTAGTCCGATTGTACCAATCTGAAAGAGGTCTTCCAGTTCATAACCACGATGTGAAAAGCGTTGAACCAAATTAAATATTAGTTTCAAGTTACAATTGATTAAACGTTCACGAGCCTCAACGTCACCTTCTTTAGCGGCATGAAGGTATTCCATCATCTCTTTATCTGAGAGCAAAGGGAAATGGGGGAGATTCATTTCTGATAATCGTTGAATCATAATGCGCCCCCCCTAATGAGAGGAGATGGGTGTTTGCTTGAGGTGCTTCTTCATGGTTACAGTTGTTCCCACTTCAAGCTTAGAGTCTACTTGAAGCTCGTCCATGAAAGATTGCATGAAGACAAAGCCCAGGCCCATTCGTTCAGGATCCGTACTAAAAGCGGGTTGCATTGCTTGCTCTACATCTGAAATGCCGCATCCTTTATCTCTTACTACAATTATCAAGCTGTCTTTTGTGATTTCTAGATTGAGATAAACAATGTTATCGGGGTTACTTTTGTAACCGTGAATAATCGCATTGGAAACAGCTTCCGAAACAGCTACCTTGAGTTCTTCGATGTCGTTTAGTGAAAGATCTAATTGCCCTCCTATAGAAGCAATGAGTAATCGGGCAATGCTTACATTTTCAGCGATACTTGAAAATGTAAGGGTTATTTGGTTAGATTTCATATTAAGCTCCCCTTCCTTCCTCATAGGCATGTGCTTCGTCTTGATAGAAGCTGATGATTTTAGGTAAACCGGATAATTCCATGATTTTATAAATGTGGGGGGGTACATTTGTAATTTTCAACTTTCCGCCCAAAGGAAGTAGTTTCTTGTACCTACCCAAGATGACCCCTAGACCAGAACTATCGACAAACTGAACGTCTTGAAGATTAAGGATGACCGTTCGAATTCCCCGCTTTTCAATTTCATTATCTATGGCTTGTCGAAGAGTATGAGCAGTGTGCATGTCTAGTTCGCCGTCTATACGCAGTAGTAGGGTCAGGCGTTCTATTTTTTTTTCAAGGTTCAAGACCATTCCCCCTAATTATATGAGTATTTAAGATTTCGCTGTAATCCATAATTTTCCTGCTTTGATTTTGGGAATTCCTTGTAAGGCTATGTCGAATTTAGAAAGTTTATTCAATCAGCTTGGCAAAAAGTATAATTTATACTTATATGCCAGATAATACAACCTATCTGAGTGTTTAGAAAGGAGGGTGTTGTGATGGATGATCAATCTTCGCCTAAACCTGCAATTCCAGTAACCCCGGAGAAATACCAGAAGCTGACTGAACAGTATACCCCTAAGCCTACTGTTGTTAAGAATGTAATACTAGCCTTTATTGTAGGGGGAATTATTTGCTCAATAGGGCAAATTATAATTAACTTTTTTATCTCTCTTGGGTTAGCGCGACTTGAAGCTTCCACTGCCGCAACAGCTACTATGATTTTTATAGGAGCTTTGTTAACCGGTCTAGGGATTTATGATGAAATTGGTAAGTTTGCGGGAGCCGGTTCAATCGTTCCGGTAACAGGATTTGCAAATTCAATTGTCTCGCCTGCCATGGAATTTAGACGCGAGGGTTATGTAATGGGTGTTGGGGCTAAACTGTTCACAGTCGCTGGACCGGTATTAGTGTATGGAATTGCTACCTCAATTGTGGTGGGTTTTGCGTACTACCTTTTACACTGAGGTAAGTATGGGACGACGGATATTAAATGTGATTTAAACTCACTAAAATGGGAAGGGTTAAATAATGAATTTAAAACGAGTAGGAAACCAAACAGTTGTATTTGCTAATCCGCCGGTTATTCTATCATCCTATTCTGTGGTTGGTCCTAAAGAAGGACAAGGGCCGCTCGGAAAAAGCTTCGATAAGGTCTGTAAAGACGGAATAAATGGGGAAAAGTCTTGGGAGGTTGCCGAAAGCAAAATGCTTCAAGAGGCGATGCAGGGGGCTATGGATCAAGCTTCTATCCAAAAGGAGCAAATTGATTTTATGCTCGCTGGAGATTTGCTGAATCAGATTATTTCCTCGAATTTTGCAGCTAGGCAAATGGCTTTGCCCTTTATTGGGTTGTACGGGGCTTGTTCAACCATGGCTCTCGGGTTAGCGGTTGGAAGTATGTTAATTGATGGTGGATTTGCCGAGAAAATTCTCGTAGGGGTATCAAGTCATCATGACACCGCTGAACGACAATATCGTTTGCCAACGGAACAAGGCTCTCAGAGGGCTTTGAGTGCCCAGTGGACTGTCACCGGAGCCGGTAGTGTCCTCCTCAGCAGCAGTGGCGTTGGGCCGCGAATTACCTCAGCCACGATTGGCAAAGTAATAGACTTTGCCGTAAAGGATGTTAATAATATGGGGGCAGCGATGGCCCCCGCAGTAGCAGATACAATCTTAAACCACTTTCAAGATATTCAACTTCAACCCACAGACTATAGTTTAATCGCCTCAGGGGATCTGGGGGGAGTGGGGTTAGGATTAGCCTGTGAGTTATTAAAGCAGAGCGGTATAGATACCGGCACAAATTTCACTGACTGCGGGGTTTTGATCTATGATCATACACAGGATGTTCATGCAGGAGGGAGCGGGTGTGGCTGTTCTTCTGTAGTCTTTGCTGGGGATATTCTTAAGCGGATCAAAGCCGGAGAGTTAAACAAGGTTATGCTTGTTGGCAGTGGTGCCCTGCATAGTCCTACCTCAGCATTACAAGGGGAATCTATTCCGGGTATTGGACATGCAGTTGTTATTGAGAAGTAAAAGAAAGGATCTAAAGTATGTTTGATATGATTATTCCGGCTTTTTTAGTCGGTGGGACAATTTGTGTGATAGGTCAGCTTCTTATGGATCTTACCAAACCCTCATTTACTCCAGCCCATGTGTTAGTATCTTTTGTCTCTGGCGGAGCAATCTTAGGAGCATTGGGACTATACGAGCCCTTAATAAAAATCGGAGGAGCGGGAGCCTCGATTCCTTTGTCTGGTTTTGGGTATTCATTAGCCAAAGGGGCCATGGAAGCAGTTGAGAAACGGGGGATTATGGGAGCATTCTCCGGGGGAGTTGAAGCAACAGCTGTAGGAATAGCTGCAGCTGTATTTTTCGGCTACTTGATGTCAGTAACCTTCAAACCCAAAGGATAACAAAAATCTACTTTAACTAGTCGAAACGACTAGCAACTGAGATACGAACCACGAACCACGTTTAGGGGGGAGTTGAATAGTATGGACGATAATTCCAGTGAAAAGAATATTCCGGTGAGCAAGAGTTATCAAGAGAACGTTGATTTTTTAAATCGGGAATTAGGAGTTCCGGATTGTTTTGATATCGTGCTCAGGGAAATGTCCATTGGTGGTAAAAAAGTTGCCATTTATTCTGTTAACGGTATGGTCAATTCCCAGGTAGCCAGCCTGATAATTGATGCTTTAATTGACTTAGAACGCTCTGACCTTGTCGTAAATGCTCTCGAAAAATTAGTTAAGGGACGCATTGTCAATCTTCAAGTTTCTGAAGCGCAAACCATGGACAAAGTTCTCTATTTTATTTTGTCGGGGCCAATGGCGATCTTTGTCGAGGGACAAGATAAGGCGATTATTGTAGATGCCAGATCATATCCTGCCCGAGCCCCCCAGGAACCGGATATCGAGCGTGTGACTCGGGGAAGTCGGGATGGATTTACAGAGACTCTTGTCATGAATACCGCTTTAGTACGCCGACGCTTAAGAGATCCCAAACTGCGCATGAAATTAGTCCAGGTGGGAGGACGATCAAAGACAGATGTTTGTCTGGCTTATATTGAAGATATCACCAATTTAGATATGGTAGAAAAAATTCAAAAAGACATCCAGGCAATCAAAATTGATGGGATTCCCATGGCTGAAAAGAGCGTCGAAGAGTTTATTTTAGGAAGCAAATTCTGGAATCCTTATCCTCGGGTTCGTTATACGGAACGCCCGGATGTGGCAGCTATTCATTTGCTTGAAGGATATGTTGTCATCATAGTTGATACCTCTCCCTCAGTGATTATTGCACCGTCTACTTATTGGAGCCATGTTCAGCATGCTGAAGAATATCGTCAAGAACCAATAGTAGGGGCATATCTTCGTTGGGTACGATTTGCGGGAATCTTTGCAGCCCTTTTTCTTTTGCCTCTCTGGTTAGCAGCAGCTATGAATCCCCAGTTACTGCCTGAAGGGCTTCAATTTATCGGTGTAACAGAACAAACGAAGATTTCTCTATTTATTCAAGTATTACTGGCCGAACTTGGCGTAGATCTCCTCCGCTTAGGAACAATACATACTCCGGGTCCATTAGGAACAGCTTTAGGTCTGATTGCTGCTTTCATGCTTGGCGATATTGCGGTTAAGGTCGGGCTGTTTACACCGGAGGTTGTAATGTATATTGCTATCGTATCCGTAGGGACATTTGCTACACCCAGCTATGAACTAGGTCTTGCCAATCGCTTATCGAGATTGTTTATGATCATTACCACTGGTTTTTTCAGCTATATTGGCTTTTTGGTTGGAGCGGCCGCGGTATTTTTCCTTTTATGGCGGACAAGCTCCTTTGGTGTGCCTTATCTTTGGCCGCTCCTGCCTTTTGATGCAAAGGCAATGAAGGGAATTTTGGTCCGGTCGCCGGTTACCCTTAGAAACCAACGCCCCAGTATTCTAAAGCCGCAAGATAAAGATCGTCAGCCATAATGCAGGACTTTTAACGTCCTCAAAATATCAATACATCAGGAATTCTGGGGGCTTAAAGGTAGGGCCATATGTTGTTTTAAAAATATTCAACTGGATGGAAATATGAAAGGATGCAAGTTTAGTGAGAATTGGTTTTCCTCGTGCCTTGTATTATTTTGATTACTTCCCTTTTTGGGCTGGATTTTTCCATAGTTTAGACATTGAGCTAGTGATATCACCGCCCACTCATCGAAAGATTATGGATCAGGGTCTAAAGAAAGCAAGTGATGAAACATGTTTACCGCTTAAACTGTTAGCTGGGCATATTCAAGCTTTAGAAAATGTTGACTACATTTTCCTGCCTCGAATGGTTAGTATTGAAGCGGATACTTACACTTGCCCGAAGTTTTTGGGTATCCCGGAAAGCGTGCTTCCGGCAGTTCCTGAGGGCCAGTCAGTTTTAACGGTTACCTTGAATTGGCGTAATAGTAAACGTCAGGTTTTAAAGGATCTGGAGGTCTTGACCGAACAATTGGGTAAAAGCAAAGCTGAGATCCGACAGGCTTTTAACAAAGGTATGGAATGGCAAAAAAAATATCAAAACACAATGGGGGCAGAGTGGGATTTTGAAGACAGCCTTAATAAAGTTGAGTCTGCTTCATGGGATTTCACTGAAAGTAATATATCTAATGCCCCTCTTACCTGGAAAGAACGGATGATCTCAAAAATTTCATTGATCGGCGATAAAGCTGAAAAGCAGCCGCATTTAGCAGTAGGGGAGAAATCCGACCGATTGAGAATTGCCTTAGTTGGCCATTCCTATTTAACTCATGAATCCTATGCCAACTTAAACCTACTTAGAAAACTTCATGAAAAGGTAGATGTGGAATTAGTCCAAAATGTTCGACAAGAAGATATTGAAGGTCATCTGTCCGGGTTACGAAAGAAAATATTTTGGAGTCACTCTAAGCAAATTTTTGGGGCGGGAAATAAATATGCAGAGGATCAAAGGGTTGATGGAATTATTTATCTTACATGTTTTGGTTGTGGAACCGACTCAATAATCCAAGAATTAGTTTCACGAAAAGCACGAGAGAAACATAAGCCATATATGTTAATTACCCTGGATGAACACAGTGGCGAGGCTGGTTTGGTTACTCGGCTGGAAGCCTTTTTGGATATGGTCGAAAGGAGGAGGGTCCATGAAGGTTACGTTTCCACATATGGGGAATGCCTGGATAGTGATTCAAACGCTCTTTGAATCATTGAATGTAGAAGTAGTGGTTCCGCCTTTTAATAGTAAACGGACTTTGAATTTAGGAACTAAGTTATCCCCGGAATCAGCCTGCTTGCCTTTAAAATTAAATCTGGGAAATTATATAGAAGCAGCCAATGAAGGGGCAGATACGATTGTAATCACAGGTGGAATCGGGCCTTGCAGGTTTGGCTACTATGGGGAAGTTGAACGCCAAATCCTTATTGATTCTGGGTATAACTACGAAGTAGTCACTCTGGAACCACCTGATGGAAGTTTGCTGGGGTTGGCTAAACGGATTCGTTTTTTAGCTGGGACGAAGAATTCTTGGGCTAAAATCTTAATGGCTATGCGATTTGCATATTTAAAGAGTGTTGCCTTAGACAGAGTTGAAGATTTGATTCATGCGGCCCGACCGCGGCTTCCTAATCCTGCACTTACAGAAAAGTTATATGAAAAAGCTAAAGAGCAGCTGGTTCAGGCGATGACGGAAAAGAAGGTTAAAGATACAGTAGCTTGGGTGCAAGAGAGTATTCGAGAACGCCAAGAGGGACTTAACACGGAGAGTGTTAAACCCTTGCGAATAGGTATTATCGGTGAAATCTATACAATACTTGATCCTTTCAGTTCTGTGGGTATCGAAGAAGAGTTAGGGCGTTTAGGGGTGGAAGTAGACCGTTCAATTTATCTTTCAGGATGGGTAGGAAGCCATATTTTCCAAGGATTAGCACCCGGTTATCGATCAATTAGATCTTATTCTAAACATGCTAAACCTTTTTTGCCTCATTTTGTTGGAGGGCATGGTATTGAAACAGTAGGGGCAGCAGTTAAATTTGCGCGAGAAGGGTATGATGGAATTATTCAGGTTTTTCCGTTATCGTGCATGCCTGAAATTGTTGCCGCCAGCGTACTGCCCAAAGTACAAGATGCTTACAAAATACCGATTATGACTCTGATTGTAGATGAGCATACCGGGCATGCTGGCATACAAACTCGCTTGGAAGCGTATGTAGATATGCTCGAAAGGGCGCGGCTACTTCAGGAAAGCATTCAAACAAGAGAAGGAGTGTTAAGTGTTGGGGGATGATAAATACTTTCTTGGTGTTGACGTTGGATCGGTCAGTACAAATATAGTCCTGCTGGGCCAGGACAATACCGTGAAAGAAGCACTTTATCTAAGAACACAAGGGCGTCCTATGCAAATCATTCAAGAGGGGATTAGACTTCTAAGATCAAAAATCGGAAAGTCAGCAGAAATTATTGGCGTAGGAACAACGGGGAGTGCCCGACAGCTTGCGGCGACATTATTGGGTGCCGATGTTATTAAGAACGAGATCACTGCCCATGCCGTTGCTGCTTCCCGAGTTAATCCCCAAGTACAAACAATTCTTGAAATTGGCGGACAGGATTCGAAGATAATTATTCTCAGAGATGGTGTGGTATCTGATTTTGCGATGAACACTGTTTGTGCAGCGGGTACTGGTTCCTTTCTGGATCAACAAGCATCGCGCCTGGGTATAAAGATTGAAGAGTTTGGACATTTGGCCCTTGAAGCAAAAAATCCTGTTCGTATCGCCGGACGCTGTTCAGTTTTTGCAGAATCGGATATGATTCATAAACAGCAGCTCGGGCACTCCTTACCTGATATCCTGGCTGGTCTCTGTCAGGCTATGGTTAGAAACTATTTAAATAATGTCGGCAAAAACAAAGAGATCCGGGGGCCTATTTTTTTTCAAGGAGGTGTAGCTGCTAACCCTGGTATCTGCAAAGCCTTTGAAGAAGAGCTGGGTCAATCCATCATAGTGCCCGAAAATTACAATGTGATGGGTGCGCTGGGTGCAGCATACCTAGCTCAGGAAAAAGTAGGACTGCGGCAAGATATCCGAACTCAATTTCGTGGCTTGAACCTGGGTGATACGCAGTTTCAAGCAAAAAGCTTTGATTGTAAAGGATGTGCAAACCGCTGTGAAGTCGTTGAGATTACCCAAGATGGAAAGAGCTTAGCCAGATGGGGAGACCGATGCGGCAAGTGGTCTGTTATAGGAGTTCCTAGTCCGGGCACTAGGGGAGAAGAAAGTAAAGAGGAGCAACGAGGTGCCTAATCAAATTTTATCTACCTCATTCTCCCTGAGGTGTGGCAGAGATGTAAACCGGCAACAGAAGACCTCCTTCTGTTGCCGGTTTTTTCTGACATAAATGGATAGCTATATACTATCGGTTCTATTAAAGAAATTACCGGGTTCGGAAATATGTTGCAGTAGACGGAGGGATGACAGATAATGTGCCTAATTATTCTATGTCTTCAAATAAAAATCAGCTTCCACGACCGGCAGTAATCCTTGTAAGGATGGGCAGGCGGATATAATAGTAAGGCAAGAAACCTACTTTGATTTATTGAGAAACGATGTTTTACCTGATCGCTTGGAAAGATAGGAGTTTACTCTGGCCCTGTCTGGGATTAGAGCTGAAATTTGAGGATAGCTCAGCTTAAATGTTGGAGTTCGTTTGATAGGCTTCGGACCTGTGCTTTTGGGGACGGACGATTACTAAGTCAAGAGCAACTAATACGAGGGTCGCGATCATAACAATCACTAATCCTTTAGATGAAACCGTGGGAGCATAAGAATAAGTGGGAACAGAATGAGAAGAGAATAATGGAAGCGCTGAAGAGATGGGATAACCAGTTAAATTACTATTATAAGGATTAGGATAATGAAAGTAGGGCGAAGGGGATTGGGAACGGGGATAAAGGTTAGAACGGGGATATTGGTTAGAATAAGGGTTATATCTATTAATTGTTGCAGAAGTTGGTTTTGGAGTGGGGTAATAAGTGGGAGTCGGACGAATCATGTTTTGTTGAAAGAGGCAAGGATTTCTTAATGCGGGTGTATGGCCATAGGAGTATTCGTAATTCAATGTTAGTCTCCCCCTTTCGCTAAAAAGATTTAGCTTAAATTGCGCTAATTTTTCGTGGGGTATGCCTAGGTCATTGGTATTATATGTAAATAAAATGTAGAGGGTGTATCCTTTATATGAAATAAAGGAATTTTGCTAATAAAAAATGGATTTAGCTGAAGGAAAAGTCCCGGGAAGGGATTTTTTTTGTGTTTTTTTGAGATTATCTAGAATATTTCCGAGGAGATTGTTTGATGCTAAGGATAAAGTGATTAGATTGGAGTGGACTCGGATGAAAGAAAAAAAGCATTGTTTGAAAACACTTTTCCGGGTCATAGGGGCCTACAAAAACTCACTACTTCTCGGATTTCTACTGGGCATACTTTTAGTTGTGGGTGATTTTTTTGCAGTTCAACAGTTTTTTGGATTGGAAAGACCACCTCTTACTTTGGCTAAAACAGAGGTGGAATTGCGAAGGGACGAAAAAACAATACGGGAATATAATAGTTTGGAAAAGAAAAATGAAGGGTTATTAGAGTCTAATAACAAAGGTGAAAATAAGGTTCGTGAAAATGAATCGAATAATCCGGATTCTGTCAGTGAGATTACCGATTCTGATGTTCCTAATCAAGATCCTATCGGTAATAATCTTGATGTAATTATCGAAGAATCTATCCCGACCATTAATCAGAAGCAGTTCACGGTGCTTTTAGTTGGGGTTGATCAAAGACCTGGTGAAAAATCATATAGTAACACTGATACTCTTCTGGTAGCCAGTATCAACACGGTAAATGGCCAAATTTCCTTGCTGTCTATTCCCAGAGACACTCAAGTCAATATTCCTGGCTATGGTAAAGAAAAAATCAATGCAGCAGCACGTTTAGGGAAAGGACTAATAACCACGCAATCCTTAGTTGAAGAAATCACAGGTCAGCCCATCGATGGGTATGTTTTGACAAATTTCAACGGTTTTAAGAAAATGATTGATACCTTGGGTGGAATCACCGTTACCGTAGAGAAAGATATGTATTATGTTACTGGGGACAAGGAAGATGGAACGATCAACCTTAAAAAAGGAACTCAGCGTTTAAATGGGACACAGGCCTTGCAATATGCCAGATTTCGGCAAGACGCTTTGGCGGACATTTCCAGAACTTCTCGTCAGCAGGTAGTGCTTAAAGCGATGGTAAAGGAATTGAAACAAGTTAAAACTCTGCCAAAATTGCCTGCCTTGATTGCCCAAATGACAAAATCCATGGAAACAAATCTTTCGGTCGGTGAACTATGGTCACTAGCCAATATTCTTAACCACTTTAAAAATCCGGAAGTCATTTCCCAGACATTACCAGGTAATTTTCTCATTGAGGATGAAATTAGTTATTGGAAGGTTGACCCTTTGAAATCCCATGCTATTATTAGACGCCTTTTAGATGAAGGTAAGACAACCTCTGTATTTTTCCAGTGATTTAACACAATAAACTAAACCCTTGTTATTTTATTTAAAGGGTTATATACTATATAAGATTAATTAGGTTTTTTTGGAGGGTGAACATTGGATAAGCTGCTTGAAAAGTTGAAAGAATACTTACACATGGATACGGAAATTCCTTTTGAGGAGTTTTCTGAGTACTATCGGACTCTAATTGCTGAATTGAACCAGACATTTGGTGATCTTGATAAGGATGCTCGCGTCAAAGCTCTTTATATTTGCTCAATTGTACAATCAAATGCTGAAGCAAGAGCCAAAGAAAATAAGACCAATGCCAAGGCTTATAAAAAGATTAGTGCTAAATGCGCTTTCTGGTCAGACGCAATTAAGTTTAATTTGGGCAAAGATGGGATGTCTCTTGAAGAGATTGAGCAAGCTACCGAAGAAATTAATACCAATATTTAATTTTTTCTAACGTAAATGATAGAAGAAGCTTAAGCCACAGGCTTAATCCTTCTTCTATTTTTTATTTCCTTTGAAGTGAAACATTTCTACTCCTTGTTGCGTAATACAATTGTGAACACTAATCAATAAATAGGGGGAACAGAAAAATGCCAGAAAGAGTTTACCGGTCGGTACGAGATAAAATGATTGGAGGAGTCTGTGGAGGTCTGGCAGACTATTTCAGAGTCGATGTTACATTAGTCAGGCTCATCGCTCTGATCGCTTTATTTGCAGGAGGAGTAGGGTTCTTAGCCTATATTGCAGCTTGGATAATTATCCCCGTTGATCCTGCTGAGCATGATAACTTGGGTAACTATAAGCATGATGTTGGAGATGGAGGGAAGGAGATTATTTCTGATCTCAAAGAAGAGGCTAGAGATTATGGGAAGCCAGTGAATAACCCGCGTGAAAATCGCTCCATAGTTGCAGGGGGAGTTTTAGTTGTTTTAGGAGTCGTTTTTTTACTTCAACGCTGGTTTCCGTATTGGTTTGACATGAGTAAAATGTGGCCCATATTTCTTATTGTTATCGGGATCTTTATTATTGCGCGGGGTGGGAAAAGATGAATAGAGTCTTTGATAACCTAAGCCGAGGACTGCTTCTAATCACTTTAGGAGTTATCTTTTTTCTACTCAATTATGGTTTCCTATCTTGGAGATTATGGGCTCATGTTATAGATTTGTGGCCACTAATTTTAATTTTGGCAGGAGTCGGATTGCTGTTTAACCGCAGAATACCACTTAGTACCATTTTGCTGATTTTTCTTTTGAGCATGGTTGGCTATTCAATAATTGTTGGAGATAAGCTTGTCCCAGAGAGAATTTTTAATAACTTCCAGGGGATGTTTCATTACCGTATGTAGGCTGAAAGCATTCAAGTTGCTGTGAATAGGCCATCGATGATATAATTTAAAGATAATTACAAGGATAGGAGATTAGGATGTAGAATGGACATCATTTTGGCTCACCGCCAAATCGATTTCGATGCGTTGGCTTCGATGGTAGCAGCTCAGAAGATTTATCCGAACAGTGTTTTGGTCATGGATGGAAAGCCAAATGTTTTTGTTCAAGATTTTCTAGCATTGTCTCGAGATCTATTGCGGTTCCGCAGGGCTCAGGATATTGATTTGGAGGAGGTTTCTCGGGTAATTTTAGTAGATACCCATGAGCTTCGTCGAGTAGGGTTTTTAGGGGAGAAGGTGGCTAGACTCCCTGGTGTTGAGGTAGAGATCTATGACCACCATCCCTATGCAGGTACACTTAAAGCAGGTATGGTAATCGAACCGGTTGGTGCCTGTGCTACTCTTCTTGTGGAAAAATTAGCAGGGATGGGGTTGCCCCTTAGTAGTTTCGAAGCAACGTTAATTGCTATTGGGATTTATGATGATACCGGAAGTCTGTTGTTTGATAGTACCACAGTACGTGATGTTCACGCTGTGGCTTATTTATTAGAACAAGGTGCGAACTTAGGGGTAATTTCTAATAACTTGCGTCGCCCTCTTACTGAGGAACAAAAAGATCTTTTGCAACAGCTCTTAGATTCTGGACAAACAGAATTCTTTGATGGATTACCTGTCTATATTGCCTATGCCGAGATTAAGGACTATGTGGGTGGCTTGGCTTTATTAGCCCATCGAGTAGGAGAGTTAGAAGGGGCAGATACCTGGTTTCTTTTGGTAAGGATGGAAAACCGGGTGTATATAGTGGGCCGCTCAAGAGGCCGGGGCTTGCCGGTTAACGGTTTAGTTCAATTGTTTGGAGGAGCAGGGCACGAAAGAGCAGCTTCCGCAACTATTAAAGATGCGAAGCTGTCTGATATATTAAAGCAACTGCGTTCAGCGATCAAGAGCCGGGCAAAACGCCCTCATCTAGTCAGAGATATCATGAGCTATCCGGTTAAGACTGTATCACCCGAGACAAAACTCGGTGAAGTAGAACAAATCTTATTGCGCTACGGTCATACCGGCGTGCCGGTTACAGAGGATAAGAATTTGGTGGGGATTATTTCCAGGCGCGATGTGGATAAGGCTATTAAGCATGGCTTGAAGCATGCACCTGTCAAAGGCTTTATGACTACTAAGGTATCTACAGTAGAAGCAGATGTGCCTTGGGATGAAGTTCATAGATTAATGGTTCAGCATGATATCGGGCGTTTGCCCGTTGTGGAAGACGGAAATCTTGTTGGTATTGTTTCGCGTTCAGATGTTTTGCGTCTTGTTCACGGCACGTCAATTCCTATCGAAACGCAACTCGCTCGAGAAAGAAGCGCAGCTATGCGCCAAGATATTTTAGATTTGCTAGAATGTTTGCCCAAAGAAACCCAAAATCTTCTGGAAGCAGTAAGAGATACGGCGGAGGAAGAAGGGTGTTCAGTCTATGTTGTAGGAGGATTTGTCAGGGATTTGCTCCTTACTGTCCCTACCCAAGATCTAGATTTTGTTGTAGAAGGCAGCGGTGGCCAATTTGCCCAAGCTTTAATGCGGCGGATACCGAATGGAAAGCTGACTCAGCACATAAAGTTTGGAACAGCACAAATTATTTTTCCTGATGGAAGTCATGTTGATATAGCAAGTACGAGATGGGAACATTATTCATTTCCGGGAGCACTCCCACAGGTTGAAGAGTCATGCCTTCGGGATGATTTGTTCCGACGGGATTTTACCATTAATTCTATGGCCATTTGTCTCAACTCAGATCGTTACGGAGAGCTTGTTGACTATTATGGCGGTAAACAAGATTTACAACAGAAGAAAATACGATTCCTGCATAATATCAGTTTTATCGATGACCCTACCCGAATGCTTCGGGCAATACGTTTTGCCGAACGATATCAATTTGATTTTGCTAAAGAGACTCTCGATGCCTTACATACTGCGATAGAGACCGGGGTTCTATCTAAGCTAAGCGTGGAACGGTTTACTGAGGAGATTCTGCTTATCTATAGAGAAGCAAATTACTTGACCATGGGGCAGCTTTTAGTGAACAGTGGTTTATTTAAGGCTTGGTTCGGTAAAGATCTGGCTTGGAATTTTAACTTAGAGGATGCTGTAGGGAGTGGGGAATGGTCATTGAATTTACGCTGGCTGATTTCTCTTTCCCAGATGGACTCTGCGGAAATCGGAATTGTTCTGGAGCGGGTTATATTGAATAAATCTATGCGTGATGAAACAATCGCCTATGTACAATTGCGAGACTCCTTAGAAAAGCCTTTAACCATCAGTGAATTGGATCATCTCCTAAATAAGGCCCCTAATAGAGTCGTGACCACTTTAGCCCGGGATGGAAGATATAATAAACGAATAA
The DNA here is from genome assembly GCF_000765145.1 of Desulfosporosinus sp. HMP52. Classification (GTDB taxonomy): domain Bacteria; phylum Bacillota; class Desulfitobacteriia; order Desulfitobacteriales; family Desulfitobacteriaceae; genus Desulfosporosinus. The sequence goes on along the minus strand of NZ_JMGA01000005.1, from coordinate 22,223 downwards.
CTGAGTGTATGGAAGCCGGGCAGAGAATTAATATGGCTCTTGATGGCAAGACTCTTATTCAGATGGGCTTAAAACAAGGCCCTGAAATTGGAGAAATTCTGGCTCAAGTACGTATGGCTTGGCTCGAGGGTAGAATAAGTACAGTAGAAGAAGAGCAGGGAATCGCTCGTCAATTGGTTAATTCCCAGGTTAGAAGGAGGTAGAGATTTGTTCGATATCAAGTTAGCGACTATTATCGCAAACATTCCTGCTTTGATGATCGGGTTTGCTTTTCATGAGTTTGCTCATGCTTGGGTTGCCGATCGCTTAGGAGATCCGACACCACGAAGTCAGGGACGTTTAACCTTGAATCCCTTTGTCCACTTAGATCTGTTTGGGACTTTAATGGCACTCTTATATCGCTTTGGTTGGGCTAAACCCGTTATAACCAATCCTCATTATTATCGGGGAGATAAGAGGCGAGGACAGATGATGGTTTCCTTAGCCGGTTCGATCATGAATTTGATTACGGCTTTTGTGGTTATGTTATTATGGTTCTTAACAATGCTTTGGTTAGAAGCCTCCGAGTGGAGTGGTATACTTTCATTAGTGTTTCAATCCACTGTTCTGATGAATTTGGGATTAGGAGTTTTTAATCTTTTGCCGATCCCTCCCTTGGATGGATTTGGTGTGCTTAGTAGTCTGCTGCCTGAACGATTTGCTCCTCAATTGCAAATGATCGAGCAGTATGGATTTGTTATCCTGATTGTCCTTCTCTTTACAGATGTGCTTGGCAATGTACTGTCTCCGACAGTAATTGGGATATTTGATGCTTACCAGAAAATTATTTCACTGATACTAACCCCATTTTTAGTGTAAAGTGATAATAATATAAATTACAATAGACCTAAGAAATAGAAGGGATTGTTAATATGAAAGGTAGAATATTTAGCGGAATGCGCCCAACAGGGGCTTTGCATATTGGGCACTTAAGTGTCATTCAAAATTGGGTGACCCTTCAGGATGAGTATGAAAGTTATTTTTCCATAGTTGATTTACATGCCTTGACGACGGGATATGAAGATAAATTAGACTTTCCAAGTTTACGTAGAGAAATAGCTTTAGATTGGCTCAGTGTTGGAATTGATCCTCAAAAGAGTGCTATCTTTCTTCAATCAGATGTCAAAGAGCACGCGGAACTTCATTTGCTTTTTTCCATGTTTACCCCTCTGTCCTGGCTTGAAAGAGTACCCACCTACAAGGATCAGATTCAACAATTGAGTCAACAGGGTAAGGAACTGGGTACATATGGTTTCTTGGGGTACCCTCTTTTGATGGCAGCGGATATTTTGGTCTATAAAGCAGATGCTGTACCTGTGGGTGAAGATCAAATTCCCCATGTTGAACTTTGTCGGGAAATTGCTCGTCGTTTTAATCATCTTTATGGAACCGCTTTTCCTGAACCGAAGGCTTTAATAGGCAAAGTTCCTCTCCTCCCGGGAGTAGATGGACGGAAAATGAGTAAGAGTTATCATAATGCTATATCCTTGACCGCCTCTCCTGAAGAGATTAAGACCAGGGTACAACAAATGGTAACCGATCCGGCTCGGCTGCGTAAAGATGACCCCGGACATCCGGAAGTATGCGTTGTTCATAAATTTCATAAAATCTACACTCCTGAAGTAGCAGACATCGAAGAAAAATGTCGGGCTGGAAAAGTAGGATGTGTCGCTTGTAAACGGAATCTGGCAGAAAATCTAGAGAAGTTAATAAGTCCGTTTAGGGAAAGGCGTTCCTATTGGGAAGAGCCCGGCCGAGTAGAAAAAGTTTTAGAAGAAGGTGCCATACGCGCCCAGGAAACAACCTCACAGACAATGAAAGAAGTTCGCCACCTCATGGGGTTATAATGGAACGTGAAAATAATAGTCCTCAATTTGAACTTCCTGCCTACCAAGGCCCCCTTGATTTATTATTAACTCTCATACAACAAGAAAAAGTGGATATTTATGATATCCCTATTGCCCGAATTGCTGACCAGTTCGTAGATGTCGTTCGTCGGATGGAATCCATGGACATGGAAGTAACCACTGAATTTTTGGTTCTCGCAGCCCAATTACTTTATATCAAATCAAGAGAACTCTTGCCAAAACCCCCGAAAAGTGAAGAGAGTCCAAGGGAAGAAGAAGATTTACGCCAGGAACTGGTTGAGCGCTTGATTGCTTATCGAGCCTTCAAACAAGCGGCTAAGGTTTTTGAAAGTATAGAAACCTCATCGGGACGATCTTACTATCGAGAAGTTAATATTGAGGGTTTATTAGCAGATGTCAAGCCGGAAGATCCACTAAAGGGGATAAGTTTTGACGATCTTTGGCAAGCCTTTTGTCGGGTTATCGAACGGGCTGAAAAAGGGGAAGAAATCACCTATGTTGAACCGGATGAAATTGCCATTGACCTTATGCTCGCGGATGTATTGCGCCGTGTTCTGCTTCATCCCAAAGGGCTTCGCTTCAATCAGCTTATGAGAATTGGAACACGCATGGAAATAATTGTATCATTCCTGGCGCTGTTAGAACTCTTAAAGTCAGGAAAGGTGCGTGCTGAGCAAGCAACGCTCCTCAGCGAAATAATGCTGTATCCAACGGAAAAAGCTTGGGAATTTACAGAAGAGGAGTAGATGGAATTGCTGTTTAGGGAGCCGGAAACAGCTGCCTTAGAGGCTCTTTTATTTGTTGCCAAGGATCCGCTTACCCTTGTACAGCTCAGTGAGATTCTGGAGTTGGACATAGCCAAAATTGAAGAGCTTCTTTATGAATTACGAAGGCGATATGCTATAGACTCTTGCGGATTAGCCTTGCTGGAAATGAATGGCGGCTTCAAATTAGGAACTAAGCCAGAAGTGGCCCGATATATAGAAATCCTATATAAGCAGCCCGCCCAGGCTTTGTCTAATGCAGCCTTGGAAGTACTTTCTATAATTGCATACAAGCAACCTGTAACAAGAGGTGAAGTAGACTTCATCAGAGGAGTCCAATCTGATCGGGCCTTAGCAACTTTAGTGGAAAAAGGACTTGTTAAGGATGTGGGACGTAAGGATGGCCCCGGGAGACCTATTCTTTATGCTACAACAGAGCAGTTTCTCCTGCATTTTGGGTTGCGTTCCTTAAATGATTTGCCTGAGTTAGAAACTGAGTATTTAAGCAATGATGAGGTAGCCAGCACACAAGAAGAGTAAATCATCGTATTCTAAAAAAGCAATCTCCAATTAGAATTCTAAAAGGAGATTGCTTTTTTATATATAGAATAAGTTGTAGGTTTTTCCAATAGGACAGGAAATACTAGTTATCTTCACTGAGTACTCGAGAGGCGAGGTAGGTTGCCACTGCAACCAGAAAAACAAGTAATACGGTTTCGTAAATCCCAAACAAGGGTTTTGCCTTGCCCATTTTAATTATTTTTTGATAAAGCTCCGGGGCCTGTTCTTCAATAGCGGCTACTTTATCTTGCAGATTATCAAGACCTTGGGTGATCTCTTGATATTTAGCACAGAGTAATTCGTTTTTTCTTTGTATAATCCGGTCAGTGGCAGCCGTGCGAGTTACTGGTTGCTCGGAGTGAGGAGCAGCATATAAAAAGCTAACTGAATTTCCATTAATCGTTAAGTCCGCCTTTGAATACCCAGCATTATATAGGCCGGCAATAAAGGCATCACGCATAAGCCTGTTTTTCAAATTAATACTTATATCCATAGTTAGTTCTGAGGGTTCGGAGAATTCGCCCAGTTTAAATCCGGTTAACCACCAATGCTCTCCTTCTCGTCTAAAAAGAACTTTTCCGTTTTTCCTTAATACAAAGGACATTTGCAGAAGATCAGAATCGCTTGCACAATTGTAAAAAGTACCGGTAAAAAATCCCGGTATTTTTAAATCAAAAGCTTCGGTGTAAACTCCAATTTCTCCTCCGGAAACTAGATCATATTGTCCTTTCCACAAACCAATCATCCATTTTTTGTTGTTATATTCAAAATGAATAGGTTCACAATCGATGATCATTCCTAAAGGAGCTGCCGCTTCATCAAAAAGGCGACAGTATCCAATTTTTCTCTGCCATGGATTCATCGTTGAATAGAATATATCTTGCACTGAATCATAATCGTATCCTGCTATTTCAACAACTTTATCCAAATCTGAATTCGTCATTCCCTTAGCTATAAAGCCGGAATTGTCATTATTTATTTGAATGGACATAACTATCCCCCCTTAGTACATATTATTGGCTCTAGGCATACTAAGGTGCATGAAATTGTCAAATTTGATAATTTAATCATGCTTAAGGGAATCATTAGCAGGGGTTATCTTTAAAGGGCTTTAGTAATTCAATAGAAATGAAGAAAGATGAGAGTGTAACAGGTTTAATGTATACACCGCTCATCTTTTTTTACTTTAGATTCCATGCTGTTTAAGCTAATATTTTCTTTCAATTGTCATGCCTAACATTATCATTCCAACTACAGCAAACACATGAAAAATAAACCAGCCCGGCTCCAGAAAACTAAATGTGCCAGGATCAACTTTTCTTAATCTCATTATATTTGAAACCTCCATTTCACCTAATTTGCGACAGGTTAGTTTTTGTAGTATTCGGGTTAAAATACAGAAGTTAGAAAGGAAATACTTTCTAGATAGATATTTACATTTGCTTATTGAATAATTAAGCTCTATTCTGGGAATCTTACCCTTTTAGGGTTAGTCACCAGGACGATGTATGATGTACGGAGGGGTTGGAGTGCGGGTTTTAGCTTTTTTGCTCGCGATGCTTATTTTACTTCTAATTGGCTTTGCCTTAAAAATACGAGTAGATTTTCGTTATAGACGCATTGCTGAAGAAGATCATATAGATATAAATTTTAGGGCCTTTAAGGGAATTTGGCGAGCATATTATCAAATTCCAACCCTTCAATTGGAGTGGGAAAAAGGACCTCAAGTTGAATTTGAGCAAGTAGCAGAATTGAAAGGTGGGGTTCGCAAGAGTACAACCAAAGCTCGTGTTCGTTATATACGGCGAGGCTTTCTTAGTAGGCTGTGGCAGAACATTCCCCTAATTACCAAGCATTTAAAACACCTTAAACGCCAATTCTATAGAGGAATCCATTGTAAGTCCATCGATTGGCGAGTAGAAATTGGATACAAAGATGCTTGCCATACGGCAATTGCAGCTGGGTCTTTTTGGGCTATGTTTGGGTTTGCACTTTCCTATCTTTATCGACAAGTGACTATGGAAGTAAAGTCTCCAGCAATAGTAGTTGTTCCTCAGTTTAAAAAAGAAGGTTTCTTTTGTGATATTCAATGCATATTCCATCTCAGAATAGGCCATATTATTTTTGTAGGACTGAGGTTATTACGAACGTTCAAGCGGGGTATAAGGGGGTAGACAACACATGGGGAATCATCCGATTGAATCATTAATGAAAACTGCTATGGAAAGCATCCAACAAATCGTTGACGTAAATACGATTGTGGGCGACCCGGTTGAGAGCCCGGACGGCTCTGTGATAATTCCAATTTCAAAAGTTTCTTGCGGATTTGCGGCAGGCGGAAGTGAATTTGCTCCGCCGGATGACAAAGATTCCGGACATTCTGGGGGTGGAACCCCTGGGCAAGGACCGGCGCTGCCATTTGGTGGAGGTGCCGGAGCTGGAGTATCCGTTCAACCGGTAGGGTTTTTAGTAGTAGGCAACGGCAACATCCGACTTCTCCCAGTCGATAGTAATGTAGTAGTTGATCGACTGATTGATACTGTTCCGGATTTATTAGAGAGAATCGGCGGAATGTTTCAGAAGAAAAAGAGAACCACGGACGATATTATTATCGCCCGCGACTAGAATAAATTGCCAATCAGAATAAGATTAGCAGAAAGAACGGGATATCTCGTTCTTTTTTGTTTGTCCTTTTCATACATTTAGGCAGGGGGTGGGAAATGGTTAATCTCATCTGGCTTTTAATGTTGGCAATTGGTATAGTCGTCGCTGCTTTAAACGGACACATCGAATCTGTCACTACATCAGCAATGAAGGCAGCAGAACTGGGAGTAGAGGTTGCTATCGAACTAATCGGAGTAATGAGTTTATGGTTAGGTCTAATGCGTTTGGCTGAGGAAGCTGGATTAGTTAAAGGAATTGCCCGGATTTTTGGGCCGGCAATTCGTCGCCTATTTCCATCTCTCAAACCAGATAGCAAAGCTCTAGGTGCCATAATTATGAATCTGAGTGCTAATATATTAGGGTTAGGTAATGCTGCAACTCCTTTTGGACTTAAGGCCATGCAAGAACTCCAAAAAGAAAATCCGACACCTGATGTGGCAAGTCCTGCGATGATCACTTTTCTGGCCTTGAATACCTCATGTATTACTCTAATCCCGGCAACGATTATCGGAGTTCGCTTAAAAGCTAACTCCGTTAATCCTACTGAGATTATTGGGACTACTATAGTTGCGACAGGATGCGCTATGTTCATGGCCATCCTTGTAGATTACTTAATTCGTCGCAGGAGGAAGCTATGAACATAATCGCAGAGATATCCAGATGGGCCATACCACTCCTCCTTTTACTTGTGCCTATTGTAGCCTACTTGCGAGGAGTTCCTGTTTACGAATCATTTGTAGAAGGTGCGGAAGAAGGATTTAAAACAGGTGTACGAATTTTGCCATTCTTAATTGGGATGTTGGTCGCAATTCGAGTGTTCGTTGATTCCGGGGCACTTAATATTCTATCCCATTGGCTTCGGCCACTCATCAACATGCTAGGATTAGATCCTGATTTTGCAGCGATTATTCCGTTAGCAATTATGCGACCTTTAAGTGGTTCAGGTGCCTTGGGCGTGGCAACACAGTTAATCAATGAATATGGTCCGGATTCCTACATCGGTCGTTTAGCCTCAACATTGCAGGGGAGTACGGATACAACTTTCTTTGTGTTGACGGTATATTTTGGTTCAGTGGGCATAAAAAAATATCGATACGCCCTAAAGCTAGGTCTACTTGCAGATATTATTGGTTTGATCGTTTCGGTTTGGATAGTTACTAAAGTGTTTTATTGATACGTACTTTGTGCATACTAACAATGAACCTAAAAAGGGGGCATTGTTAGTATGCTATATATTGTTTTGCCAGCGTATAATGAAGATCAAGCACTTGCTGAACTGTTAGAAGATATCAGAACAAATTGTGCACAGATTCCTCACCAAATCGTTATAGTTAACGATGGGAGTACAGATCGTACTTTAGATATTGTTCATCAATATACTCAAGACTACAACAATATACACGGAGTAAATCATGAGCAAAATAAGGGATTAGGGGCTGCTATTAACAGTGGCTTCCAATATGTTTTAAATCACTCTTATCTCATTAAAGATCAAGACAAAAAAACTTGTGAGAGCAAAATTTGTCCGGATATTGTCATCACGATGGATGCAGATAATACTCAACCAGCAGATTGTATTCCCCTGCTTTATGAGGAAATCTGCTCAGGCTCAGACCTGGTTATTGCTTCCCGGTATGTCCCAGGAGGAGAACAACATGGGCTCTCATTAGGGCGTCGGGGATTATCTTGGGGGGCGGGGAAAGTCATGCAATTATTTGCTCCTATCAAAGGTGTCCGCGATTATTCATGTGGATATCGGGCTTATCGTCTTAAGCTTCTGGCTGAGGGAACCCGTCAATATGGGCCGGATATAATTGTTAGTCGTAATTTTTCGGGGATGGTTGAATTGCTCTTGAAGATTGCTCCATTCGCAGAACGGATAACGGAAGTCCCCTTAAAACTTCACTATGAACTAAAAAAAGGTGCCAGTAAAATGCGAGTTTGGGCTACAATCTGGGGCTACTTTCAACTTATTTACCAATTAAAACGTAATAAGTGGAGTACAGTAGAATGGGCCGAGGAATAAATCGTTTACTTTTAGCAGGAATTTTACTAATGGCTTTAGGACTTCGTCTGCGTGGAATTACAAATCCATTGCTTGATGATCAGGCATGGAGACAGGCAGATACAGCTAGCATGGCTACTCATATGCTAGGGCATTTATTGGATTTTCCAAAGGTTTTCTTACCTCAGCTTAATTATGATGGGGTTACTCCACAACATGTTGAGTTGGAGTTTCCATTTTTACCATATGTGTTAGCATGGACTTGGACAATTTTCGGTTGGACGGACTTATGGGGGCGGATCTGGTCAGTCTCTTTAGCGTTGTTTACGGTGCTAGGAATTTATGACCTGGGCCGAAGGATATTTAGTGAGCGGGTTGGACTTTTTGCCGCAGCAATTTACTCCCTGATGCCTTTGTCGATTTATTATGGGAGAGTTGTCATGCCTGAACCAATGGCTCAGGCATGGAGTATCTGGGCTCTGGCCATGGTTTGGAGATGGAGAACTTCGCCAAAAGAAACTGGGAGTTGGCAAGCAGGCTTAATAATGGCTGGGGCAATCTTAGCTAAGCTTCCCCAGCTTATGCTGTTTCCCGTTGCCCTCCTATTAGGTTTTTGGCCATTGCAAGAAAGGGTAGGGCAAATAATCCGCTACAGTTTGATTGTGCTTATTCCACCAATGGTTTATTATGTATGGGTACATTTTAATGTTGATTCTTCTAGTCAATTTGTTTCGGGAATACTAACTGAGCAAGTTGCCGGCTCAGCAAAGATCAATTGGGAAGTATTAGAGAAAAATATTAAGGGCGGGTTTACAGATATTGTCTTGTTTCTCTCTGGCCTAGGGCTGCTGCGTCTCTGCTTTTTTCGTTCGCCGGCACGGTTAGCCTTTTGGGCTTGGGGGGGAATCAGCATTTTGTATATAGGGATAGTTTGTGCCCGTATTCCCTTGGATTATTACTTAGTGCCTGTTTTACCTTTAGTTGCCCTATTAAGTGCTTATGCTATAGACGGTATTGCATATTTGCCAGGGACTGTTATTGGGAGTGTGCTTTTGGCCTTGATTTATAAGGGTTCCTATAGTGATTTAACCCCTAAGTATCAATGGAATCAAGAATACCTAAGTCAAGCCCAGTGGATTGAAGATCATACAGATATCTCAAGTGTGTTAGTATTAAGTGATCCTCCGCCAATGACATTTTATTATGCTAGAAGAGTTGGATTTAGGTTAAATACTGTCGACGATCAAGCATCTTTTAATCTTTTGCAACAGTTTCCCGGGGATTACCTTGTTCGTCTTCCCCAAAGCGCCCAGAACGAGAAATTCTGGAGAAATGTGCAAGATAGGTATTCTGAAATTGGACCAGGTATCTTTGATCTCAAGATTACAGAGGCGTCTCCCTTGCTAAAGGACACAGAAGTTCTTGGAAAGCGGATAGAGTAAAATTATCTTTCGAATTATAAAAACGCTAGCAGCGAAAATCAGAAAGGAAGAACAATGAGCCAAGAGAAAGAGGATGGAGAACGCCTTCAAAAAGTAATTGCTAAAGCAGGCGTTGCATCCCGCCGACATGCAGAACAGCTTATTCTTGAAGGTAAAGTAAAAGTAAATGGGGCAAAGATTTCTGTTTTAGGATATAAAGTTGGGGTGGATGATTCCATTGAAGTTGATGGAAGGCCTATCAAACATACAGAAAAACTGCACTATTACCTTCTTAACAAACCTGTAGGTGTGATTACTAGTGCTCAAGATCCCCAAGGTCGACCTACGGTTATTGATTTATTAAAAGAAGTACCTGCGAGAGTTTATCCGGTTGGCAGATTGGACTACGATACCTCCGGAGCATTACTGCTTACTAATGATGGAGAGTTGGCACATCGTCTGATGCATCCTTCCTATGGAGTGGAGAAAACCTATCGCGTTTGGATTAAAGGGCCAATGGGGATTAATGCCATAGAAAACCTTAGACAAGGTGTTTTACTTGAAGATGGAAACACCGCACCAGCTAAAGTCCAGCGAGTGTGCGGTGTTTCGAAGAGAAGGGACGAAAAGCTTAAACCTAATCATATTGAAATTTTAGAAGTCACAATTCATGAAGGGCGAAATCGTCAAATTCGACGTATGTTTTCCGCTGTGGGATATCCGGTCTTTAAACTGGAGCGGATTCGATTTGGATCTCTCAGTCAGGGAAACACTCTTCCTCCGGGTGCGTACAGAGCTCTGACAAAAGAGGAAATCAAAGAATTGCGATCTCAAGTAGGATTATGATTTAGGGTAAACAGGATGATCAAGCTCTTTATTCCACTTTTCTACATCTCTACCACCATAACCCTGCAAGGTGTTGGCAACAGCATTGATTTTTTCGTGCTCTGTTTGGATTAGAACCAACCAGTGTCCGGTACGAACTTCATTCTCGTAATGTCTTGCCCGTATTTCCGAAAGTCCATAGCTTAAAAGGACTTCTGCCAGTCCACGGCTGGGAGGCTGATGCATAAGCTCGCTGGCCAGTGGCCCTGCTACAATTACCTCCCCTAGATTTGGAACAAAAAACGGTGGTGCTTGGACAAGCCAGGTGTGATATTTGTCGTGATTGGTTTCACTCGGGTAATATGCTAACTCATTGGCGATTTCTTCACGGTATTGACCTTGATGGAAGTATTCACTGCGGATTATGACTGAGACTTTAGAATTTGCTAAGGATTCCCCTTGTATTTCTTCGATAGCTTCTTTAGTTTGTTGTTGTCCCTTGAAAATTGCAACTGCAGTTTTAAGCATGTAATTTTATCCTCCTTGTAACTATACTATCTGTTGAAGTTTTCTTAGTATGTCCATAAATTCTAAGCCTAAAGCAAGGCCTGCAGGATAAAATTAAACCCATGGAGAATATTTTATAGGATTCATCTAAATATAGGCGTTTGGTAAAAATCCAGGGCCTTAAATTTAAGTTGAACGATTATGATGGGGAACGGAGAGAACCAGTAATGAAGATTCGGATTGGAGATGAACTCCTAACAGAACACATCCGCGTACGGATTCGAGTGGATTTTCGCGGTGAATCGAAAACTGGACGCTTTTTCTTTGGAGGAAAGAGCAAGGAATTAGTGGCTGAAACGATGCGCGAGCAACAGGTAGCCTTATTGCGCAATGTTCCACTACAAGGAATCATCATCGAAGATATCGATCTAAGTTTAGATATCTATACTGTCTCTGAAGAAAATGGACGGCGGCACCACGACGAAGTTGCTTATGCACCAATTATTTTAACTCTGAGGGTTGAAAATATTGACGACTTACTGCCCTTCTTAGTTAAACCAGAGTTTCGCAAAATTGAATTTTTAAGCCCTGAAAATATTTCTTTGCACCGGCTGGATATGGAGAGATTACTTTTTCGGCTGAGTCAGTCCTTTCAACAAGAGTTGAGATTGCTTGAACAAAAGTATTCCCGTTGATAGTATCGAATAGTAAAAGTAAAATAATTTTTGTTTGGCTACGAAGAAGAGGATGAATCTATGGATTTAATCAAGATATTAGCTGAAAGGCTCAGTATTATTGTGACCATAGCGTTACTAATGACGAAGAGTCAGGTCTTTCGCCGATATTTGAATTCTCAACTAAACAAGCGTCAGACCTTAACCTTAATGCTAATTTTTGGCGTATTCTCCATGGCAGGAACTTATTCGGGGGTTTCAATTCATGGCGCTAATGCGGCTAATACGAGTGCAATCGGAACAGTAAGTGCGGGTATGCTTGGCGGGCCACTGGTTGGTTTAGTTGTTGGCGCAATTACAGGCTTGCACTTTTACATATTCTATGGAGGGTTTACTGGTTTAGCTTGTGCAATATCTCCAATATTGCAGGGCTTGCTGGGAGGGCTCATTTATTGGCTGGCAAGGGATAAAAACGATGATTGGAAGGTTGGCGTGGGGCTGGGAATAATTGCCCAAATAATGGAGATGGCTATTATTCTTATGATTGCCCGTCCTTTTGAGGAAGCATGGAACCTAATCATGGTCATTGCCATGCCAATGGTTATATTTAATGGGCTTGGAGTGGGTCTTTTTTTATATATTATTAAGACAGTTTATCATGAGGAAGAACAGATTGCCGCCCTACAAGCCCAGAATGTCCTGCAAATAGCCGATATAACCTTGCCTTATTTTCGCAAAGGCCTCAACCTGGAAAGTGCTCAAAAAGCTGCATATATAATTCGAAAAATGTCCAATGTGGCGGCGGTTGGAATAACAAATGAGCAGCAAATAATTGCCTATGTCGGTTTAGGATCAGATCACCATTTTATTGGGCAACCAATTATGACTGAGGCAAGTCATAAAGTCTTGCAAACTGGTAAATCTATTCAGGCGGTATCTGAAATGGACATTCATTGCCAACATCCGAATTGTCCTCTCCGCTCAGCTGTTGCCGTCCCTTTACGCCCTGGTGAGAAGACAATCGGGGCTTTAATTCTTTATCGTGCACAACGTGGTAAATCGATTATTGACGTAACTTTAGCGGAAGGGCTAGGAAAGCTTTTTTCCACTCAACTTGAACTAGCCGACCTTGAGCACCAAAAGGAATTAAGTACTGCCTCTGAAATCCGAGCACTTCAAGCTCAGATTCAACCTCATTTCTTATTTAATACACTAAATACCGTTGTGAGCCTGATTAGGAAACAGCCGGAAAAAGCGCGGGAGGTTCTTGTTTTTCTGGGTGAATTCTTACGCCGCAATATGCGTCAAGGGGTTTTATTCCACACTGTACGAGAAGAATGTAAACATGTTGAAGCCTATCTGGCTATCGAAGAGGCCCGATTTGCAAACAAGTTGAAAGTCGATATGTACATTGAGGCAGGGACGGAACATATTTTGCTGCCACCCCTTGTCTTGCAGCCTCTGGTTGAAAATGCAGTAAAACATGGACTATTACCCAAGGATGATGGTGGTACATTATCGATCCGTATCCACAAGGAGAATGATAGGATAACTATTAAAGTTCAAGACGAAGGAATCGGCATGTCAAGTTTTAAGCTGCGCGCCATTTTAGAAGGGGATCAAGAGGAAGATACAGAGGTAGGCATTGGTTTAAAGAACGTACATCAACGTTTGGTAAAACTCTACGGACAGGGCTTGATGATGGAAAGTATTCTTGGCGTGGGAACGATTGTTACCTTTCAGGTTCCCATTTCAGGAAGTTCACTTAGAGGGGTGACTTATGGCCAAACTAGTATTAGTCGATGACGAACAGCCTGCACGAGAAGAACTGCGATTTTTGTTAGAGCAATTTCCTGAAATAGAGATTATTGGTGAATTTTCAAGTGGGGCAAAAGCTCTGCAAGGAATTCCCAGCCTGCAAGCAGAAGTTATCTTTATGGATGTCCATCTTCAGGATATGGACGGCATTGATGTTGTTCGAGCTCTTCAACAGTTGGATATGCGCGCTTCCGTTGTTTTTGCTACCGCTTATGATGTTCATGCTATACGGGCTTTTGAACTTAATGCCGTAGATTATATCCTTAAACCCTTTTCTCAGGAACGCCTGAAGGTTACAATTGATCGTATCCAACAACGTCTACAGCCTCATGACCAAGAATTATCGCAAAAAATATCCCGTTTAATTCAGGAAATAGGGGTTAAACAACGACCGCGCAAACTTGCAGCAACCTCTAAGGGACGTGTTGTCTTGATTGATCCCCAGGAATTACTTTATGTGGTCGCTGAAGGTCGCTATGCCAGTTTGGTAACAGAACATAAAATGTGGCCTACAACCTTCAGTTTGCACGAAATTGAGGAAAGACTGGATCCAGCCCAGTTCTTGCAAACTCACAGAGCTTACATCGTTAACCTAGATCGTATTAAAGAAGTAATTCCTTGGTTTAACTCAACCTATAAGATTATTATTGATGCCGAGAAAGCAACTGAAATTCCAGTTAGTCGAACTTATATCAAAAAACTTAAAGAGCGGCTTGATGTTTGAGTGTTCTAGAACGAACACTCTTTCTTTTGCACAAAAATGAATATGCAGAACATTACACCGATTCATAATTTCATGTCAATATTTTTGCGTTTCATGCAAAGAATCTAGAGAATTTTCGCACAATATAATATTCTTTAATTACATTACTTGAAGGGGGGGCTTCAATGGTCTGATGACTGAATATTATAAAGTCTTTGAATTAAACAACTGAAGAATGAACTTTGAAAGGGAGTTGGATTATGCAGTTTTTACAAAATTACAATCCTTTAGGTAGTCCAGTCTTATCAACATTAGTTGCTGCGATCCCAATCGTTACGTTATTATATTTACTTGCATTCCACCCCAGAACGGACAAGCATGGCAATAAACACAGAGGTATAGAACCACCTCCGGCTGCACTTATTTCAGGTTTTATGGCTATCCTTATCGCAGTATTCATCTTGAAGATGCCTTTACCTGCGGCTTCAATGGCTTTTGTCAACGGAGTACTATATGGACTTTTTCCTATCGGTTGGATTGTTGTTGCTGCGATGTTCCTGTACACAATTACGCTTGTTACCGGGAAATTTGAAACCGTTAAGGACAGTGTAAGTAATCTGTCTGCTGACAGAAGAATTCAGGCTATCCTTATTGCTTTCTCCTTTGGTGCATTTATTGAAGGTGCAGCCGGTTTCGGAACTCCTGTCGCCATTGCCGGTGCGTTAATGGTGGGTTTAGGGTTTAAACCTTTTACTGCTGCAGTGCTTTGCCTGATCGCTAATACTGCCCCGGTTGCTTACGGTGCTATTGGTACTCCTCTTATTACTCTGGCTAAAGTAACTGGACTTCCCGAATTTGCTCTGAGTGCAATGGCTGGTCGTCAACTTCCTTTCTTTTCTTTAATAATCCCTATCTGGACCATAGCTACCATGGTTTATATGGATAAGAAAAGTATGAAAACTGTTGTAAAGGATACTATGGAAGTTATGCCAGCTCTGCTTGTGGCTGGTATCAGTTTCGCTCTTACTCAGTTCTACGTTTCTAACTATATCGGTCCAATGTTAGTAGATATTCTTGGCGGTATCGTTTCGATGCTGGCAGTAATCTTCTTCCTTAAAGTTTGGCAGCCCAAAACAACCTATCGTTTGGTCGGAGAAGCTCCTGCAAAAGTTGGTTCTAAGCATTCTACAAAAGAAGTTGTTATTGCTTGGATCCCTTGGTCATTCCTAACCGCCTTTGTATTTCTCTGGGGTCTGCCCCAAGTTAAGGGTCTTCTGAACATGTTTTATAATTATCCTATCAACGTTCCTTTCCTGCATAATGTAGTTGTTAAAACTGCGCCTGTTGTACCTAAAAACAGCCCTGAAGCTGCTGTATACTCATTAAACCTCCTTTCAGCAGCCGGAACAGGCATTTTCATTGCAGCTATATTAACGGGACTTTTCCTAAGACTTACGGCTGCACAGTGGAAGGAAGCGGCCTTACGTACTGCAAAGAGGATGAAAACCCCGTTGCTGACTATAGGATTAGTTATGGGTATGGGTTTTACCACTAAATTTGCTGGGTTGGATGCTATCCTTGGTCTCGCGTTTACCAAAACTGGTATCCTGTATCCGTTCTTCGCTGCTATGCTGGGTTGGTTGGGCGTATTCTTGACAGGAAGTGACACGTCTTCTAACGTTCTGTTTGGAAATATGCAGAAAATTACTGCTGAACAGCTTGGACTTGATCCTATTTTGATTGCGGCTTCAAACAGTACGGGTGGTGTTATGGGTAAAATGATTGACGCCCAAAGTATTGTTGTAGCTACCGCTGCTTGTTATGAAAATAGGCAAGAAGGCAGCCTTGCAGTTGGTCCGATCTTCCGTACAGTATTCTGGCACAGTATCATTTTAGCTGCTCTGGTCGGTGTTCTTATAATGCTGCAAGCTTATGTGTTCCAGTGGATGATCCCTCCTGCTACATGGGGCGGAGGAGCTGCTAAAGCAATTGTTGCTTATAAACTCAGTGGAGTTCAGCTCCTAGCTGTTTTAGCTGGGCTGCTTGGAGGGTCTTATATCCTCGGAATGATGCTTGATACCACGGGTAAGAAAAATATCACAAGAAATATGTAAACTATCGGAAAGGCTCCAAAACTTCACAAATCAGAAATCAAGGAGCCTTTCTTATGTTCGCTGGCATAAACTATATCACTTCAACCTATTCGGAAAGATTTTAACCACAGTTAATTCCAGTCTGCATAGCTTAAGATGCACAATAGGCCTTAAATTTATAAGTTATGCGATTGTGGCTGCTCCGACGAGCATAGGTATTCCTACAGCTCCATGGAGTGCTATTAATCATACTTCCAGCTATAACGGCAGACATAGCTGGGAAGTCGAGTCCAACCATCAAAGGAACAGCAGCTGCAGCAGGAGTACCGACCTGCTGCAGCACCATCCCCAAAAAAGCATGTGCAGCAGGAGTGCCGACCTGCTGCACATTTTATCGCAGTAACCAAATAGTTGGGCTGCTTCTCCCACATCCTGCAGAAAGCTAATCCCTGCAAAACAGTGTCTGCAAAAGGGTTATCCGTGCGAAAGACAGTGTCTTCGTGTGTCACACAGCATTCTGAGGCTCGCCCAAGCGCTGACCTCATTTGCCAATCCTGGGCCAGAAGCTGTCTTTGTGGTCTTTCATTTTTCTGAGTAGTAAGAGAGGTTTTAGCCTTGGAGTCAAGGAGGCTATATACAACCGATGTGCGAGGAGAGAAAAAGGGTGATAATCAAACCCATTAGAACCCCAAAAATTTATGAACAGATTGTTGAGCAGATCAGTCAACAAATTGCCCAAGGTCATCTAAAACCCGGAGATCGATTGCCTTCAGAAAGGGAATTAGTGGAGCGGTTTAAGGTAAGTCGTGCATCGATTCGGGAAGCTATTAGCGCCCTTGTAATGATGGGACTTGTAGAAGTACGTTCTGGCGAAGGAAGTTATATCAGAAAAGTAAATATGGAATCTGTAGTAACCCCTTTAGCTTGGATGCTGTTTATCGAAAAAAATGCAGATCTGGAACTCTATGAGGCTCGAAAAATTCTAGAAGTGCAAGCTGCTGGTTTGGCCGCAGAGAGAGCAGATGAAGATGAGATAAATGATATGTTCGAAGCGCTAGAAATCATGCGAAAAGATCTTAAATTAGATCACCTGGGTGAAGAAGCAGAACATCACTTCCATTATGCAATTGCCAAAGCAGCTCATAACAAAATTTTCTTTCGTTTGATGATGACTCTCTCGGATACTATTCGCAAGAGCTTAAAAAGCAGTCGTAATTGGCTTTACAAACATGAAGAAACTCCTCAGAAGTTATTTAATGAGCATTTCCTAATATATGAAGCGATTAAAAATCGCGATGTACAAAATGCTCAAAAACTAATGTTGGATCATCTTGTAGGGGCCGAGAACAAACTTAAGAAGTATTTAATTGAAAATAATAAACAGAAACACTAGTAGCACAGAAAAGTTAACTTAGTCACTCAAAAGAAGAAATATCTTTATGGTAAAAACAAAACAAAATTCATAGGAGACAGCAATCAGAAAACCGAAGTTCAGCCTCGGTTTTTTATTTTGCTATTTTATCAGAAGACGAATATTTAAGCAGAGAATTGCAAACAATTCCCTAGTAAGAATAATTAGCATTGCATATTTTCAAATTGGTTTTTAACCTCGTTTATAATGGTTATGCTTACGATTAGCCACAAATTAAGTGAGGAGAGATGCGCAGAAAGAAATTAATCTATCTAGAGGTATGATACAAGACTATGAAAGGTGGAAGTAATAAATGCAATGGACACAAAACTATTCCGCGCTTGGAGGTAGTATTGGACTTACAGCATTAGTGGTATCTTTGCCTATCTTCTATTTACTATGGGCCTTAGCAATAAAACGCATGAAAGGGCACATAGCTGGAGTAACTACGCTGATCTTTACTAATATTGTTGTTATTCTAGTTTACAAGATGCCAATAGGAGTTGCCCTTTCGTCAAGTGCCCTTGGTATCCTTAATGGGTTATTTCCCATTGCTTGGATTATTGTAACTGCAGTTTTCTTGTATAACTTAACTGTTGAAGCAGGTCAATTCGATATTATTAAGAGTTCAATCGCTTCTTTGTCCAACGACCGTCGCCTCCAAGCACTTCTAATTGCTTTTTCCTTTGGGGCTTTTTTAGAGGGTGCTGCTGGATTTGGTACTCCTGTAGCAATTACTGGTGCGATTTTGATCGGTCTGGGCTTTGAACCCCTCTATGCGGCAGGCCTTTGCTTGATCGCCAACACCGCTCCGGTAGCCTTCGGAGGAATTGGCGCTCCGATTATTGCCGCTGGTGCAGTAACCGGTGTCAATGCAGATATAATTTCTGCAGCAGTGGGTCGTCAACTTCCCTTCCTTTCCGTTTTTATACCATTATATTTAATTATCCTAATGGCCGGCTGGAAAGGTGCTAAAGAAGTTATGCCTGCAATTCTGGTTTCAGGTTTTACCTTCGCCATAGCCCAGTGGTGGTCTTCAAACTACCTTGGACCAATGCTACCCGATATTATTTCTTCACTCATTTCGCTAATTGCGACAGCAGCTCTGCTCAAAGTCTGGAAACCGAAGAACATTTGGCGGTTTGCAAATGAGAAAAGTGAGAAAATCGAACAATACAAGAAGTACTCGGGAGGTGCGATACTTAAAGCTTGGTCTCCTTTTTTGGTTTTGACTGTCCTGGTTGGAATTTGGGGTACAACAAGCTTCAAAAATTTTGTCACCAAACAGCTGGAATGGTTTGTTAACATTCCCCATTGGCCTGGGCTCGATGGCCTGGTCATAAAAACTACGCCAATTGTCACAAAGCCAGCAGTGTATGGTGCCTATTACAAATGGGACTTCTTTGCCGCAGCCGGAACTGCGATTTTAATCTCTTCAATTATTACAATGCTCATTCTCGGTGTCAGTCCAGCCAGGGGAGCAAAAGTAGCACGATCCACTTTGAAAACACTAATCTATCCGACCATTACAGTAAGCTCTGTACTTGGCTTTGCTTACATTGCTAACTATTCAGGATTATCTTATACACTCGGGATTCTTTTTGCAGGAACCGGTCATTTGTTTCCCTTCTTCGCTCCGGTTCTCGGTTGGCTCGGTGTATTCTTGACAGGATCTGATACCTCGGCAAACGCCTTGTTCGGACAACTTCAAAATGTCACGGCTCAACAGGTTGGGGTAAATCCTGTTCTGACTATTGCCGCTAATAGTTCAGGCGGAGTTGTAGGAAAGATGATATCTCCACAATCTATAGCAGTCGCGACGGCAGCTACTGGTTTAGTGGGTAAAGAATCCGATCTATTCAGGTTTACGTTCAAGCATTCAATCTTTCTCCTATTACTAATTTGCCTTATGACCTATTTACAGGCGTATGTAGTACCAGGGATGATTCCGGTTATTCAATAATAAAGAAATAAATGTAAGAAAATAATAAATATACCTAAAGTGGGGAAAGGTTGTTTTTGACCTTTCCCCTTTATTTGAAATAAATGCGTTTTACATATTGAAATACATAAATAATTGAATTAATATATGGTTAGGTGGTCTGACTATCAGACGAAATTAAATTTTTAAAATACTATAGGGGGTAGATGAATGCTAGCTCGTGAAGTTATAGAAGATCTAATTAAAGTATTGGGTAAGGAAAACGTCCTCACGGAGCAGGAAGACTTACTGACCTATGCTTATGACGCGACAGCTGCAATGAAACATCATAAGCCGGGAGTCGTGGTTTCACCCCTTAATACCGAGCAAGTTGCAGAAGTTGTAAAGATAGCTAATCGCTATAAGGTTCCCGTCTATCCACGTGGTTCAGGCACGAATTTAAGTGGAGGTACTATTCCATCTGAGGACAGTATCGTTCTATCAATGCTAAACCTCAATAAAATCCTGGAAGTGGATCAGGATAATCTAACGGCAACGGTTCAACCTGGAGTGATTATTCAAGACCTAAATAACGCTGTACAGCAGTTTGGGTTGATATATCCGCCAGATCCAGGGACAGTCACAACGGCTACTATGGGCGGTTCAGTTTCTGAATGTTCTGGTGGATTGCGTGGACTTAAGTATGGTGTTACCAAGCATTATATTATGGGTTTGCAAGTAGTTTTAGCGAACGGGGAAGTTATTCGCTGGGGTGGAAAAACAGTTAAAAATGTTACTGGTTATGATTTAGTAGCTCTCTTTACAGGAGCAGAAGGAACCTTAGGAATAATCACGGAAATTCTCGTGAAGTTAATCCCTGCTCCTGAGGCTCGTAAGAGTATTATGGCTGTTTTTGATGATGTTGACAAGGCTGGAAAAGCTATAGCTTCGATTATCAGAAATAAGATTATTCCTGCTACCCTTGAGATTATGGACAATGTTACCATACAAACCGTGGAACACTTTGTTCACGCTGGACTTCCCCTAGATGCTGAAGCAGTTCTGCTAATTGAAGTAGACGGATATAAAGAAGTTGTTGAACGGGAAGCGGTTTTAGTCGAGCAGATTTTAAAAGAGGAACAGGCTGCCGATGTCAAAATTGCTAAGGATGATAAAGAGCGGGATCTATTATGGTTGGCACGTCGAAGTGCCCTTCCGGCCTTAGCTCAAAAAAGGCCGACCACGGTTCTGGAGGATGCAACGGTACCGAGAAGTAAAATCCCCGATATGATTAAAGCCATTCGTAAAATTGCCGAAAAGCATAAACTCAACATCGCAACTTTCGGTCATGCTGGAGATGGCAACCTACATCCAACGATTTTAACGGATGAGAGAGATCAAGACGAAATGAAGCGAGTTCACTTAGCCGTCGATGAGATATTCCAAACAGCGATTTCCTTAGGTGGAACCCTTTCAGGGGAACATGGCATAGGAATTGCTAAAATGAAATATCTAGATTGGGAATTTGGCGAAGCCGGCGTTGCATTACTGCGAAGTATGAAAGAAGCCCTGGATCCCAACTATGTGTTGAACCCTGGGAAAATAGTGAGGAGGGACTAATCGTGTCCGTATATAATTCTCTGGATTCGATTACCGAAGAACTCCATAAATGCATGAAATGCGGAAACTGTATGGCAGTTTGCCCTATCTATAAGGAAACCCGCCAAGAAGTTGCTGTGGCAAGGGGAAAAATCAGCCTCGTCGAATTCCTTCTTTCAGGAGAAGCTGAAATGACTCAAGGGCTGGCAGATCGTTTTTCTCTATGTACAACCTGTATGGCATGTAATAATAACTGTCCCTGTGGAGTTAGATTTGACAAAATTATTTTAGCAGCTCGAGCTGAGGCTGTTCGCAAAAAGGGTCTGCACCCGGTCAAAAAGATTGCCTTTACTGCGCTTAAGATGCAGCGTATGTTTGATTTTGGTATGAAAACAGGCAGTATGTTCCAAGGTGTGGCCTTAAAACACGTACCTCATAAAAGTGATCGTATTGCCAGAATGCGTTTTGATATTGGGATTGGCACGGATAAAGTATTCCCAATGCTAGCCAGCAAGACATTGCGTTCGGAGTTTCCGGAAGTTGTTAAGGTCGAAAAACCTAAGATGAGAGTGGCCTTTTTCACCGGATGTATGATTAATTACTTCTACACAGATATTGGGAAAGCGGTTGTAGAGGTTCTTAAAGAAAATGACATCGAAGTTGTAATTCCTAAGGGTCAAGGATGCTGTGGAATTCCCGCCTCAGTAAATGGAGATGTTGCCTCGGCTAGTGCTTTAGCAAAAAGGAATTTAAGAGCATTTGAGAAGCTGGGCGCGGACGCTTTGGTAGTGGCATGTTCCTCCGGAGGAACTGCTTGGAAGCATGTCTTTGGTGAACTTTTGGACAATGATCCGCAGTTTAAGGCCTTAGCCGATAAATGGGCTGGCAAGTCCTACGATATTTCTGAATTTCTGATTCACAAAGTACCTTTCAAAAAAGAAGGTTTAGGACGAGTAAATCGTAAAGTGACTTATCATGATCCCTGTCACTTGAATCGTGGACAAGGGATTAATAAGGAACCACGAGAAATCTTAAAGAGTATTCCGGGTGTGGAATTGATTGAAATGAAAGAACCAGGGCGTTGTTGTGGGATGGCTGGATCTTTCAGCCTTGTGCACCCTGATCTCTCTGTACAGATCTCTGATCGTAAGACAGCGGATATTGAGTTGACCCACACTGATACGGTGGCAACAGGTTGTCCAGCATGTAGGTTACAGCTAAAAAGCGGAGTGGAAAATGCCGGAATAAATGAGGAAGTTGTGCATACTGTCCAAATTTTAGCGGAGTCATACCGAGCTGGCAAAAAGAAGTAAATCAGGGTGTTGAAAAACATGGGAACACTTTAAGAAT
>NZ_JMGA01000046.1 GCF_000765145.1 Desulfosporosinus sp. HMP52 | reverse complement strand
ATATAGTCGTTTTACTGCGATCCAGTCTTGCACATCTTTCATTCTCCCCCTAGATATCCTTTCTCTATGTAATTCCTGCTGACCGAGAAAGGATATCTTTTTATTGCGAGGGGGTCAATATTGAATGAAAGAGTGGGGTCAGGTTTCAGTATAAATCAATACCTGTTGAATGTCTATGCGTTAATTCAATTCGAAATATAACACCTTGAACTACTACATCCCAATTGATTTTTGCCAAATATCTAAAACCCCTCTCAAAAATTCGAGCTTGAACTAGCAATTCATAACAACGGCAGTCCCGTAACGGGTTCGTTTAGACTCC
This sequence comes from Desulfosporosinus sp. HMP52, assembly GCF_000765145.1. Lineage (GTDB taxonomy): Bacteria > Bacillota > Desulfitobacteriia > Desulfitobacteriales > Desulfitobacteriaceae > Desulfosporosinus. Next base: position 71,671 of record NZ_JMGA01000046.1, on the reverse strand, counting down.
AAATTTTGAAGGATAGATGAAATAAGTTCGTATATTTACAGCGGTAAAAGCCTATTTTATTATTCTCATTTTCTCGCTAAATACTTTTTCCATTTCTTCCCATTATCCTACTAACACGCGGTATAAAACTATAGGCTCTACAAGTTATTATCCTTCTTTTCAGATAAGGCTGGTTAGCTAAACTCTCATTTTAAGCAACAAAAAAGACTTCCAAACGAAGTCTCTTTTGTTGCTTAAAATCATTTCTATTCATACAGCCCTTTACGATGTTCAGTTAAATACTGCATACAGAAGGCGTCCTGTCCCAATAGCGCTTGAGAAGCATAAACAAAGCCCATCATTGCTTTGTCGAGAGGATCCAAGATATAAGCATCCATGCCTGCTACCATAGTCTGAATCATGAAGGCTTGATTCAAAATCTTGCGGTTTGGCAGCCCGTAAGAAATGTTGCTTAAACCACAGGCAGCGTGAACTTTAGGATATTCTTGGCGAATAAAGCGCACGGTATCCAGAACATCGTTGCCACACCCGTCCCCGGTACTGATGGGGGTGACTAGGGGATCTAAATAAATGTCATCCTCCGGCACTCCGGCTGCCGTAAGATCTCCAACTAACTTTCTTACAATAGCAATGCGTTGCTCACCGGAGCTGGGCACCCCCGTGTCATCCATACACAAGGCAACAACTTTAGCCTTATATTTTAAAACGAGCGGTAATACTGTACTGTAACGTTCTTTCTCTGCAGTTATGGAATTAACCATAGGCTGGCCATTTTTCGAAGCGGCCAAACCAGCCTCCATTGCCTCAGTCCTCGGCGTATCGATACAGAGAGGTGCCGAGACAACTTCCTGAATTGTCCGCACCAGCCATTCCATGGTCTCAACTTCGTCATGCACCATTGTGCCGCAGTTGACATCGACATAATGGGCGCCTGACTCAACTTGCTTTTTCGCCAGTTCTTGAATGAAAGCGGCGTCCCTTTGTTCAGCGGCAGGTTTAACGGCTTTTCTGCTTGTATTGATAAGCTCTCCAATGATTAACATATTTCTCCTCCCTCTTCCCAGGTGGGATGCCCGATAGCCGTAACCTCAATGCGCGTCTCCAGAAAAACGACATCATCCCCCCCGGATGTATGACTTACAACCTCTTCTTTCTCAACCAACAGCTCGGGATTAACCACTCCCGCACACTTTGCTCTTTCATAAGCAACTTTCTTGGCTTTTTCCAAAGCATTTCTTTCCGCTTCTTCAAAATCGAGATAGGCTTCCCGTTTCCATGGAGCATGGACTACATATCCCCCGCCTACACCCGGTTTAATCAAGATTCGAATCAGTTCTGCGACCTTACCGGCGGCGGCTCCCACGGCATTAGCTACTTCAGCATGGGTAGGAATTAAGACCCTAGTATTCAAGGCATCTCCTACCGCCGGAAGATAGCCGGAAACCGGAGCTCCTAGGGCTACTATGGGATAATCCAGGGCAATTTGAGTCTTAAATCCAGGACTTTGCGTTCTCTTCAGGAGATAACCTAACAGAAAACCGACACTGACTTCTGAATTAAGATCGACTCCCAAGCCTGCTCGGTAAGCAAAACTTTGCATTATTGTCATACAAAGGCCGGCCCGAATCTCATCTAAAGCTTTAGCTGTGAATTGTTCCATTTCCAATTTCTGCTCATAGGCCAGAATACGGGCCCCTTCCTGGGCAGCCGAGACATTATAGTCAGTAAAGATATTAAGAACATGTAATAAATCCGTAGGAGTAAAGGAAATTCGTCCGATTACCTGAGCCCGTTCTAAGTCTTTTAAGGGCAGTAGGTTTGGATCCCGTCCAACTTTATCTGCTAGAGTGAAAATATTATGAGCACTCTCTTCAAGAGCATTGATTATTTTCCATTCAGTGAGATTCCACGGATCTTCTTTACTAGGTTTTTTTACTAACATAAAGCAGTCAAGTGGTTGTGTATCAATGAGCCGACTATTGGGATCCACCCTTTTTAATTCTTCAACCAGACTAGGATATTTGTTCGCGACCACAGACAAGGGCCAGACTCTCTTGGGGCCGATGATAAGTTTTCTGTCCTTGGATACTTGAATATAACTATCTCCGCCCAGTCCAAAGGTAGTAATTTCGGCAGCTTCAACACGAGTCTTCCATCCACCGACAGTTGCGCCCTCGCGGTTCATCCGGGGACGTCCGCTTTCTAAAATAGCTATATCTGTCGTTGTCCCACCCATATCTAAGGCCAGGGCCGATTCACTACCTGTTAAAAATACTGCTCCAACAATACTTGCTGCAGGCCCGGAAAGGATCGTTTCAATAGGCTTCTCCCGAGTCATGGTTTCACTCATCAGAGAGCCATCCCCTTTAACGATCATCAAAGGGCAGGTAATATTCTTTTCCTCAAGAACAGCTCTCACTGCCGCCAGAAGTTCGGCAATGATCGGCAATAGTCTGGCATTAAGGCAGGCCGTAACTGTCCGCTCATGAAAACCAAGAGCCGTTGTGAGTTGGTGCGCACAAACAATCGGCACATCCCACAGTTCTTGGATTAGTCCTTGAGCAGTCTGTTCATGTTCGGGATTGCGAATACTGAGATAACCGGAAATGGCTATGGTATCCACTTTCTCACGCATTTCAGTCACTGCTCTGTGAATAGCCTCCAGATCAAGTTCCGCAACAGCTATCCCCTTAATGTCATGTCCGCCACTTACTACAAATACCTGCTGGGCAGGGAGGCTGCCGGTAGATTCATGACCAATCAGAATCAATCCAACCCGGCAACCGCGACCCTCGACAATGGCATTCGTTGCTAATGTTGTAGACAGTGATACGAGCTGAACTTGACGTGGATCTAAATCCCCCATATTTTCGATACAGTTTCGAATTCCTATGGATAAATCCTCACGTGTCGTAAATGCCTTGGCTTTCCTCCATACATCCTTGGTGTCTAAATCAAGAAGCACCCCATCTGTAAAAGTTCCGCCAGTATCAATCCCTAGTATTAAGGGCATTTTCTGTCACTCCATTTCTGCCCACTTACTACTTAGCGATTTTTTGTTCAGACCGTTCAACAATCCCCCTGATCTTTTGCTGTATGTCCTTCGGAAGTGGATCAGGCTCGTAATTTTCTATGATATCCTTTACTTTTTCATTAGCCCGTTCAAACAGAGTTTTTGAGCCTGTTTCCACCCAGGACTCATAGCGCTGACGATCAATAAGATTGGGGTAGTAAGTCTCGGTTTTAAAGTGCTTCATGGTGTGATCCTCACAGAGGAAATGTCCTCCTGGACCGATTTTATGAATTAGATCTAAAGCCAATGTCTCGTCATTGACCTGGATACCCCGGACTAAACGACGAGCCATCCCAATCACGTCATTGTTAATGGTTAAAAACTCTAAGGAAGAGGTAGAACCATATTCTATATATCCTACATCATGGTTTAGATTAGGTCCGGAAAGCGCTGTCATGGCAATGGACAATGCTCCTTCAATACCGGCTTGTTCATCCACTAAATTCGAGTCGGAACAACCGGCAGTGCCAAACATTGGAATTTTCAGGTAATGGGCCAGATCTGCTAAACAAGACATCAGAAGATTAAATTCCGGCGAGCCATAACTGAATATCGTAGTAGCCATATCCATAATGGTAAAGACACCGCCCATAATAAAGGGGGATCCTTCCCTAGTTGATTGATTAATAACTAAACCGCTTAAAGATTCCGCCAACCCTTGGGTTAGTACACCCGCCATGGTAGCCGGTACAGTCCCTCCAGCCATGACACAAGGAGTGTATACCACAGGCAGACCTTTTTTTGCGGCTAAAATTAATTTGGAAGCCGCTTCCCAGGCATGCTGTAATGGTGAAATCGGCTCTGCATAGAGGGTCATAAAGGGATTTCGGCGCAGCTCCTCTTCTCCTCCGGCTATTATTTCACACATCTCAATAATGTCTGCAAAACCGTAAATATCGTGGGCTGTGGTAACAATAGGCTTACCGGTATTCAGGACTTGAGCCTCAAATTGATGGCGATCCGAAATAAGCAGAGGAACATCCTGAACGATTCCTAAGGACATAACAAAATCAAGGTTTTCTAAGGCATCAATTACCTTGCAAGCATTACTGACGGACTGTTTCGTCGAGCGTTGGCGCTTTCCCGTATAAGGATCAATGGTGAAGGGAGTATCCGATCCTGTACCAAAATAAGCATTATATCCCTCTAAGCGCACATCCCTGGAGCCGGTTCGGCTGTTACATAAGGTTACTCTTTTAGGCACTGATCTTAGAGCCCTGTCAACCACTGCCGAAGGAATGCGAACTAAGATGTCATCTACCCAACAGCCGGCTTTCTTTAAAGTGTCCCGGGCTTCCTCATCGTACACAGTCACACCTGTACGTTCCAGAACCTCTTGCGCAGCCAGAAGTATCTCTTCACACTGTCTGGGGGAAAGAATCCTGAACATAGGACTTGCATTTTCTGCATAATTGCTTTTTACAGGCATTTTTATCCTCCTTTCGAAACTTATTAGGCTAGAAGTTTTTTACAAAGATCCGCAGCCGAGCCTGCATCCGGGGCAAATCCGTCGGCACCAATTTCATCGGCAAAATCCTGAGATATGGGAGCTCCGCCGATGATTACTTTTACTTTGTCGCGCAAGCCCTCTTCTTTTAGAAGTTCAATAGTATCTTTCATGGACAACATAGTTGTGGTCAGCAGAGCAGACATTCCGATAACTCCCGGCTGATGCTCTTTCACCGCTTGTAAGAACTTCTCGGGTCCTGCATCCACCCCGACATTGATCACCGTATAGCCGGCACTCTCCAGCATCATACTCACTAAGTTCTTGCCAATATCATGGAGGTCTCCTTTGACTGTGCCAATAACTATTTTGCCGGCTGATGGGATATCTTCACTTAAAATTAGGGGTTTGACAAGTTGCATTCCGGCATCCATGGCCCGGGCTGACATTAGCACTTCCGGCACATACATTTTTCCGACCTTAAATCGGGCTCCAACAACACTCATTCCCGGAATGAGTCCTTGATTGATAATGTCAATTGGGTTGTTCCCCGCTCCAATTGCCTGTTGAGTGAGGGATTTTACTCGGTCAAGTTGACCACTGATAATACTTTGCGTAAGCTCTTCATAATAGTTTGACATGCTTGTCTACCTCCTATCGTTTATTTGCTTCTCTCGCTTCTGCTCTATCGACAATGGCTTGAATTTCTGCTAACACACTTTCCGATTTCGGTTCGGGTTTATGGTTATTGATAATATCTTGAGTCTTTTCTTTAACACGCTGAGCCATAGGTTTAGACCCTTCTGCCTTCCATCCGTCATACCGAAGCCTGTTAATCAGAGTTGGGGCCCAAAATCCCCAGAAATGTTTCATCGTATGATCTTCAGCCAAGTAATGGCCACCGGGGCCAACTTTATTGATGACATCCAAGGCCAAGTGTTCGTCATCAACCTCAACACCTTGTAGAATCCTTTTCACCATTCCAATGATTTCATCATCCATGGTCATCAGTTCAAGAGAGGAAGTTGCGCCATATTCCATATAGCTGCAGTCATGAATAAGATTGGCACCACTTAAGCCGGCAATTAAGATGGAAAAAGCAGCTTCAAGCCCCATCTGAGTATCAATCACCTTCGAATCCGTACAACCTCCTGTGCTGAACATAGGGATTTTCATATAGCGAGCAACTGCTGTTAAGCCGGCGGAAAGCAAGCTTAATTCAGCAGCACCGTAGGACAGAATAGTGCTAGCCATATCCATCGTGGAAATTAATCCACCCATTACAAAGCCGGAACCTTTCCTTACTAATTGGCCAGCAACCAGTCCGACCAAAGAATCCGCAACAGCGATCACAAGAGTTGCTGCCATTGTTGCAGGGGCAACCCCTCCTGCAAAGGTACAAGGAGTATAAACAATGGGGATATTGTTTTTGGCTGCAAAGATCGCTTTATCAATAGCCTCTACTGAATGCCGTAAGGGAGGACTAGACTCTGAGTAAAGCAAGATAAATGGATTCTGCTGCAGTGCTTCCAACCCGCCTGCCACGACTGCGGCCATATCAATGATATCTTGATACTGATCAATACCGAAACCCCAGTGAATTATAGGTTTGTTAGTGTTTTCCAACATAGCCTGAAATGCATGGACATCTGATAAGGTAGGGGTTACATCCATAACGGTTCCGCAATCCATAGCGTAGGATATGTTAGGCAAAGCATCGATGACTTTTGCTGCTCGTACAGTATCTGCCTTCCTAGGACGACGTCGTTCTCCTGTGAATGGGTCAATGGTGTAGGTATTCGTGGGACCTGGGCCATAGTAAACATTTTGCCCTTCTAAGAATAAGGTTCTTTCACCTTTTTGATTTGAAATGACAATTCGAGATGGTGCATTGCGAATCGCCCACTCTACTATGTGTGACGGGAACCGCACCATATTGCCGTCAACCCAACATCCTCCTTTTTTAAATACATCTAATGCCTCTTGACTGTGAATTTCCGCACCAGTTCGCTCAAGCACCTCGAGGGCGCCATTTAAGATACTTTCACATTGGTCATCACTTAACATTTTTAATTGTGGTGTAGCATTCACTTGATAGTTGGCCCTAACGTATTGGCTTTTTGACAAGTCACACACTCTCCTTCCTTAAACTTATTAGGCTAGAAGTTTTTTACAAAGATCTGCAGCCGAACCCGCATCTGGGGCAAATCCGTCAGCACCAATTTCATCGGCAAAATCCTGAGATATGGGAGCTCCCCCTATGATTACTTTTACTTTGTCACGCAAGCCCTCTTCTTTTAAAAGTTCAATGGTATCTTTCATGGACAACATGGTTGTGGTCAGCAGGGCGGACATTCCGATGACTCCCGGTTGATGCTCTTTCACCGCTTGTAAGAACTTCTCGGGTCCTGCATCCACCCCGACATTGATCACTGTATAGCCGGCACTCTCCAGCATCATACTCACTAAGTTCTTGCCAATATCATGGAGGTCTCCTTTGACTGTGCCAATAACTATTTTGCCGGCTGATGGGATATCTTCACTTAAAATTAGGGGTTTGACAAGTTGCATTCCGGCATCCATGGCCCGGGCTGACATCAGCACTTCCGGCACATACATTTTTCCGACCTTAAATCGGGCTCCAACAACACTCATTCCCGGAATGAGTCCTTGGTTGATAATGTCAATTGGGTTGTTCCCCGCTCCAATGGCCTGTTGAGTGAGAGATTTTACTCGGTCTAGCTGACCACTGATAATGCTTTGCGAAAGCTCTTCATAATAGTTTGACATCTCTTTTCAACCTCCCTCGATAAAATGCAAAATGATAATTACAACATATCTGTTTTTGATTATTGCAAAGATTGTGCCAATTTCAACATCTTGGTATTAGCCTTATCTAGGATACAAGCAGATTCGAAAAGTCTTGTTTTGAGATTTTGTTAGCACTTACCACTCAAAAGTCAGTAATATGCCCCCTACTAAAAATCCTAAAATAGGACTTTTGAGTCCCATTTTAGGATTTTTACATTTTCCACATCTATACTAATCGACAACTAGACAAAACAAATGTTTGAAGAAAAAAGAAAAAGCTTTTGGACATGTAGTGTTATCCAAAAAGCTTATATTAGTTGTTTTATTGTAACTTGTTAGTTTATTTTAAGACTTTAGTGTTCAGCCCTAAAGTTTTTATCTTTCTATAAAAAGTCGATCTGCTCATACCCAGGCTATCTGCAGCTTTTTCTTTAGCTTGTCGACTACTGCCAAACCTTTTTAAGGCTGCTTCGATTGCTTTCTTTTCTAACTCAGCTATGGTTGGTTGAGTCTCACCAGTTGATAAGCCAGGATTATTCTTAAAATATTCATTGACTCGTGAAGACAAAAAGGAGCTGTCAATAACATTCTTGGTGGCAATATTTACAGCATACTCCACAGCGTTTTCCAGTTCTCTTACATTTCCCATCCAAGGGTAGGCCAGCATTTTTCTTTGAACTTCTTGAGTAAATCCCATTATTTGCTTCCCTAAAATCACATTATATTTATCTAAAAAATGATGAAGAAGTAGGATTAGATCTTCTTTCCTTTCCCGCAACGGTGGGATATAAAAGGGAATAACACTTAGCCTATAAAAGAGATCGCTTCTAAATTGTTTTTCCTCAATCATTTCTTCGAGATTACGATTGGTAGCGGCGATAATTCGGACATCAATCCATATCGGCTTCACTCCTCCAACTCGTTCAATTTTAACCTCTTGTAAAACTCTTAATAATTTCACTTGCAGATGCATCGGCATATCCCCGATTTCATCAAGAAATATAGTTCCACCATTTGCCTGCTCGAATTTTCCCGGTTTTCCTCCCCGACTGGCTCCTGTGAAAGCTCCTTCTTCATACCCAAACAACTCACTCTCTAAGAGAGTTTCCGGAATTGCTCCACAGTTTATGGCGATAAAAGGGCCGTTCTTACGTGGGCTTTCTTCGTGAATTGCCCGGGCAAAAAGTTCTTTACCAGTTCCACTCTCCCCTGTAATCAAGATGGTCGAATCTGTGGCAGCGACCAGTTGCATTTTCTGTTTAAGTGCGGTCATCGTATTGCTGGTTCCTAGTATGCCATCAAGAGAATACTTACGTTCCTCTCTAATCAATCGACCAGCTAACTTGCGCATTTCACCGATACTTCTAAAGGATATAACCAGACCAATGATTTTTTGATCCTTTTTTATGGGGGTAATGGTACTAATAAAATGACTGAATTCTTCCTTATTTCTATACCTAATTTCTTGTTCGGCATATTGTTGACCAAATTTCAGGACTTTGGGAACTGAAAACTCCGGGAAAATATCATTAATATGTTGCCCATAGGATTGTCTAGTAGAAATATGCAATAACTTCTCGGCAGACTTATTAATATGGGTTATATAGCCATCATGATCAATAGCAATAATTCCTTCGACAATAGAATGAATAACTGCGCTGAATTGGTTAGCCATTAGTGATAGTCGACCATTCATTTCATTAACGTCAATTTTACTGCTTGTCAGGGCCGCGATCTTTGTTAAGAAATCTTCGAATTTACCTCGGTTGGCAAGCAACAGTTTTTTCTCCTCTTCATCAAAAGCAAAAATTGAAATTGTGCCAATAACATTTTCATTTAAGATGATTGGAGATAGAATAGCGGCTTTCACTTTGCAGACGATTTTCTGATTACAATCTTTACATATATAGTGCTTGAGAGGTTCGTCATCCAGAATAAAATTACTGCAATTGTCAATAATTTGCCCTGTGATGGATTCTTTGCCATAAACTAAACCAATTTCGCTCTGATATTTTCCGGTTCCTGCAATAACCTCCATATTGCGATCAATAATAGCAACTTCGAATTCTATTACTGCAGCTATAGCTTCAGCTATTTGTTGAACATAGGTTTGATTAAGCTTTAATTCAGACATCTTGGACGATGATTCAGATAGTTCTAACATCTTTTTCATCCCCACCCACATTCTAACATCATATGTATAATTTACACTCTGATTACATTTTACAACTAAAACTCTTAATAGTATAGGCTGAATTTTCCTAATATTGTAATTATTTATTGCGATATTTTATGTTCTGTTCTCCTGCTTTAACTTCTTCAATTGCTCAAAGTCCTTCTCAAAGTAGATCAGACTCAATCTCAGAATTAACCTCTTTTTTCCACAGCTTGTATTTTTCAAGATCTGCACTCACTTGAGATATAACAAAGCCAGCAACTGCTGCATCATCAATTAATCCACCAAAAGGAATGTAGTCGAAAACACCGTCAATAGGAGATACAAAATAGACAATGCCTAAGACAATCATGAAAAGCGACCGTTTGGGAAGTTCCTTATAGCTGCCATTAAGCCAGTCTCTGAATACACCAAATAACAAATGCAGCTTTTCCCAAACCTCACCTAATCGATTCCTCTGTGCCGAGGCTTTCTGAATTGCTTCATTCAATAAGCCCATAGATTTATCCTTGTCCTTTATATACTCTAAAGCTTTAGCTTTAAATGGCTTTAGTTTTTTATCATCAATATCCACATTAAAACCTCCTCTTCTAGAAAGAAATAAAAGCTCAAAACCCATATGCAAATTTCAGTGAATAGCATAGTTTAAGCTAGTCTTTCTAGATTCATGCTAAATTATTTCATAACTAGGAATCCGATTTGGATCATATTGGTATTCATTAAAAGTGGCAAATCGGAAACAATACTTTTGGATTCAAAAACAAAGGAGGAATGTTCATCAATGCAAATCAAGAAAATGCCTCAACCAAATGAAGGAATTAAATGCGTAGTTAATACATGTCATTATTATGGTTCCGGCGATCACTGCTATGCGGAAAAAATCGAAGTTCAATCTCCTAATGCTAAGAGCACTGAAATGACAGACTGTGCTACCTTTTTACCTGAGTCTTAAAAAAAGCTATTAGGAGGAATTGAAATGACTGGACGCGCCAATAAAATGCCTCAACCTAACGGTGGGATTAAATGTGTTGTAAACACTTGCCATTATTACGGATCTGGGGATCACTGCTATGCTGATAAAATTGAAGTTCAACCACAAAATGCAAAAAGTACCGACATGACAGATTGTGCAACTTTTTTACCTGAGTAAAAATCAGCAAATTCGATAATGATCCCCTCCGCAGGGAAAAATTCAGACTTACCCATTGGGTAAGTCTGAATTTTTGAAGTTGCTTGGGGAGACGGGTTTATTCAAAAGTCCCGCAGAAGCAATAAACTTTAGTGCTTCCTCCGAAGAAACATTGATCAGTTGCACTTGATCCTTCGGCACTAAGATTAAATTTCCTGCCCATTGCATACTTTGCATCAGATAAACAGCTACATACCCTTTAGGAATAAAGGCACTTTCCTCATCATTGGTAACAAAACCTAAAAGTTTAATTTCCTCAGACAAAGTAACTCTTACCAAACGAGAAAATCCCTTTTTATTTGAAGAAAAAGAATTCACAGTGTCTTTAATGATTCCGTAGATATTTCCTAACAGCGGAACCTTAACGAGAACTTTTTCCAAGTAATTGAGTATTTTGTTCGTCAGCCAGTTTGAAGCCAATACTCCCACCAAGAAAATAGCTGCCAGGGTGACTATTACGCCAAGACCTGGAAAGTATAACCCCTCTCGTTCCAGAATCCCCTTAAATAAGCCATCGGTTACTATAAACATGTTATAGAGAATGTAAAATGTCAGAACAATAGGTGTTAGAACGAGTAAGCCCTTCAGAAATATTCCAATAATCTTTTTCAAATATATCCCTCAATCCCCATCAAATTCATTACTATTATTCTATCTTTTTTCAGGCTTGTCAAATTTTAGGTCTAAGCATAAAACATTAGTTTAGATAAAGTTGTATAACATATATTTTATTGATATAAATCATCGATTAGTTATATAATGATATTACCCTCAAGCTACTTCGTGATATTACCCAGGAAACCGAACTTAGCGATATCTAAAAGGAGGTCTTACCAAAAATGTCAACATTCATCTACTTTATATCGTCGGATAAAATGGGCAATCAAGATCCTGCCCTTGGTCAAGTCCTAATGCGTAATTTTTTCCGCAAGCTTATCGAGGACAATTCCAAGCCCACCCATATCTTGTTTGTCGAGAGCGGGGTTAAACTCTTGTTGCCAGATTTCGAGGCACATGAGGCTTTAAAGCAACTCCATGAAGAAGGGGTTAAATTGTTAGCTTGTAAAACTTGTCTTGACTTTTATGGTATTGAACATAATATTACTACTGGTGTGGTATCCGATATGCCCACAATTATTAGGGTAATGCATGAAGCTGATAAAGTAATATCATTTTAAATCCTGTACAATCCTTATAATAAATCATGAGAGTTCCTACCGAAAATCGGTTTAAGGGGCTCTCTCTCTTTTTAGATTTATCCAATTTAGCTTCATGGTTTTTCAATAATCTGTAACCTTTTCAATACCTATTACGTATAAAGAGTGTAATGGTAAAGAAAGCACAAAGAGAAAACAAAAGCTGAGAAATTCTTGACAGGCTGAAAATGATCGAAAAGGAGGAAGAAGTATGTCCAAGCGCTTGTATCGATCTAGCCTAAATAAACAGATAGGTGGAGTTTGCGGAGGAATAGCTGAATACTTAGACCTGGATCCAAGTCTTGTCCGGATTGCCGCTATTCTATTAATGTTCGTGGGTGGAACAGGATTTTTGGCCTATCTGGTTGCCTGGTTCGTAATACCATTGGATAGTTAAAGAGCGTCTGCCACAAGTTCAGCAATATCCTTACTTTGCATATCTACACTCTTAGAACTAACTGCTTCACTTAAGGTCTTCAAACATAATGAACAGGCACTAACTAAAATATCAGCCTCAGTTCTCGTAGCCTTTTTGACTAAAAGGCTATGAATTTTTTTATCGCCTTTATTCCCCATCCATATATTGCCACCACCTGAACCACAACAAAAAGCCATTCCTTGATTATTCTTCATCTCAAGTAATTCTAAACCAGGAATTGCATTTAAAACCTCTCTTGGAGCATTATAAACCTGATTGTATCTACCTAAATAACAGGGATCATGGAAGGTAACTTTGCTTCCATTGGACTTTTTGAGAATTATTCTCTCGGAACGAATAAGCTCTAGGATATATTCCGAATGATGCATCACTTGGTAAGAACCACCAAACTGAGGATAATCATTTTTCAAGGTATTAAAGCAATGAGGACAATGTGTCAAGATTGTTTTAAATTTATAGTCGTTTAATGTTTTAACATTCTCATAGGCCAACTGCTGAAAGAGTTTTTCGTTACCTAGACGTCTGACGGAATCCCCGCAACATTTTTCCTTTCCTCCCAATACCCCATAATCAATTCCTGCTTTCTCTAGAATAGTGATCATTGACTGGGAAACCTTCTGATTACGCGGTTGATATGAGCCGTAACATCCTAGCCAATATAGGACATCCATCTGTTTTTTCTCACTCTGCTGTGGTGAGGATGCTAACTCTAAATTAGGAAAAACCGATCTTACATTGTTTCCCCAAGGATTTCCGGATTCAGAAATATTGTTAAGAACCGATTGAATCTCTTCAGGAAAACCAATATCTGAGGATGTAAGACCTCTGCGCAAATCAACGATTCTTTTGATATGTTCAATGTAGATCGGACATTTGACCTCGCAAAGTCCACAAGTCGTACATGACCAGAGTGTCTCTTGGGAAATCACCTGATTGATTAAGGTCGTAGCTTTTTTCTTAGAATGCTTTTTTAAGGTTTGTACCAAAACTCTTGGAGACAAGGGTCTTCCACTTAAATGTGCCGGACAACCTTTCTGGCATCTTCCGCAAGAAATACAAGCATCTAATTCCAGCAGCTGTTTCTTGCTAAACTCATTATAATACCCGGCCCCAACCCTCTTTTGATCTTCAGTCAAACAATCAACCGGAGTCAAAGTGCCAATGGGTGAATTGGATTTTAAGAAGATATTAAGTGGAGAGGCAAACATATGAAACAACTTTGAATAAGGAATATAGGCTATAAACCCAAAGGTCAATAACATATGGAAATACCAGATAAAGGCATGAACAGCTAAGGACAAGTCAGTGGATATGCCGGATAATTGAATCATCAGAGCAAAGAACAGCCCCACAGGTGACCACCAAGCCCACGGGTCATATACAGAGTAAATTCTTAAACCCTCTAAGAAAAACCCCGTTAGGAGAATTGTGAATACAATTATTAATAAGAGAGCATCATCTAGTGTGTAATCCTCATGGTCGGGTTTATCAATATATCGTTTGTAGGCAGCCATCAATATTCCAACCATTGCCATGAGTCCAAACAAATCCAGCAACAGGCTTAGAACTAAATACTTCATTCCATAGAATAAAGGAATTCCAAAATGATCCTGAATAGCAATGACCAAGGTTCCAAAGGTTAAAACAATAAAACCATAGAAAATTCCTAAATGGGCATAACGGCGAAAATCACCTCTGAAAACTCCCTGGTCGTGCCTAGCCATTGTAGATATAAACTCTCTAAGCCTCAAACTCAAATTATCAAATGCCAAAGCTTTCCCCTGCTGCCAACCCCTAATCTTGTTAATGGTTCCAATCGTAAAAACAACCAAGGTGATCAGAGCAAAAGCATACATTGTAGACTTACCATCAATATTCCAATAAAGCTGCCTAGTCGCCTCCATATTACACTCCAATCATAATCAAATTTAATTTACTGATCTTGACGTTCACTGTGAGTTGCCAGCCAGTTAATGACGTAGGTAAGTATTTCTTCCTTCGACGGTTCATTATGCAGCTCGTGATATAAATCTCTCCAGATTTTTAGCATACAGTTTTTAGGTACAAAGGCGGCAAATTCCTTAGATCCTTCAGGAGATGTAATTTTGTCTCCTCCGCCATGCATAAGCAATAAAGGAAGATTGAATTGATCTGCATTTTTGATAGCCCAAAGTCCTGCGCAATCCATAGCCGTAAATAAACCAAGAGAGATTTTATTATGAACATATGGATCTTCTTGATAAGCTATAATAACCTCAGGATCATGAGAAAGAGCGTCTATTAGGAGTCCACCGGAAAATGTAAAAGTTGGCCACAGCTTACTTAGAAATCTTACAAACAGTTTAACCAGAGCAGGGGGTTCAACTGCCAATTTGAGCCAGGGACTTGTTACCACCACCCCTGAAAACTGGGGTTGACGACGCAAAACATAATTTAGCACTAAGTTGCCGCCTAGACTGTGTCCGTATAGAAAAGAAGGCAAACCTGGTAAACGTTTTGAGCACTCATTTTTAAAGCAGGTAATATCATCTAACAACCTCTCAATAGAAGGCGAGTGTCCTCGCCTACCCTGTGATTTGCCGTGACCGCGCAGGTCAAAAGCAGACAGAGCAAATCCAGCCTGAGTTAGTTTCTGAGCCAGATTGGCATAGCGCCCACTATGCTCTCCTAATCCATGAACTAGAAAAACAACGCCCCGAAGCTTACTGCTGATCGGTTGCCACTCCCGTGCAAAAAGTTCAGTTCCATCATTTGTTCTGAATTCAAATTCGGTGTACTTCATGTTATCCACCCTTCCAAATTGAACTCACAAATTAACTCCTTACACTTTAACATATCATACAACAAATACTTGGACAAATCATAGCACCACTTGTTTTACAGAAATATTAAGGAGCACTCGTGAAGAGTGCTCCTTAATATTTAATTTCATAATCTCTTCATTACTCGCAAAAGTAAAAACCGTTTTATACTAATCACAATAGAGTGTCATAGCCAAGGGATTAAGATTCAAACTAACTGAGAAGAATGAAAGAATGTATCTAACCCATAAAATTAAAAGGCATATTTTGACCTTCCAAAGCTTTGGTAAGATTTGTCTTCGTAACTGTTTGATGAGAAGCATGCCATAGAACTTGTCCCTGGCTAATCAGCAGCGCTTGAGGAGATTGATGCTTAACCGTCATTTTTTCAGCCACAAAATTCGAAGTCGAGCGAGATTCAATCACTTTAATCATAACCACAAGCACTTCATCGCTGCTTTCCTGGATAAACTCCTGTACTTCCACCCAAGCACGAGCACTAATTGGGCAGGTTGTGCTGTGTTTGAAAATAAAAACTTTGCGTAACTGAGACTCGTCTAAGATTCCTTCAAAGTCTTCAATAGAACTGATTTCTCTGAACTCTGCCATTACTTCCCCTCCTTATATCCATTTAAGTGCTGCCAGCGACAAAAGATGTTATCAAAAAAATCAACGACAATAAACAATCCGACTCCAAGCAAGGCCATCATAATAATCCCAGCAAACATTTCATCCGGTGCAGCACGGCTCCAAGAATCCATGATGAAATATCCTAAACCTTCGGTGGTTGCAAAGGACTCAGCAAAGAACAAAACCGCAATCGCTGTACCCATGCTTAAACGAAGGGATGTGAAGACATCCGGTAAACTTGCGGGCAAGAGCACGTAGCGATAGACTTGGAAACGGTTTCCCCCTAAGGAACGCAAAGAGGAAATTGTTTCTGACTGTACTTTACGAACTGCATCCCTAGTTGTGACTAATATTTGAAAAAAGACAATGAAGGTAATCAGAAAGATCTTGGAACCGTCGCCTAATCCTAAAAACAAAAGAATTAGCGGCAGAAAGACAATCTTAGGAATCGGATAAGTAATATAGACTAAAGGTGCTAAAAATCGGTCTATCCGATCTTCATAGCCCATAATTATACCCAAGGGTAGTCCGATTAGAAACGCAGTCAATGTTGATAATACTACCCGATAGGTACTAACCCAGAAGTGTTTTCCGAGATCCGCTTCAAGTAAGCGAATAGTTGCGGCGATTGCCGCCTGGGGTGTCGGTAAGAGGGGGGTCTGCAGACTCCAGGCTGCATATTGCCAAAGAGCCAGTAAAAATACTATAGCGCCTAAATAGCCCCAGGACTTCCCTTGAAATACTTTACCTTGCAGATTCATCAAGTCCACCCCTTTCAAGAAGTGAACGTACATAGCTGGTCTTCTGGAAAAACTCTTCTGTCTGACGATAACCAGATTTTCCGACTAGAGGGTTCGTTATTTCCCCGACGACTTTTGTTGGTCTGCCATCAAGAAGCACCAAAATACGGCTTCCTAAGAAAACAGCTTCTTCAATACTATGAGTTACTAAAACAGTTGTCAATTTTTGTTCCTGCCAAATTTCTAAGAGCAACCCTTGTAGTCTTTCCCGGGTTAAAGCATCTAAAGCAGACAAAGGCTCGTCCATTAAGAGCAAATCCGGTTGGAGAGTTAGGGCTCGAGCCAACGCGACTCTCTGCCTTTGCCCTCCACTTAATTGACTGGGAAAGTTGTGTTTCACTTCTCCTAATCCCATTTTTTGAATCATTTCCTCAACGAGGGGTTTATAGCTTCTCTTAACCGTATGCCTGACTCGTAGCCCTAAACTTACATTTTGCTCAACTGTAAGCCAAGGAAACAACCCATATTCTTGTAGAATAAAAGCTGTTTTCTGACGGGTGCCCTTAACCGAGTCCCCTAAAATCTGAATTTTGCCCGCCGTAGGCTTCTGTAATCCTGAGAGCAGGTAGAGAAGAGTACTCTTGCCACAGCCTGAAGGGCCGATCAAGACTATGCTCTCTCCTTGTTCAATCGTCAAATTGAAATCATCGTATACTTTAACCTGTGACTTTCCTTGATTATAGATGAAATCACAGTGCGAAACTTCAATCACAGGTTATTCTCTCCTTTTCCAAGGGATATTAGGCATAAAGTGAAAATTTCAAGAACCTAATTAACTGACTATTCAAGACTACGAGCTAGGCAGAAGATTGGGATCAACTAGTTCTTGGTAGTTATAAGCTTGGGGAATGAGGTTCTTTTCTACCATCCATTTCATCACACTCTGAACCTCTTCCTCAGTTGGAAGCTGTAGCTTTGAAAAGGTCGGGGTTTGATAACTATCCTTCAATTCTTGAGGAATCTGGGCTTTTTCCAAGAATAGATCTCGATATTGATCCGGATTATTTGTCAAAGCTTGTCCGGCAGCACCATAGGCCCGAAGGACAGCTTTAATCCCTTCGGAATTATCGTTTATACTGTCAGTTCGAAATAGGAAAACAGTTTGAGAAATATTCTTATAAGTATCATCAATAAGTAAGTTAGCTCCTTTTGCTTGAGCCAATGAGGCTAACGGATCCGGAAGACAAGCAGCATTGATCTGGTCTGATAGCAGCATATCTAAGCGCACCGGCATCTTAGGAATTGATACTTTTTTCACACTATCCAGCTGAACCCCTTTATCCAGGAGCATTTGATCACTGACATAGTCAATAATTGAATTTTGAGATATCCCAAGTGTCCCTCCTTTTAAACCCGCCAGGTCTTGGATGCCAGATTTAGGGGAAGACAAAATAGCGAAACGCCCTTCCTTGGGAGTCGCCCCCAGTCCTATGGAGGCGATCTTCACATCAGCACCTATCTTCTTTAATAAAGCAACTGCCAGCAAATCCGCTACTTGACCGTCAATTTGTCCGGCTTGAAGAGCAGCATCTCTTTCCATAGCACTGGCAAAGCTGACTAGTTCTACTTGAACACCTTCTTTGGTGTATAGTTTGTCTTTTTCCGCAACATAGAAGGGCAAATTATCTTCAATAGGCAAGACCCCGATCTTAACTACTTTAGCTTCAGTGATTGGAGAATGATTTTCCGGTTTTTTAGGGGCTCCGCAGCCAAATACAAAAAAGGCAATACTTAAAACCATTAATACCAGACCAAACCTTGAAATTTGTTTTTTCATTTAATCGACACTCCTCATCTTGAAAGTACCCTATTTTAACACAACATAAGTTATTCGACATTTTATCGGCATTACCTTTTAAAATGTTCTTCAAACCACTTATATAATTTATTGGACAATCTATTCTGCTCAATGTATTCCTCCGGAATCTCAAAGGGGACAACCGGAGTTGATTCTAGTGCACGTGACAGGATTTCACGAAAGACTACAGCAGGTTCCGAACCTCCTGAGGTAGTGAGGTAATGGTTATGATCCGTATTATCATAACCCATCCATACCGCTGCCGTAAGTTCCGGTGTATAACCCACAAACCAAACATCTTTAACCCCTTTGCTGATGTCCGCAAATTCTTTGGTTTGGGGAAGTTCAACTGACCCAGTTTTGCCAGCTGTCGGTCGGGATAGCTTGGCGTTTTCACCCGTACCATTAGTGACCACATCTTCCAGCATTAGGGTCATCATATAAGCTACGCTTGGAGTAGTCACTTGAGTTGCTTCAGGTTGAGCAAGGTAAAGTACCGTCCCTTCATCTGTAGTAATTTTACTTATGGCATAAGCCTTATTCATAACTCCGTGATTAGCAAAGGCTCCATAAGCTTGCGCCATCTGTAAAGGGGTAACCCCTTGAGAAAGACCACCCAAAGCTAAACTAAGGGTGTGATCTTCTTTATCCAGAGTGATTCCACACCTTTGTACAAAATCTACTCCGCTGTCTATCCCGATCTTATTAAGTAACCAAACTGCCGGCACATTCCAGGAGTGTCGAAGAGCCTCTTGCATTGTAATATACCCACGGTACTGATTGTCATAATTCTGAGGGTTGTAGCCATTAATATTTAGAGGGTGATCCTCAACTGTTGAATCTGAATTATAGCCCTTTTCCAAGGCTGGAGCATAAACCGCCAAGGGCTTCAAGGTAGAACCCGGCTGGCGCAGAAATTGGGATGAAGCGGCATGGTTCAGCCCGCGGTAAACTCTCGCCCCGCGATATCCGACTAATCCTCTGATCCCCCCGGTTTTATGATCTAATAAAACCACACCACTTTGAACGAGTTGGTCTGACGTCCCTTTGGGAAAGTAATGACTTTCTTCATAGACCTCTTCAGCGGCTTTTTGGACGAGAGGGTCCATTTGAGTATAGATTTTCAGGCCACCCTTAAGGATTTGATCTTCAGTAAATCCGATACGATTAATTGCTTCTTCAATAACATAATCAACGTATGGTGAATACTGGCCTGAAAGGTCCTTTAGAGAACCTTTCTTTATAACAATTGGTTGAACAAGGGCCTTCTGATACTCTACTAAGGAAATATAATTCTGTTCCTTCATCAAAGCAAGTACTATATTTCTGCGTTCTAAGGACTTTTCTTTACTATTCAGCGGAGAATAAATGCTGGGGGCTTTTAGCAGCCCGGCAAGTAGCGCAGATTCAGGTAATGACAGATCCTCAACCTCTTTATCAAAATAAAGTTGAGCCGCATTTTGCAGACCATAACAGCCCTCACCATAATATATTTGATTGAGATAAGCGACTAAAATCTCATCCTTGTCCAGCACAGCTTCAATCTTTAAGGCATAGGCCGCTTCATTTAATTTGCGGGCAAGAGTTTTATCCGAAGCTAAGAAAAGGTTCTTGGCCAATTGTTGAGTGATGGTGCTTCCACCTTCGGAAAAATCACCTGAAATTATATCCCGATAAAGAGCACGGATAATTGAACGAAGATCCACCCCTTTATGCTCGTAATACCTACGGTCTTCTACTGCAATTACAGCATTTTTCATAACCAGCGGGATTTGCTGCCCTGTAACAGGTTCTATTCGTGATGATGAAAGCTGGGAAATCCGGTTGCCGTTTTGGTCATACAAGTAGGAAGGTCGTGCCAAAGGTGTTTGTAACTTGCTAATATCTAGTGAGGATATATAAACCGTAATTCCTCCGGTCAAAAAAATAATAAAGAGCAGAAAAACAATCCCCAACCTTTTCCAATACTTAGCAAAAAGTACACTCGTCTTTGATTTCTGACCCTGAAGTGTACTCATATCTTCCAATTAAATCCCTTCTTTCTATAAACCTATGAACGAGCTTTGGCCAAACTCGAGACTCCACTTTATGTAATCGGGTTCCTTAACATATTTTATCACAGTGTACTTATAACGAAAGCTGAAACATGTCAAAGAAGTGAGAAAGATTGCTATTTTCCATAATGACAAGAGCCTCTCACCAACTTATGAAGTCAATGAAAGGCTGAAAACTCTATTGAGTATAGATAATATCATATTCAGAAGCACTAGGGATTTAGGATCGTATTAGAACAGGGTGTCTTACATTAAAGAGCTGATGGATCAACGGGACTAATCCGCTTTCCAGCTGGGGATAAAACTGCTAGAATCCCCCCCATGATAACGAATCCTCCCCCCAGTGCCTGCAAGAGGGTTATATTCTCATTGAAAATAACAACCGCTAAAATAACAGTCATCACAGGCTCAGTTGTACTGATAATTGAGGCAGAAGTTGGACCCAAACGCTTTATACCCTCAAAAAATGTCAGCATAGCTAATATGGTTGAGAACAGAACAATACCCCCAATTCCCAGCCACGTGCCCCAGGAAAGATTCCAGGTTGTTCCGCCTATTGGTAAACCGATTAGGCCATAGGTAAATGCTGCAGAGGTCGAAATTACTGAAGTACTTACTAAAGGAGTTGTTGTTTTTAACAACTTGTTGCCTACGATTATATAAAACGAGTAAACGAAGGCAGCGCTAAGAGCAAGTATGACCCCCAGATAATTAATCCCTTCCAATGCTATGCCTAAAACCAAGACTAAGCCAAAGGTTGCAATAATCAAGCCAGTCAACTTGAGCAAAGAAAATTCTTCTTGCTTTGTCAAAACTGCTATGATGGTAACAATAACGGGATAGGCATATAGAAGCAACGCAGCTAAAGATGCCGGGATATATAATACTGAAGATATGTACAAACCGGCCATCATGGAATATCCAACTCCGCCCATGCCCCATAGTATCAGCCAAGTCTTAAGGGGCATGCGCGGGAATCCTTCTCGCCAAATAGTTATCGCCCAGAATATAAGGGATGCTATGGAAAATCTAACAAATAATACGGTAGAAAGACCTGCCCCTCCTCCAAAAACTACTTTTCCTAAAATCGGGTACAAGCTAAAACCAAATGTGGAAATAAGTATTAATAAAACCGCTAATCCCGTAGACTCTTTTTGATTTATCATTCTTTTCTCCATATCGTAATAGGACTTATTTATCTCAGTCGATTAAACCTTTAACATCTTTTTACATCTTTTAGTATGATTCCTCTATTATCCAGGATTCTTGAATTCCTGTCAATTAGCTTGTTTTGGACTTTTCTCTCACCCTTTTATTTTTTGTCTTTGAATTTAATACCGTATAAGAAAAAGGGATCAAGCCATAAGCCTAATCCCAAGATATTTTAAATAAATTTTACTCGATTACTTAATATTCTTTATAGCTTTTTCCCCAAATTGCTTTGTGACAACTTTTTCGTAAGGAGCTATTTTGTTAAGCTCTCCGGCATCTTTAATGATTTGCTGCAAGAGATAAAAATCATTTTCCTGGAGAATAGGGTCTGTTTTCCAAGAGTTTTGTTCCTTATAACGCTTGATAGCACTAATTAGAATTTGGTCATTTTCTTCCGGGAATTGAAGCTTTATAGCCAAGGCAATTTCTTCAGGAGTATGGCTTGCTACCCACTTCTGCCCTTTATAGATGGCGTTGGTAAACTTTTGAATAAGCTCTGGATTTTTTTCAATCATGCTCTTCTTGGCAAAATAGGCAGTATAGGGTACTTCCCCGCTCTCTTTACCTAAAGAAGCAACAATATAGGCTTTACCTTCTTTCTCCATGCTTGATGCAGTAGGTTCAAAGATAATTACATAATCTCCTTGCCCTCCTATAAATGCTCCAGGCATTGCCGCAAATTGCATCGTCGTGTCAATGTTGACATCTTTTCCTACCGCCATACCATTTTTGCTCAACACATACTGAAGAACAATAGCCGGCATTCCACCTTTACGTCCGCCAATTACGGTCTTTCCTTTCAGATCACTCCATTTAAAGTCAGGATCAGGTTCTCTACCCATTAGAAAGGTTCCATCCCCGTTGGTCAATTGCGCAAAAACAACGCTGTTATCTTCTTTTCCCTCGTTATGAACATAGACGCTCGCCTCCGGCCCGGCGAAACCAATATCTACTTGACCTGATAATACGGCAGTCATAACTTTATCTGCACCTTGGCCATTACTTAATTCAACCTCAAGTCCTTCCTCTTTAAAGAACCCCTTACTCATCGCTACATACTGGGGAGCATAGAAAACAGAATGGGTAACCTCTGATAATTTAACCTTAGTCAACTCAGTTTTCTGACTGCAACCAGAGAGCACCATAGAAATTCCAAGAATCACTGTAATAAGTACGGGCATAAATCTTTTTCTAAACATGTCGCTCCTCCTTTAAGATATTTAAGTTTTACATACTGTCCTCATCATTGACTCAAGCCTTGTTTTTCACAAGCATTTTTTCAAGGTAAACCACCCCCTGATACATGACCGCTGCTGCCACACCTAAAATAATGACACTAGTCATAACTAGGTCTAGTTTAAAAACTTGCCCCCCGTAGACGATGAGATACCCTAACCCTGCTTTGGAAACTAAAAATTCTCCAACAATAACCCCTACCCACGACAAGCCCACATTGATTTTCAAAGCATTAATAATCGTAGGATAAGAAGCCGGAAGCACTACTTTTGTAAGGACTTGATATTTTGAACCGCCAAAGGTCTGAACAAGTTTAATCTTCTCTTGATCTACCGTTAAAAAGCCGTTTAACACTTCCAATACTGTGACTATCAGAGAAATTGCTAAAGTCATAACTATAATTGCCGGAGGCCCTGCACCAATCCATACAATGAAAACTGGACCTAAGGCAATTTTAGGTAAACTATTCATAATTACTAAATAAGGTTCTAAAATTTTGCACAAAAATTCAGACCACCACAACATTATGGCTATTATCGTCCCGACGATGGTTCCCAGGACAAAGCCCACGAAAGCTTCCCAACAGGTTATTCCAATATGATGAAAAAGTACCCCATCTTCATAAAGGCGAACTATTGTATTAAAAACTCTCGACGGCTGACTTGTAATAAATGGATCTACTATTTTGGTATTAGCACATATTTCCCAAAGCAAGAAAGCCACACCAAAGATTAGTATTTGGATAACACGCACTGAGATTTTTTCCATCCTAACCCTGTGCAAGAAATCAATGTGTTCCTGAGAAATCTTTGTGACTTGAGTCTCCTTCGCAACCCTGTCGCCTTCAAAATTAGACATGGACATCTAACCCCTTCCATATCTCTTGAAAGTAGTATCTGAATTCGGGAGTCTCCCGAGATGAAAAGGGGGTTCTGTTCTTGATATCGAAATTAATATCATAAATATGTTTTACTTTGCCTGGCCTTTTGGAAAGTAGAATAACCCGGTCAGCCATACTTATACTTTCAGATATGTCATGGGTAACAAGTAAGGCTGTTTTATTCTCTTTTTTGATAATGTCATAGATATCATCGTTAACGACTAAGCGAGTCTGATAATCTAATGCCGAAAAAGCTTCATCCAATAACAGGATTTGGGGATTGGTTACCAGAGTTCTAATAAGAGCCACTCTTTGTCTCATTCCCCCTGAAAGTTGATTAGGATATTTGTCTTTAAATTCATAAAGCCCATATGTTTTTAGAAGTTTAATAGCATGTTCTTTTGCAGAGCTTGTAACAGTTTTTCGAATTTCCAGGCCGAGCATAACATTTTGAAAGATAGTTCTCCAATTAAAAAGATGATCTTTCTGTAACATATAGCCGATTTTTGGAGATGTCCCCGTGACCTTTTCCCCCGATAAAAGAACCTCTCCTGAGGTAGATGCTATTAGGCCTGAAATAATTGATAATAAGGTTGACTTCCCACACCCGCTTGGGCCGACAATACTTACAAATTCTCCATCTTGGACCGAAAAATTGATGTTTTCCAGCGCTGTAATTTCCCCATTTAGGGATTGATATTTCATGCCAACATTATTAACTTCGACAACTGGTTTCAATGGCATCCCCCCCTTACACATCCCGGTTTTTAATAGTGTATTGGGAAGTCTCCTAAACGGTGAGGGATTCGAAAATTTACCAGTTTTAATGTGTTGTGGGGACGGTCCTTTTAACACACGAATGTGTGTTAAAAGGACCGTCCCCACAACACCTATTTATTCAGTAAAACCTTTTTCCTTCATATCACTAGCCTTTTGAAATAAGGCCATTCCAGTATTCATTTTTCTAAAGTTTAACCGTTCGTAAAACTTTTCTTTGCCAGGGGATGCATATAAAATCAAGTTGCACATCGGAAGCGATTTTACAATACTATTGATAATCATTCGTCCTATCCCTTTGCCTTGATACTCCGGTAATACTGCTATATCGTATAAAGCAGCTTGATATACTCCGTCTGAAATTGCACGACCAAAACCAATCAGTTTTTCTTCGTCAAAAACAAACACTACAGTATGACTGTTTTCAAAAGCTTTTTGATGGATATCTGCAGCAAAATTAGCCATGCCAACGTTTCTTAGAGTTTGAGATACATAATTCCAGTCGATATTTAAACAATTATTCTTGATTATAAAATCCATAAGCTTCCCTCCAGGAGTTTGGTGAAATTTTCCGTTAAGATAAGTCAGTATCTCCTCTGGTAATGTGTGTTGTGGGGACGGTCCTTTTAACACACGAATGTGTTAAAAGGACCGTCCCCACAACATCCCCACAACACATCCTTCCGGGTCAGTTGATGGTAGGAAAGTCGGATTTCTCATTGACAATCCTTAAAACACATAACTCTACGGAGGGTTTATTGAAAAGTACCAGTTCATTCATTACTATAATACAGGGAGGCTGCGATAATGCAAACTATAAATGTTGGTAAGATCATCCGTGAATTGCGTATAGAAAAAGGAATTACGCAAAAACAGCTTGCGGATAAAATGAATATCAGCGACAAAACCGTTTCGAAATGGGAACGGGGTTTAGGCTGTCCCGATGTTTCACTGCTCTCGGAACTGTCCGACCTACTTGAAGTTGATATAGGTAAACTATTAAGCGGTGATTTAGCACCCAATGATTTTGTGGGAGGCAATATGAAAAAGACGAAATATTATGTTTGCCCTATGTGTCATAACATTTCACTTTGCACAGGTGAAGCCGAAGTATCATGCTGTGGTAGAAAAATTGATCAGCAAAAAATGCAGAAAGTCGATAAAAGTGAGATGCTTTCTGTTGAAGTAATCGATGACGACTGGTATATAACAACGGCTCATCCAATGAAAAAAGAACACTATATATCCTTTGTCGCCTTTACAACCGGTGACCGGATACAGATTATCAAGCAATACCCCGAATGGGATATGCAACTTAGGATATCCAAAAGAGGTCATGGCATGCTTATATGGTACTGTACAAGGCATGGATTATTTTATCAGTTAATATAAAGGAGTTTAAGAAAATGAAATTTAGTGTTTTTACTGTTTAACTGAAGAGGAGACTGCGGCGGCATCCCATCTAACGCAGTCTCCTTCTGCCTACTTGAATGTTTGGCAACTACGAAACATGATTGACCTCAGACCAAGTCTGGCTCTATTGAATCAATTCTTTAAAATGTTTCTTCTAGCTATTTAGTTATTTTCATATCCATTGTTTACACATGGAGATCTAATTTATCAATTGCAACTCTAATCCGTTCACAACCTTCTTCAAGTGTTGAACGGGAGCACCCGATATTAAGACGGGCAAAGCCTTCTCCGCCAGGGCCAAATTGAAAGCCTGGATTTAGTCCCACCCCAGCCTTGTGTACTAAAAACTTCTGTAATTCCTTGGGATCCATCCCTAGATCCCTGAAGTCTAACCAAGCCAAATAAGTCCCTTCAGGCTGAATCAGCTTAACATGAGAGATTTGAACAAGTGACGATATTAAGTAATCGACATTTCCCTGTAAATAGTCCATCAACTGATTTAGCCAATCCCAGCCATATCTATAGGCTGCTTCTAAAGCCGTAATACCAAAGACATTAGGATTATGTATGCCCGTCAAATCCCGAGTCGCTAAAAAAGCTTGTCTATAGTCTGGATTCGGTATAATTAAGTTGGACGTCTGTAAGCCAGCAAGGTTAAATGTCTTGCTTGGCGCTGTACAAATCACCGATTGAGTAGCTAATTCAGGCGAGAGAGTGGCAAAGGGAATATGGCGATGCCCTTTATAAATAAGATCTCCATGAATTTCATCAGAGATTACTAAGACCTTATAGGTGAGACAAAGTTTTCCCAAGCGTTCGAGCTCCTCCCGCTCCCAAACCCGGCCAACCGGATTATGAGGGTTACACAGAATCATCATCTTGACTCCGTTGGAAAACTTTTCTTCCAAATCCTCATAATCCATGACATATCGGTTTTCTGCAAAGATTAGTTGGCTGTTAACAAGCTCGCGGTCGTTATTTTTAATAGCGTTAAAAAAGGGGGGATATACAGGGGACTGCAGAAGGACTTTATCTCCAGGCTTTGTTAAACTCTTTACCAATTGATATAAGCCAAAAACAATTCCGGGACTAAAGGTCACCCAATCTCGTTGGATCTCCCAGCCAAAGCGCTGGTGCAGCCAGTTAGTTAAGGCCTCATAATAACCCTCCATACCATCTGAATAGCCAAAGATTCCATGCTTCGCACGATTAACTAAGGCCTCAATAACAGCCTCGGGAGCTTGAAAGTCCATATCTGCAACCCACAAGGGCAAAACATCTTCACGGCCAAAAATCCGCTGATTAAAATCCCATTTCACAGAACAAGTCTGGCGACGATCGATTATCTGGTCAAAATTACAGTTCATTAACATTTACTCCTTTCGCGTTGAGAGCGGCGTGTTGCGGGGACGGTCCTTTTAACACACAAATGTGTGTTAAAAGGACCGTCCCCGCAACACGCTTATTCGGCGGCATCCTTAATCGCCTGGACTATTTTATTGTATCCCGTACATCTGCATAAATTACCAGCTATTGCAGTTTTAATCTCTTCTTCAGAGGGAGTAGGATTCTTCATTAATAGTGCTTTAGCTGACATGAGCATTCCCGGAGTGCAAAATCCGCATTGGACAGCGCTATTTTTGATGAAAGATTCTTGTAATTTGTCCAGTCCATCCTTTTCAAGAGCTTCAATTGTCAGGATCTCCTGTCCTCTAATTTGGGGGGCAAGAACTAAACAGGAATTAACTGCTTTGCCATTCATAATGACCGTGCAGGATCCGCACTCTCCTTCGCCACACCCTTCTTTAGTCCCCGTTAGCCCTAGTTCTTCTCTCAACAAATCAATCAACCTCAGGGTTGGAGAAACCGTCAGATTGTACATTTGTCCATTAACCGTAAACTCAATTTGCATGCTTGCCACCCTTATCCTCTGCCTTTTGATATTCTTTTCCTAAATACATATCTTTACTCATCCCATTAATAAAGCACGCGTCTCATTCGTACCTCATGCCTGAAACATCGCGCCTCGCATTCAGAGCAGCTATAATCTTCTCCGGTGTCAGAGGCAAATTTGACAAAGATGTGCCCAAGGCATTGTTAACAGCATTGACTACTGCCGCAGCCACTGGGACAAAGGCAATTTCTCCAATACTCTTTGCGCCATAAGGCCCTTCATCTCCACCTTCTTCGATCAAAAGAATTCTCACCTCAGGCATGTCCGGTGCATTAAGCACATGATAATTTTTCAAGCTTCTGCTAAGAATACTTCCATCAGTCTTAACCTTTATTTCTTCATATAGAGCATAACCAATCCCCATTTGCACACCGCCTTGAATCTGCCCCTCAACCATCCCGGGATTGATAGCTTTACCAATATCATGGGCCGCCAAATAATCCTTGACCTGAACTCTTCCCGTGGCTGTGTCAACTTCTACCTCGGCAAAATGAACAGCATAAGCACCTGGGTTGGAAGTCCCATGATAGGTATGAGTAAGCACGATATCCGTATTGTACTTAAGTTTGGCGGTTGTGGCGATTTCTCGATAACTTAGAGAGTGCTGTTCATCTCCCCTAACCCATACTCTGCCAGCGCCATTTTCTAAAGACTCGATAGGGGTTTGGAATATTTGCGACGCACATTCCAATACTTTTTCTCTTACTCTCTGGGAAACTTCGTAGGCACAAGCTCCACAGATATACGTAACCCTGCTTCCGTAAGAGCCAAAATCATAGGGGCCGTTTTCCGTATCCGCTTCTAGAGTCGTAATAAATTTAGGGTCGATGTCTAGGACTTCTGCAACAATTTGGGTAATCGAGGTAATAGTTCCGCACCCTAATTCATGGAGACCGGTGTTCAAAATGAAACTGCCGTCCTCATTCATTTTTAAAGTCATGGTACTATGTTCGGGAAATCCTCCGTACATTCCATTTTTATGGGCAGCACAGGCTAATCCTACTCCTCTGCGGAATCTGCCTTGATTCGGAGCTATATTCCATCGGTGAAACTTCTCACTCCAACCGAAGGTTTCGGCACCTTTCAGGAGACACTCTCTGACCCGAGCATTCCCTAAAGAAATTTGAGAGGTTTTATCTAAGTCATAAGGATGGACAAGATTTAAGAGCCGAAATTCTATAAGATCTATTCCTAACCCTTTCGCCACAGCATCCATATGAATTTCGAGAGCAGTCATGATTTCCGGTGCACCCCATCCTCGTGCTCCACCGGCTACAGGAGTGTTGGTATAAACGGTTTTGCCCCTATGTTCATAGTAAGGGATTCTGTACAATTTACATATCTTCTTGGCCATTACATAGGTATTGTCAATAGAACTTGTGGCATACGCTCCGGCGTCTAATACGGTATCTACTCTACAGTCAACTAGTCGACCTTCTTGGTTAACCAGAGTTCTTACCCTAGAACTCGTTGCGGGTCGAGTCATTGTAGATATAATGGTCTCTTCCCTGGTCAAGGTTAGTTTGACCGGGCGCTTAACCTCCTTGGCTAGAAAAGCAGTTAGAGGTTCAAAAATAATTTCTTGCCTGCCGCCGAAAGACCCCCCCATAGGAACTTTAATGACCCTGACTTTGTTATAACTCAGTTCCAGCAAATCAGCTACTACGGTCCTTACCCCAAATGCTCCTTGGCAGGCAGCCCAGAGAGTGAGCTTGCCGGAACTGTCATAATCCGCCAGACAAACATGAGGTTCCATAGCCGCATGATGCACTTTTTGTGTATTGGTTAAAGTTTCAACCTCAACGCAGTCTTCGGCAAGCTCTATCTCCCCGATTTTGTATTCAAATTCATGGAGCAAGTTCCCGGCAGAATGAATTTTGTCCGCCTGTTCCTCAAGAGCTTTTTCGGGAGTATTTAGCACTGGCAATTCTGCATAGTCTACTTGAATGAGATCAATAGCCTGGGTGGCGATTTCTTTGCTGACAGCTACCACAGCAGCAATACGATCTCCGACAAACCGTGCCTTCTCTGTTAAAAGACGCTCGTCTTCTAAGCAAACCTCTTGGTCAGGCACTATTCTATAGCGACTGTAGGTTTTAGCAGGGGTATTTAGATGGGTAAACACTCTTACAACTCCCGGTAAAGCCTCAGCTTTGCTTGTATCTATATTGGTAATGTGAGCATGGGCAATTGGACTCAAAAGCAGTTTGGCATATAACATATTTGGCAGTTTCATATCACTTAAATATTGTAGACTACCGTTTACTTTCTGCTCTGCATCATGAATTGGAAAAGTGCGCCCGACATATTTATAATCCTTGTCCAATATTCTCACTCCTCTGCTTTACCTTATAAATCTACGGGAACCTTTTGAACGTTGATTTGTTTACTCATTGTACAGATATTACTTTTGGTATATATTCTAGATATCTTTATATAGCAAAATCGAAAATCAAACCTAGCAAGGAGGCTAATACAATGTTTAAGTTTAATGTCGAGGAAGAACTATGCTGTAAAATAGAAGGCACGGGTAAATTCATTGCTAAAAAAGGAACAATGGTCGCCTATAAAGGGAACTTTAAGTTCGACAAGATGTTGCTGGGCCCGGATAATGGTGGAGGTGTCATGGGCTCTCTGCTAGGTTTAGCCAAAAGAACTCTAACCGGAGAAAACATAGAATTAATGACCGTCGAAGGTTCAGGAGTCATTTATTTAGCGAAAAATGCTTATCATGTTTCAGTTTTCGAGCTTGAACCCGGGGATTGTCTTTCTGTAGAAAGTGAAAATCTACTAGCCTTTCCCACGGACTTGAAATATGATGTGCGTTTAATAGGAAGCGGAGTATTATCACAAAAGGGATTAGCCTCCACTGTCCTGACGAATATCTCAAATCAGCCACAACAAGTTGCGGTCATGACTGATGGCAACCCGCTTATGTTAGAAGCACCTTGTGTGGTCGATCCTGATGCCGTAGTAGCCTGGACAAGCAGCCCTAACGGCGGCGGGGATCCAAACGTGTCTATGAATAACTTCAGCTGGAAAACAGCGATTGGACAAACCTCTGGAGAATCGTATCAGTTTCACTTTAACCAAACTGGTCAAATGGTTCTCGTTCAACCCTCCGAACGATTATCCGGGCTAAAAATTAGTGTGGATTAGTATGTAAAATATCGTCTTATTGTTGATACTTAAATAGGTGTTTATCAAATCTAGCTTTCTAGTAATTATAGCATTATTGCTACTGTTGTGTTCAGTCAATTCATCCTAATCAAACCATTTTATTTACTGAGTGTTATATCTCTGCAGGTAGAAAGAAGCAAATACGCTTATTTGCAGACAAGAAAGTCCCCTCGTCAATTTAAACGAGGGGACTTTCTGTAAAACATTCACATCTTACTAGTTATATCAAACTCATGATGAAATGATTCATAGTTTGTTTCTAACTCTTAGTTACGCCAGTTTAAAGCTCTAAAGAGCGCAGTAGCACCTTCAGCACGGCTCACAGTATCACGTGGTGCCAGAACTTGCCCTTCTACCTTGATTATCCCTGTACTACTGGCCAGAGCTATATAACCCAGGGCATCCGAACTAATTAGATCAGAATCTTGAAAACTTACTTTGTAAATATCCTTGAGCTCTGCAAGCTTGTTAAGCTGGATGTAGCGAAGTAGGACTTTAGCAAGAAGTTCTCTATTTACTTGATCTCCGGGCTTCAGATCTTCTTTCAGCCAGCCCAGTTCTTTAGCTTTACTGATAATCTCTTTATCGGTAAGGCCAGTATTTCCCCATAATCCAAAACGGCTAAGGTACATGGCCCGCAGCATTGAACTTACGCTCATTTTCTCAAGGGGTTTAAAGCTATTGCCATAATCCCCAAATAAGCCAGCTTGCCCAAGTACTGTGATCTCCGGTGCTCCATTAACACCATTCAGATCGGTGAAAGTAAAGGGTTTGGGACCTTTTTCAATAGGCTGACCCTGATAGTCCAGTAATTCACCGCTTTTGGCATCTAGAATGTTGGAAACTTGTATATTGCGATCTTTCGCAATTGGCAAATATACTAAACGCAAATCACCGGGGATTCCATTGCTATAAATGCGAACATAGGTGAGGGTTAAGGGACGTGCTTTCAGAAATGATTCTACAGCTTTGTCTTTGCTGAGAATTCCCGTTACACTTGGCAAATCATAGTCTGACCAGTTTAGTTCATAATTCGTAATTTTGCCGGACACAGGATCTACATTGACAATCATGCTATTTTCCGGGAACGCTACCCCATTAACCACCCGACCATATGAAAAGGCCTGATTATTCCATGGTTCAGGGTTCATTTTATACATCAAATCCGTTTCCGGATCTAAGGCAACTTGAGTGAAACGTTCAGGCTGAACTTTTTTAAGAAATTCTTCAGCAACTTTTTGGGCTGCTGCCCGGTCTAGTTTGACATCATCTTTGCCGTTTTGTCGAGTAGAGATGGAAAATCCAAGTAGTTCGCCCGTTGTTGCACTTACTCTTGCACTAAGATATTGGGGGGTTCCCAGCTCTTTATCCGTCTCAACACTGTTCCAGTCAAAGCTCCAGATACGCTTATCAGTACTGCGCCAGTCTTTACTCAAATTAGCACTGCTTAATGTCAGGCTATTCGGAATCTCAACCCAACGCTTCACAGCAGCAATTGCCTCGTCCTGTTTAAGAAGCTTTGAGGTTCGTTCTACTTCTTGTTGTTCCTGTGGAGTTAGAATTTGTGACGAGTTACTTGAAGGACTAGCCTTTTCCGCATCGGCTCTGCCCATACCACCAACTCCGTAGGCGTCTGTAGACAACCACTCACCCGGATTGAGTTGAAGGGGTTTACCCGTTAAAGCATCAATTGCCCCACCACTATTGTCCCCGGTTAATTGGTAAA
Source organism: Desulfosporosinus sp. HMP52 (assembly GCF_000765145.1). Classification (GTDB taxonomy): domain Bacteria; phylum Bacillota; class Desulfitobacteriia; order Desulfitobacteriales; family Desulfitobacteriaceae; genus Desulfosporosinus. The sequence continues at coordinate 38,879 of NZ_JMGA01000046.1, read as the reverse complement.
CAAGCTTTGCTTCTTGCTTTTGACCTACAAGCATAGGTTTGTATCCTGATGGAACCCAATACAAGAGTTTAAAAAATGGTGCTTCAGCAAATGCTTGCTGGGCTTTTTCGACACTAATCACTCCATTTACATCAGGTGCCTTGACATCATTCCAATTTAGAGTATAGGAATTAATGTGTCCATCTTTACTAGAGACTTGTACATTTACTCCATTGCCAAGAAAGGGTACGCCATTTATGAAGCGTTGATATTGAACCGAATAATAAAACGGGCCATAACTTAGGGGTACAACCTCCGACTCACTTGGAATTAACTTAAGTTCCTCAGTTCTCTTACCCAATAACTGGCTCAACAACTTATCGCTGATTTCTTGAGCACCCTCTTTAGTAATTGTCGGAACTGAGGGGCTACTGGCCAATTGATCTTCATTTTTCCAATAATTCATGCTGACAATATCACCATTAATAGCATTAACTTCTGCCGCGAACTCTCCTGGTTGTTCCGATGTGCCGTTCCAACGTAAAGCCCAAACCTGACGTCCATTATAAGTATTATAAGAAGAGTTAAAATCCTTATATTGATTAGGAACGTCAAAGTTAGTCTTTACAATCTGAATTGCTTTTTCCAGACCCACCTGAGGTACGGCCATGGTCCCAACAGCTTCAGCAGAACTAATTTCCCCAGCCAATACGATAGGCGCTGAAACAGTTGGAACAAGTAAGACTGCAACTACAGCCGCAGCCAAGAAAGAACGCCAATTTTTCTTCATTGTATTACCTCCAATTTCGTGATTCGTAGTTCGATATTCTCCTACCGAACTCGAATGATTTATAGAGAAAAAATGATCTGTCCAGCCAAGGCTGAAATACTTCTCTCGCCTTCTCCTATCCCCTCCTTCTGCTTATACTATATTCTTGCTCCTTGGGCATACATGATCAATATGATCTAAGTGATATGCTTTCAAGCTCTACACTACTTATAGACGTAGTTTAGCGGTGTTTCTGACAATAAACTTATCGACATTTTTATGTATAATTCGCAGATTGTGTTTATTGAATATCGACGTTACGCTACTACCTGGAGGCTGATTATAGGTAAATAGGCCATTTGCTTAGGAATACGCAAATGACCTACTTATAAGTATTACAAAAGTCTAGCCCTTGTAATACTTTTCTCACCATATTTCTCTTTGACTAGATCAAGCACTTTAGTGAGGTTCTCTCTTTCAAGCTGGGGCTCTTCAAATAAAGAAATTTGATTTTCGTGCTGATCTGTCAGGTTCGACATTGTAACCCCTATCAAGCGCAGAGGCTGTCTAAGGGACAATTCCCTTAACAAGCTACAAGCCTCTTGAAATATAACATCATCAAGATCTGTAGCCCGATGAATAGTCCGTGATCGGCTTAAGGTGCGAAAATCTTCATAACGAACTTTCAAAGTTATAGTTCTTCCTCTTAACGCCTCTTTACGTAAACTTCGACCTACGTCAATGGCCAGCATTAACAAGGTCTTCTCCAGCAAATCACCATCGCTAATATCTGACTCAAAGGTGGTCTCTCGACCGATGGACTTAACCACCCGGTCGCTTTCCACAGGTCGGTGGTCAATTCCCCGTGCCAATTGATAAAGCTGACTTCCTAATGAACCAAAGAGCTTTGTTAAGAACTTCAACTCTAAACTACGCAAATCTTTGACTGTATTTATCCGATAACTGTGCAATTGCTCCGCTGTTTTTTCACCGACTCCCCAAATTCTTTCGATTGGCAGCGGATCAAGAAACTCTTGAACTTTATCAGGTTGAACAACCACGAAACCATCTGGTTTCTTCAGATCCGAAGCAAGCTTTGCTAAAAATTTATTACATGCAAATCCAACCGAAGCCGTTAAACTTAATTCCTGCCGAATGCGCTGTTTAATCGTTAAAGCAATGCTCTCTGCCGGCCCAAATAACCTAGTTGAACCTGTGACATCCAAAAAGGCCTCATCAAGGGATAATGGCTCTACCATTGGTGTGTAGGTCAAAAATATTTGCCTGATTTGCCAGGATACTTCCCGGTATTTCTTGGCATTCACCGGCAGGAAAACCGCATCAGGACAGCACCTGGCTGCTTCTGCAACAGGCATTGCCGAACGTACTCCGTATTTACGAGCTTCATAGGATGCCGCTGAGACAACTCCCCGGCCATTCAGCCTGCCTCCGACTACAACGGGTTTTCCCAACAAAGAGGGATCATCCCGCTGTTCGACAGAAGCGTAGAAAGCATCCATATCCACATGTAATATCTTGCGATAGTTCGCCAAATCTTCCATGATTTCCTCAATAATTAAGATACTATTCTTCTTGTTCTTCTTTCATGGGACAAGAATTCGTCAGATCGACAACTGCTGAGACTTCTTTCCATTCTGCTTCTTTAATATTAATAGTTTCTAAGAGCAAGATAAGATCTGATCTGCCGAAGTATGCAGGCTTACCCTGGGGATCTAAGGTCATTAAAACCACCGGCATACCCTTAAACACAGGGAGTAATCCTTTAATAATGGTTGAGGCATTAAATGAATTCTGGAATACGGTTGGTTGTACTGAAACCACGGCAATCGTTTTGTCTTGTACTGTTACAACAGCGCTTTCAAATGTAGTATTCAATGTAAAATTCATCTCCTAAAATATCAAATCATTCCACCAGTTCTAGTTCGACAAACAGTCGGAAAACCCTTTTACTCTAAAAAGGCATTCCGAAAAATCTAAAGACCTCAAAAGGCACCCCCATCCGATCCTGCTATCCTCTGCTGGCACCGGGTGTTTATCCTCTGAAATAGTTGACCCCTCCAGCAAAAATAGGCTGATACTTATTGCCTGGAATGTTTTTAGCGATTTCAGAACCAGTTCTTTCCGAATGGGCCATTTTACCCAGAATACGTCCATCGGGACTAGTAATTCCTTCGATGGCTTCAAAGGAACCGTTGGGAGTATAGATAACATCATTGCTGGGGTTTCCCTTTAAATCCACATATTGAGTGGCCACTTGACCATTGTCAATTAAGGTTTGAATTATTTCTGAGTCTGCGACAAACCGTCCTTCTCCATGGGAGACAGGGACAGTATGAATATCTCCTAAATTTACCCCGCTAAACCAAGGAGATAAGACAGAGACAACCTTAGTCTGTACCATGCTGGAAACGTGACGCCCAATTTTGTTGTAGGTGAGGGTTGGCGAAACCTCCATTAGATCAATGATTTCTCCATAGGGAACAAGACCGAGTTTGATCAATGCCTGAAACCCATTACAAATCCCGAGCATTAAACCATCCCGTTGATTCATAAGTCCAGCAATAGCTTCACTAATCCAAGGATTTCTAAACATCGTAGCAATAAATTTACCGGATCCATCCGGTTCATCTCCCGCACTAAAGCCCCCGGGAAGCATGACGATCTGAGCCTGTTGTATCTTTTTAACCATCTCTTTGATGGATTGCTCTACATCTGAAGCAGTCAAATTCCTGATAACTAAGGTTTCAGCGATTCCACCTGCTTTCTCGAAGGCTTTGGCCGAATCATATTCACAATTAGTACCCGGGAAGACTGGGATAAAGACTCTCGGTTTTGCTACTTTTATTGATGGAGTGAGGGTATTGCGCAACTTGAAATTCACATTTTGTGGTTGTGCAACTTTTTCCGTTTGAGTCGGAAAAACTTTTTCCAAAGGCTTTTCCCACGCCTGATAAGCTGTGTCTAGGTCAATGTTTACACCCTCGAAGGTTATCATCGGTGTTTCGTGGGTTACCCCCAGCAATTGATAACCTAGAGAACCAAAGGCTTCAGCCAAATCTACAGTTCCATCTATTTCCAAAACCATCGAACCATAATCAGCGGTAAACAACTGCCTGATATCGATTTGGCCTTCTAAAGCTATACCGATTCGATTACCAAAGGCCATTTTACTGAGTGCTGCCGCAAGCCCGCCCATTCTAACTGTATGAGATGCCAAAACACTTCCTGATTGGATCAACTCGTAAATTTTCAAATAGCTGGCACTTAGTTGTTCAAAATCCGGGACTTGATGTTCATCCCGAATGGCCTTTACCAACACTACTTGACTGCCTGCTTTTTTAAATTCTTGAGAAACAACCTTATCAGCCTCAACCACATTGACCGCAAAAGCCACCAAAGTTGGAGGAACGTGCAAATCCATAAAGGTTCCTGACATGCTGTCTTTTCCGCCGATAGCCGGAATCCCAAGTTTCTTCTGAGCATAGAAAGCTCCCAACAAAGCACTAAAAGGCTTCCCCCATTTTTCGGGATCTGTTCCTAAGCGTTCAAAATACTCTTGTAGAGTTAGTCGAACCTTGCGATAATCCCCGCCTAGAGCTACGATTTTTGTTACCGCATCAACGACGGCATATAAAGCACCATGAAAGGGACTCCACTTAGCTAATTGTGGATTATAACCATAAGTCATCACCGTCGCCGTATTTGTTTCTCCTGTTAATACCGGAAGCTTAGAGACCATACCTTCAGATGGAGTTGCCTGATACTTGCCGCCTAAGGGCATCAAGACGGATGACATCCCAATTGTACTGTCAAACCTTTCTACTAATCCCTTCTGACTGCAGACGTTCAGATCCGCTAGATTAGCAAGCCAAGCCTCTTTCACTAATGAAGCCTCGTTTTCCAAACATTCAATAGTATTAGGAGCTATTTTTTGTTCGACTATTTCCGGCAGACTGTTGAAGTAATCCCGACCAGCCTCAGGTAGAGAAACCTGAACCTTAGTAGTTTGCTTAACTCCATTGGTATTAAGAAATTCTCGGCTAAGATCGACAATCACTTGCCCTCGCCAAACCATCGTAAGCCTTGGCTGAGAACTAACCTTAGCGACTAAGGTTGCTTCAAGGTTTTCTTCATGAGCGTAGTTTGCAAAAGTCTTGAAATCTTCTGCGCGAATTACTACAGCCATACGCTCTTGAGATTCAGAAATTGCCAACTCTGTCCCATCAAGACCTTCGTATTTTTTCGGTACAGCATCTAAGTCAATTTCTAATCCATCCGTCAACTCTCCGATAGCAACCGATACCCCACCTGCTCCAAAATCGTTACATCGTTTAATGAGGGTGCTTACTTGAGAATTACGGAAGAGCCTTTGAATTTTTCGCTCAGTGGGTGGATTCCCTTTTTGCACTTCTGCTCCACAAGTCATTAAGGACTCTGTGGTATGTTCTTTCGAGGAACCCGTTGCGCCGCCACACCCGTCCCTGCCCGTTCTTCCGCCGACCAGTACAATGATATCACCGGCTTCAGGAACTTCTCGTACCACATTCTCACGGGGAGCAGCCGCTATAACTGCTCCAATTTCCATACGCTTAGCAATGAAACCTGGGTCATAGACTTCAGTTACCTGTCCCGTAGCCAGCCCGATTTGATTGCCATAGGAACTATATCCTGCAGCAGCACCTGTTGTGATCTTTCTCTGCGGTAGTTTTCCAGGCAGGGTATCCTCCAGTTTCAACCGAGGATCTCCGCTTCCCGTTACACGCATTGCTTGGTAAACATAAGTACGGCCAGACAAGGGATCCCGAATAGCTCCTCCTAGACAAGTAGCTGCCCCGCCAAAGGGCTCGATTTCAGTAGGATGGTTATGGGTCTCGTTCTTAAACATTACCAGCCACTCTTCGGTTTGACCATTGACATCAACATTTACCACAATACTACAGGCATTGATTTCATCGGATAAGTCCAGATCCGGTAAGAGTCCTTTTTTCTTCAACTCTTTCATGCCTAAGACCGCGATATCCATGAGACAGATATCTCGATCAGCAGGATTCTCACCATACACATAATCTCTTGAGGTTAGATACTCCTGATAAGCTTGGGTCAATGGATAAGCCATTTCCTCTTCGGGAAATGAAACCTCTTCAATTTTAGTGTTAAATGTAGTATGACGACAATGATCCGACCAATAGGTGTCAATCACACGGATTTCCGTAATGGTTGGATTCCGCTTTTCAGTATCTCGGAAATATTGTTGACAGAAAGCTAGGTCTTCAAAGCTCATTGCTAAACCCGTTTCTGAAAAAAACTTTTTCAGCTCTTCAGGCGACTTTTCTATAAACCCATCGAGAATTTCCACATCAGGCGGAATAATCGATTCAAAGTCTAGACTCTCGGGCTTTTCTAACGAGGCTTCTCGTGATTCCACAGGATTGATACAGTAATCCTTAATTTTTTGGAAATCTTCCTCTGAAACTAGACCCTGCAAAACGATTAGCTTAGCCGAAGCAATCGTCGGACGCTCTTTCTGGGTTAGAATCTGTACACACTGAGCGGCTGAATCTGCTCGCTGATCATATTGGCCAGGTAAATACTCCATAGCAAAAACTCGATCCGCAGAAGGAACCTCTAAAATTTCATCATACACCAAATCCAAGGGCGGCTCGGCAAAGATAATAGGACGAGACTTATTATATTCCTCATCCGTAATCCCTGAAATGTCATAGCGATTGATAACTCTTAACCCCTGCAATCCATTGATCCCTAAATTTTCACTCAGATCATGTAAAAGGCCCTGGGCTTCAATATCATAACCCGGCTTTTTTTCCACATAAATTCGTTTCACAGCATGTGATCCCATATCATCCTCCATCACTTTTTCTGCCTAATTTTACTGTTGCTAAAACCTTAGCGTCCTTAAAATATGTATAAGGCCATAGCACTTTGTCTATGGCCTTGTCACGCGTTAATCAGTGGGTGACGCAGATTCTTTTTCTTATTTTGCATAATACCACGATTTTGATAGAAATAAAAGAGTAAGATGAAAAGAGGATCATAGTACATTATTTAATGGCTGAATACCTAAAGCCTCCTTCTTTGGCAACTTCTATGAATCTATCCTTGGAGCAATCGACGATAATCTTGAAGTATGACAGTTCCCTAAAGTGGGTATCTGTGCACTCTCTTATATCCACTAGCCAATGAATCCCTGCTTGCTTACAGAATGTCAGCAACTTTGCCAGGTATTCCAGACTAACATTAACCAGCCCCAGGGGAGTCACACATTCGTCGTTGCAAGTATAAATCTTATTAATCACTTGTATATCGGAACTTACTGGAACTTCTCCACCGGTTTCGATGAGTTTGACAATAAGGTCGCCATAGATTATTTTATACTCTTCGAGTTCACTTTCACTTAGTTGCTTAATCCCTCTATCCTGACCCGTTAAGGTGAATCTTTGAATATGCTCGTCACACTTTCTCATGGCATAACCTCCTTTATTAAGGGCATATAGCCAGTTGTAGCGAATTACCTTTTAATCACCAGATAATTGTAAGTTTTCACCCCCCAAGTTGAAGTGATATTTTTCACTAAGGTGATATTTGAGTCGTATATTTGTGATTTACCTTAAGTTAAGCTTAAACCCAATAGGCACTACTGTCTATAGATATTCACTATGTTATCAATTAATATATTATATATACTCGCCTATATCGGCCCATATTATAAAAGCACTCGCTGTAACCCCCTTAAGATGTTTACTGGATTCAACTCTGAATTTGAATATCAAAAAGCGATTGGTTATTACCAATCGCTACAAATATCACTAAATATCTACCTGTACACCTAATACATGACATTTCAAGATTAATCACTACCTAGAGTCCTTCTGTCATCCTAAACATTAGAAGGAACCTCTTCCTAGGTTTCTGCCCTACATAACAAGATACTGCTGGTATACCCAGATCTGATATATGATCGAAAAGCTCGTAATTATAAGCGATTGGCACTAGTTATAATAAAATATACTTATTTCTAATCAAAGGGTTTTTAGTAATTCCTTCAATTTATAATTAGAGCATTTTTTCTAAAAACGTCTTTATCCTAGGATGACGTGGATTATCAAAGAAAACAGCCGGACTTTGATCTTCAAGAATTTTTCCGTCATCCATAAAGATGACTCGGTCAGAAATTTCCTTGGCAAATCCCATTTCATGAGTCACTATTATCATAGTCATATGCTCCTGAGCCAGGTTCTTGATGACACTTAGGACTTCTCCAATTAACTCCGGGTCAAGAGCTGAGGTAGGCTCATCAAACAACATAATATCCGGATTCATGGCCAGGGCTCGAGCAATAGCTACTCGCTGTTTTTGACCACCGGACAACTTGGAAGGAAAGGCATCCTTTTTCTCTAGTAATCCCACCTTGTTAAGTTGCTTCTCCGCGTTTTTAACAGCCTCACCTTTACCAAGTTTATGAACAAGCATTGGGGCCTCAATAACATTGCCTAAGGCAGTCATATGTGGAAAAAGATTAAAGCTTTGAAAGACCATACCCATTTTCCGATAGGCAGTTCTTACCTCCTGAGGTGTGGCAGTAATCTTGACTCCCACATCCCCTGCTGCTTCAACCACAATCCCTTCTATCTCCACACTCCCTTGGTCTATCTTTTCTAATTGATTCATACAGCGGAGCAAAGTGCTTTTCCCGGATCCGCTTGGCCCAATAATCGATATAATCTCCCCTTTATTAACTTCTAAAGATACTCCCTTTAGAACATGTACTCCAGCAAAATATTTATGAATGTTATTCATACGTATCATTGTCATTGAATCCTCACACTCTCCTATTCATATATCGAATATTTCTTTTCTAATGTACCAAAAAGTTTGACAAGAACAGAAGAGACGATTAGGTACAAAACAAAGGCTACAATAAATGGTGTTATATTAAAATCTCGAGTGAAAATCTGGGTTGCAATACGCAATAAATCCGGCATCCCTATGACTGCCAAGAGGGCAGTTTCTTTTACTAAGTTTACAGCCTCGCTACAGGTAGGGGGTAAAACCCGTCTCACTGTTTGAGGGATGATGATTCTGCGCATAGTCTGGGGATAGGTCATCCCTAATACTTTAGCAGCTTCATATTGACCTTTGTCAATGGATTCTATTCCCCCTCGGAAAATTTCTGTCAGATAGGCCCCAGAATTCAAGGTATAGGTAATCGTCGCTGCGGCGAAGGGAGAAAGCCGTATCCCAATAATCGGCAAACCGTAAAACACGAAGAATAATTGCAGAAGCAAGGGAGTGCCTCTCCAAATCCATGTATATAAATATAATAGCCTGGTGATAATCTTTGGACCTTTCACCTTGCCAATAGCAGCTAAAAGCCCGACAGGCAAAGCAAATAATAAAGTTGCTACATATACCTTAGCAGTTAATTTTAAACCTGATGCAATAAACGGAAGTATACTTAGAACATATTCCAGATGATCCATTACTTTTTATCCCTTCATTTGCCTTCTATAAGAAATTGTCTTGTCTCGATATTTATATTTAGCCTTTCAAGGAAACCAGACGGCATTTTATTCGTAAATCGAATATTTCTTCTCTAACCTGCTAAAAACTTGGAGCAAAAGCGAAGAAATAATTAGGTAAAATACAAACGCCACAAAGAAAGCGGTAATTTTAAAATCAGTTGTCACAACTTCCTTAGCCGAACGCAATAAATCCCCCATACCGATTGCTGCAACGAGAGCTGTGTCCTTAAAGGTAAGAATTGCTTCATTTGCAGTAGCGGGCAGAACTCTCCTAATTGTTTGGGGTATAATAATTCGCCTCATGGTTTGAAAATAGGTCATTCCCAGGGACTTTGCAGCTTCATACTGCCCTTTGTCGATGGATTCAATACCTGCCCTGATAATTTCTGTTTCATAGGCGGCTACATTCAAGACAAAGGCAATAATTACTGCTACCAACGGCGGTAAATTAATATCAAAGTACGGCAGCCCAAAATAGATAAAAAATAATTGCAGCAGCAAAGGGGTGCCTCGCCATATCCAAGTATATAATTGTAGGATCTTCTTGAGAATTTTCGGCCCCGATACTTTACCAATAGCCGCCAAAATAGCTATTGGAAAGATCAAAATTATTACAATTCCATAAACTGTTAGGGATAGCTTTAGACCCTTTAACAAAACGGGTAATATTGTCAGAACATAATCCATCGTTTTTCTTTATCCCCTCATGAATGTCTAATAACCCGTATATCAGGGCTTAGGAAATCTTCTTAAAAATAAGGAATAGGAAGGGATTCATTCACCAACTTCCTATTCCTATTTTATACTAGCCAAGTTTTCTTTACTACTTAATAATGTTTGAACCAAACCATTCATTACTGATTTTAGCAGCCGTTCCGTCAGCTTTCATTTCATTGAGAACACGGTTAAGCTCGGCAAGGAAAGTTTTGTCCTCCATGCGTACACCTACTCCAAAAGGTTCTTTGCCGAAATCCCCTTCTTGTTCCGTCAAGATATAGTATTTATCCGCTGTTTTTTCAGTTGTAACCAGATAACGTGCATTCATTTCATTAGTTACCACTGCATCAATGCGGCCCGCATCTAAATCCATTAAGGCGACTGTTGGGCTTTCAAACTTTCTGATTTCTTTTAGCTTTGAGGAAATCTCATCTTTAGTAACCGCTGGCTCGGCAGTACTTCCTAATTGCAGTCCGACGGTTTTTCCTGCTAAGTCAGCTTTAGACTTGATTGGAGAACCTGCCTTTACTACTATTATATTCCTATCTGCCATGTAACTATCCGTAAAACCAATTTCTTGTTGTCTTTCAGGGGTTATGCCCAAGGCATTCCAGATGAGGTCTATTTCTCCACTTTTAAGATTCAAGAGAACTCCGTCCCATTGAACCGGCTTGAATACAGCTTTAACACCTAAGCGCTTGGCGGCTTCTTTAGCTAAATCAATATCAAAGCCAACCAGTTCCCCTGCTTTGTCCCGGAAGCCGGCAGGCGGGTAATTATCATCCAAACCTATGACAAATTCCCCTTTTTCCTTAATTTTATTCCAGGATTGGTCGCCGGTTTGAGCCTTGTCTGTAGGTTTTGTGTCCGGAGCTTTCTGAGCACAGCCCGCTGTCAAAAGAGCCACCGTACAGATTACTGCTAACAGTGTTAACCATCTTCTTTTCATCTTAGCTTTCTTCCCTTCACGATTATTTCATTCTTTCTAACCACATTCAAAAAAATTATGTTTTAGATGCTTAAAATGATAAGTGCATTTTAACACAATTAATTTTTCTATGGCATCCCTCCCATTATTACTATACACGAATAAGCACCCTCTTGGCTAGGTTCAGAAGGGCAAACAAGCCTTGATTCTAAATGTATACATCTGCAGCCTAAGAATTGATACTTGGGATAGGAAATGTTATTAAAAACTTTGTCCCCTTTGGGCTTGATTCTACATCAATTTTTGCATTATGAACTTCAGCAATTTTAAAACATGTGGTAAGTCCAAGGCCCGTTCCATTATCTTTAGTGGTATAGAAAGGTGTCCCGATTTTTTCTATTTCCTCAGAGGAAATGCCACACCCCTCATCTTCTACGACAAGTACTACCTTTTCATTCTCTAAACCAGTAGCAATAGTAAGCCTCCCTCGTTCCTTCATTGCTTCAAGAGCATTGCGAGCTAAGTTAAGAACGAGCTGAGAGATTTCGTTCTTATTTAATTTGAGATTTGGGATAGTTCCCGGATTGAAGCTAATTTGTTTATTCTGACTATATGCGTCTGCCTCTATGAGAGGATATAAATTGTGTAAAATATCATTTAGACTTTGAACTATTAGATCTGTTTGTTTCGTTCTAGCAAGTGACAAAAATTCCGTGATGATGGAATTTGCCCGATCCAATTCAGATATCATTAAATCAAAGGTTGGCCTTTGAACTGCGTTTTCTGGCTTCGCCCCTAATAATTGGAGATAGCCACGAACAATTGTCAATGGATTTCTTATTTCATGTCCAATCCCCGCAGCCATTTGTCCTATCAAATTTAATCTATCCAATCGGTCAATCTCTTGCCGTGTCTTTATCCTATCAGTAATATCTCGCGAAATAACTGAGGCAACTTTCTCTCCTTTACTATTCCAATAAAATTTGGAGGTTGCTTCAACGGGAATTTTTTTACCACTCTTGTGAATTGCATAATATTCTCCTTTGAATTTGCCTGTTTGCTCTCTCTCAACTAAAAGTTTGCTTACTCTGCCATCAGAAAAATCAACAATACCTTTTCTACCAGCTGCACATATCTCCCCATCCGTCATACCTAACATTTCACAGATTGCGGGATTTGCTGAAATAATTGTGCCATCAGGCTTGGTAATACAAATCCCGTCCATGCTATTTTCAAAAAGATTCCTAAATTGTTCTTCACTCTCGCGCAATGACTCTTCAGCTAATTTACGCTGTGTTATATTTTCGACCATTCCGATGATATATTCAGGCTTATCTAAAAAATTTCTGGTAATAGTTAAACTAAGCCTACCCCATATAATAGATTTATCTTTTCTAATATACCTTTTCTCTAATTGATACTTATCAATTTTGCACTCAGTTACTTTTCGATATATTTCCAGCTCCTTTATTAAATCATCCGGATGTGTAAATTCACGAAAATTCATAGTCTTAAGCTCATTTTCCGAATAACCCAGCATTTCTTGAAAAGCAGGGTTACATAGACTTATCCCTGTTTCATAATTTAACAAAACAATACCTATAATTGCTTCATCAAATATCGTTTGAAGATGTATTTGACTTTCTCTGAATTTTTTGTGCAGAGATTCTAGTTGGACTTGAATCTTTTCCTCGATCGAATAATTATTTAAATAGGCTTCATTCATTGGAAAAAACACTCCTATGAGTTATTCAAAAAGGTATATTTACCAGAATTCTACATAGTTTAGGTATTTCCTCTTAATAATTATTATAATTTTGCCCATTCGGGTTTTTGCCTGTTTTATTAGTAGTAATAATACAACCAAAAGATACTCAAACAGGTATCTTTATATTACTGCACAAAATTTATGTTAAGCCTGCCTGCCTAATTGGTAAAATCAAATAAGTCACAAAAGACTTGTCATCATCGGATATTCTTCATTCTCCACAACTCCCCCAGTCATAGAGTGGAGTCCACTATGAAGAAAAGCTGATCTAAAGATGGCTGCAGACCCAAACTTTGATCGAATTACATCGACTACATTGTCAATCTTCCGTCGTTTATCATAATTCTTACTAAAGAGAGATGTTTGAAAAAAGTCGTTTTGACACAGTTCAGATACACGAAGACCCATATGCCTTAAAGGCTGTCCATTCCATAACTCATCGAACAATTCACAGGCTATTTCCCAAATTTGGTCAGTACAATCCGTGGCATTATAAAGTTTTCTTTGGTGGGAACACCCGTAAAATTCATTAGTTCGAAAAGAGACTGAGACCAAACGAGCTAACATATTAGCCTGCCGTAGTCGGGTACTTACAGATTCAACAAGGGAAAGTAAAACGAGATGAGCATTTGTTCTATCTTCTACATCAAAAGGGATCGTCGTAGAATTCCCCATACCTTTAACCTCAATTGCGTCCTCTCTTCGGACAGGAGAATAGTCAATACCGTTAGCATAATTCCAGACTAATACTCCATGAGACTTTAGAAACAGCTTAATAATCTTCAAGTCGTAATTCGCAAGTTCTCCGATGGTCTTAATATTCCTGGATCTAAGCTTTTTAGAGGTGGCTCTTCCGACCATGAATAATTCTTCAATAGGTAATGGCCACATTTTCCCGGGAACTTCCTCGGGGAAAATAGTGTGAACCATATCAGGTTTTTTAAGTTCTCCAGCCATTTTAGCTAAGAGTTTATTAGTGGAGATTCCTATATTTACTGTAAACCCAAGCTCTTTTTTAATTCGATCTTTTATATTGTGAGCCGTTTCAAGGGGATCCTTTGAAAGCAACTCCATTCCGGAAAAGTCTAGGAAACACTCGTCGACGGAAAATCGTTGAATAGCCGGACTATAGTCTTTTAAGATTTCAACCATGGCATCACTACACTGACGATAAAGAGCATAATTCGGAGGTACAATAATAAGATCGGGACACTTTTGGCAGGCAGAGTAAAGAGTCTCTCCAGTTTCGATTTTAAACTTCTTGGCTGGAATTGATTTAGTAAGCACTATCCCATGACGTGTAGTAGGATCACCGCCGACAACAGAGGGAACTGTTCGCAGATCAAGTGGATCCCCCTGTTGAAGACGGTACACTGCTTCCCAGGATAGATACGCTGAATTTGCGTCAATATGAAAAATATATCGCTTAGGCATTGTTTACACCACCTATTTTTTGGCCTCTCAATATTCAGTAGTACATTTATTCCCTTTCATACGAACTAGTGTTCCTATTATAGCCATATTCTATAAGAATATCAATGGCGAAAAACTTTTAGGGTGTTGTATGTAAGCATTAGCCGAAGAAACAATAATGACTTATGGGATATCTCGATATCTATTAATGATAGTTACCTAAAGTTACCAGAATAAAGCTCTGCAAAAAAGCCATACTAGGTTCATAAGGGTACGTAATGGTTGAGCCAAGATTTATATATGCTCTTAGTCGGGTGTATGTGGGTCGGCCAAAGATTATATGCAGGTGGTAAAACGCTTGTATATAGTCAGAGGGAAGATCTTTTAGTGGTGGGAAAAGGGCTTTATGGCAGTCTAGTCTGATTGTTTTAGGGTTCTGACTTATCGTAATGGGTCGAGCTAAGATTTTACCGGGTGTTGAGAAGGTTCTTACTCAACCATATGTCGTTAGATATATGCATGTGTAAGAAGATCGGTTATATACAGCCGAGAGGTTGTGTATGGCTGGGTAGATATCTTGTAAGGTCGAACGAATCATTAGTATGGGTGGTAACCTGCTTGATTATGGTCGGAAGATTCTAGTTAGGTAATTAGCGATCTATACTGGTGTTAGGTAAATCATTACGTGCTCTTATATTTATTAGAACATTTTTAGAATTTAGCACTTCCTTATAAAACTACTCCAAAAATGTACTGAGATTATGCTAATTGAAAAGCAAGATAATACCAGATCAGTTCAGTTATACATTTTTAATTGATAAAGTACAGAACAGGAATGTAGCGCATGTTTTGAAGGGATAAGTCTGTAGATATGATATTGGCAAGCCGATAGTAACTTAAAATATACACAAAGATACTATTGAAAATTTATCATAAAGGGGAATACTATCATGAGCAACTATAACGCAGTATTAGCAAGAAATACGGAAAATGCTCCAAAAGGTATCGGTCCATGTTCACAAACTGTAGCTTTCTCTCATTACAATAATCTTTCAGCTCAATTACCCATCGATCCAAAATCTGGCAAGTTGGTGGCTGGTGGTGCAAAAGAGCAGGCTGAACAATGCTTTAAAAATATTAAAGCAATTGTAGAAAGCATCGACCATGTTATGAGCGATGTTGTTAGAATCACTGTATTCGTTAAGAATATCAAAGATATTGATGCTGTAGACGAAGTTTATAAAACATTCTTCCCAGGCTATGTTCCTACACGGACGAATGTCGCAGTTGCAGATTTGCCTATGGATGCTTTAGTGCAAATTGAGGCGCTTGTTTCAAACGGTGAAGGTACAATTCCAAACGCACCACAAGCAGGGGACCTCATCAAGCTTACAAATAACACGGCTAATGCGCCGACATGTCCTCTATCTACGCAAGCTGTAGCTTTTTCTCATTACAATAATCTTACAGCTCAATTACCTATCGATCCGAAATCCGGTAGAGTGGTAGCCGGTGGTGTAAAAGAGCAGACTGGCCAGTGCCTAAAGAATATCAAGGCAATTTTAGAAAGTATCGACGTTCCTTTTGACGATATTGTTAAAATTAATATCTTCCTCAAAAACCTCTCGGATATTGAAGCCGTAAATGAAGTTTACACAACATTCTTCCCTGACTCGGGTATCGCCAGGGCTGTAGCCTATGTCCCTGCACGGACAATAGTTCCAGCTTCAGCTTTACCTATGGGTGCTTTGGTTCAAATTGAAGCAGTGGTGTCACACGGAGATGGTACCCCCCCACAAGCTGTTGAAGACAGGCATGGACTCATCATAGAAGCAAATAATACGGAAAATGCACCCAAAAGTTCTCTCTATACACAAACTGTAGCTTTTTCTCATTACAATCATATTTCAGCTCAATTACCACTAGACCCACAAACTGGCGAAATGGTAGCTGGTGGTGTAAAAGAGCAGGCTGGACAGTGCTTAAAAAATCTCAAGGCAATTGTAGAAAGTGTCGACCACGTTTTGGACGATGTGGTTAAAGTAAATATCTTCCTTAAAAATATCGCAGATATTAATGCTGTAGACGAAATTTACACAACATTCTTCCCAAGTGGCGTTCCTGCACGAAGAATAGTTGGCGTATCAGCTTTACCTAAAGATGCATTAGTCCAAATCGATGCAGTTGTATCAAACGCTGAAGGAACACCTCCCAAGGCATAACAGGCATTTGTTTGAAATACAGGAACGATCTTAATGATAATTGAGTCAACTTCCACCTTTTAACAACTCAAATGAAAAAGCATCGAGATTCTAGCCGATTATGGCAGAAATCTTGATGCTTTTTTCAGATACTCTTGTCTTTTCTAAAATACCTATAAACTTGGCCCTGATAAAATAACAGCACGGCTGGAACCAGCAAGAAAAGAATCCTTCCTACAATTGTATTGGCAAAGAGAATCAAAGCCCCAAGCCAGCGGTTTCTTCCGCTGTATAGGCCATGCACCGCTTGTCGGTTAATTGATTTTTTCATAGCCCCAATCTGAGACATGGGAGGATAATAATCAATATCTACAATCAATTGATTATCCGTTTTGGAGACTACCCGTTCTACATAGAGCAAATTATTTTCCTCAAACAGGATAATCTGTCCCTCCTCTATCTGGTATTGGGCATCAATTTTTTGAAAGTACGTCAAATCGTTAATCTCAATTTCCGGTTCCATTGTGCTAGAACTGAACACAAAAGGAATCACCCCGCGTATACTAACTTCTTGCCCTGGTGTAGAAGCATTAATCACAATAATGAATACATTAATAGCTAATGCTACACATATGAAAACGATGAGCAATAAAGTAGTTACTGTATCGAGAATTCGCCCACGCCAACCCTTTTTAACTTTGATGCTAATTACTTTTTGTTTGCCAGTTATTGAATCAATTTCAACAAGTTCCATATCTAAAGGCAGGATGTCAGGATCAGGAGCCAAGTTATAGTATTTAGCAATATTTCTACTCCTAAAAAGACATATTAAACCGCAGGTTATTATGATCCCAGAGCCGACCAGCCAATACCCTGAAAGCTGCAGATTGAACAGCGTAGAGAAGTTCTGCATGTACACGCGATTGGAGATTATAGGATACTGTCCTAAAGCTGTTTTTAGAACAAATACAAGGACGGCTGTAAAAAAAGTCCAGTACCGACCGTTAAGAACAGTTTTGGCATAAAGTGAAAAGGTCATTGAAAGGATCGTAATGAGTAACAAATCTGCTAAGCCTACTAAGTAGAGCGTCGGCAGATAAGCCAATATGAAGGTGTATTTTAAAAGAAAGGTCAGAATTATTGTTACTATAAAGCCAACAGTATATATCAATATGACAGAGTACATTAAGGCAAACAACTTGGAGAAAAACATGATCACAGGATTATAGCCCATTTGAATAAGCAGATACCAGGAGTTTTTCCTGATCTCCGCAAAAAAAAGATAGTCATAATAGAGGATGAAGTAACTGATAATAAAGGCAATGACTATATGAATGTAAAGGTAAATAGTCGAGAAAAAACTGGGTTGCATTATCTCGGGAACCACATCGGAAAGTACACTTTCCTGGAGGGTCTGAAAAACAAAGTAAAGGGCAAAGGAAAAAAGCCCCAGAAAGACAGCAAAAGCTATTTTTCGGTTTGTGCTAATTTTATTTTCCGTATAGGCCTGGCGAAGTTCTTTTTTAAAATAGCTATTTTTATAAATCATTCTTTAGGATTAGCTCCTCGTAGGCATTCTCAACTGTTTTCGGATTTATCTCTATAGAATCGGGAATGAATCCCGACTCGATAATTTTTTTGTGAATTTCCCCAGGCTCATTGAATTCTGAGCCTTCACTCCTAATAAATAGCCTGTCTTCTTTCGCGACCAAATTATAACCCGGGAGAATTCCATTGAGTTTTTCCAGCATGCTTTTTGCAGTTCTGTCCCGAATAATAACTTCAATCTTGTCATAGGTCATTCGTAAATTCTCCACACTGCCACTGTATATCAATCTTCCATCTTTGATTATTGCTGTATGGGAACAAGCTTTTTCTATCATAAGAGAGTTTTGAGTAGAGAGAATTAGAGTTTTTTCTTGTTTTCTTATAAATTTTGCTATTTCAGCAACTGCTTTAATAAGCACCTCATCCCATTCATATTCAGGTAGATTAAATACAATTATTAGACTGTCTGAATAGGCTGCAGCGATCAAAGTGATTACAGCTTTTTCCTCTCTATTCAACATATGGTTCGGCGTCAAAGATAGATGCCCTAGACCGATTTCTATAAGGTATTCAAAAATCTCTTCTTGCAGCAAAACCTTATTGACCTTAGACTTAGCAGTTGCAAACATTAGATATTCCAGTACATTCATATTATTGTAAAGCATATCTGAGCTTCCGATATAAAAAACGTGCTTCAATATTACCCTTTTATGCCTCATCATGCCACGTTCAATCAAAACACATTTCCCTTTGTCATAGGGTCTAATATTTGCGATGATTTCTAGAAGCAACTTAATTTCAAACACGGAAGTCCCTTTAATACCCCATTTTTCCGCCCTATTTATCACCAGGTTAATATCGTCCAGTACTCTTCGAGATTTCCCTCCGTTAACCAAAAAATGTTCCACAGATGAGACATTTTCCATTAATACAATATTTTCCGGGCCATGTTCCATGTTACTTCTCCCCGCCAATATTTTCTTTAGAGAGCAAGGATATAGTGCAGTTGGCAAATACTAAAAATTTTATGTTAAGGGTATTTTAGCAACAAATACTCCGATCACTCTGTTCGGAGTAAGAAGTTCCTGATCAACCGAATTTTTAGGGTTATCTCCCTTTGTGCGATAAGCTTTACTGCCATTTTCATTATCAATAACCTCAACGACCCGATGGGTAACCACAGCCTCAGACAAGGTTTTGAAGGTAACAATGTCATTTACTCTTAAAGCACTTCCATCATTCTTAGGAGTCCGACTGACAATTACAGCCCCGATTTCCAGAGTAGGTTCCATACTGCCTGATTCAATAGCAAAAAGCTGAAATCCTAAGACATTAGGGATTTCGCCCCTGCTTTTTGTCATTTGAATTGATATAATCGACCAAACTAATAATAAACTAACCCCTAAAAATATAGCTCCACTGACGGATCTAATTATCTGCTTCCCTTGCGGTCGCCAGCCTCGGTATGACTTTTTACTTTCAGAAATATTTAATAACTTCTGCTTTTCCTGGAGAATTTCTTTGCGCATTGCCTCTATTTGTTCTTGTGTCGTATACTTTGTAGGCGTCATAAATTCCAACCCTCTTTCACCTATTATGCCCTATCCTCAGGTAAAAAATCAGAGCTATAGCCTATAGAACAACAAACAGAAACAGTGTACGAGTTTATATTGTCGTACACTGTTTCTGATTTTTCTATTTCGTTATACACAATAGAATAATTTCATCATATGGAGATGAAAATTGGTGGCAGGTTATTTTTGAGTTCCCGTCACTGATACTTTAACCGCTGTACCATAACCAGCCCCAGCGTAGGTTTTATCAGCATTATCATTACTTGGCCAGTTCAAAGATACAGTGTAAACTTTTTCCTGACCGCTTGCATCCAAGTCAAATTCATCAGAGAATTCAATTTTGCCGTTTGAGGTTAAACCTCCAACAACTTGACCATCGGCATCTTTGATACTTACTTCTAAGGGAGCAATCACGCTTTTTCCATCTTCTGCAACAACATCAACAGTATAATTGACATCCATCGCTGTCTCACTTATTATCGCGCCATCATAGTTTTTCACACTAAACTGCCAATCCACTGTTTCAGCTGGAGCAATTTTTACATTTTTCTCAAAGGTATCCGTACCTCCTTCTACTAAGACAAATTCTTTGGCAACAACGCTGCCTTCAGCAAGGTTATCAATAGTTGTAGTATACATTGCTAGAGTCCCTGCGATCACAGATGTTGATAAAATCAGTACAAGTGCAATAGTTGTTAGTGCCTTTTTCATTATTTAGCCTCCAATTATAAATTTGATTAAGGTACTTAAGAAAATTTTAAAATTTAGTTCTTGGCTTTATCTAAATCCGAATAAATACTAATACCGAAGCTTGAAACCGATGTATAGCTGGATAGAGTACCAACGGTAAGAGAAACAAACAGTACAGCGCTTAAGGCAAGTATCAAAAGAATCTTTTTTCTCATATCCTCCCTCCTCAGCATCATTGAGAGATTTAATAAGGCCTCTAATTTAGAGATGCCTTTCCAAATTGACACAATAAATCTACGTTTGTTAGATCAGTTATATTGCTTCCACCTACAACAATTGAACGGATTGCCTCAGTACCCATTCCTTTAGCAGGGCCTCGGAAGGATACGCTTTTCCCAGGCAATATACTATCTGTTAATTGATTATTATAGCCGGGATTGAGGAATTTGTAGTATCCCTTTGGTGTATCAGATACCAGCTTGGCATTGCTCCAAGCACTGGTCAGTTTATCTGTGGGGAGGTTAAAGGCTATACTCCAATTGTAGATAGGCTCTGTAGAATTATTAGTAATTGTTACCTTATATTCGTATTGGTAATTGCCACTTTGACCATTTTGCCACGGAACTGTAGTTTCATAGCGGACGCTGACTTGGGGTGGAACTGGATCCGGGTCAGTAGCTTTTAACGGAATCTGGGAAGCAATAGCATCTACGTTGATCATTGATCCAAAGTTGATGCCAGCATAATTAATGTCAGAACTTCCTTCTGTCGGCCAGTTCACTTCCACTAAGAAGTCCCGTTCTTGACCATTCACTGCAAGTGAAAATTGGCCTAAAACGTCAAAAGTCCCAACTCCTGTGACACTGTTAAGCACTATGCCATTGAGATCCTTGACTGTGACAGTCAAAGGTTCTATGGCATTTTTACCTGGCAAAGCCTGTACATTAAAAGTTAGTTTATAATAGATATCCGTTTCAGAGACAATATGGTTTTCGTAGTTCTTAACCTTAAACTTCCAATGGGCCGTCTCTGAAGGAGCAATTTTTAGTCCTTCCTGAAAGCTGTCTGTTCCTTCCCCAACAAAAATGAACTCTTTGGCAACCACACTTCCTTTAGCTAAGGTATCAATAGAAACGGTGTACATAGCCAAAGTACCTGCTGCAATTGAACTAACCATAATTAAAACTAATGCTAATAAGAATGCGAACTTTTTCATATATCACCTCATTAAGCGAGAGATAAATAATTTAGGATTTAAAGCAATTTGCGATTTAAACTTCATTTTTTCTGAAGTTCTTATTGCATTGATATCGTAGCATGACAAAAATCTAGCGTCAATTTGAATATTAACCCATTTTTAGCATTAAAGATTAATATCGCTTTAATTTTGATATATTTTTATTTAAACTTGAATTTTTTGCTAACTCTTTAGGTTATTATTTCCTCTTTTGGCATACATCTATTGATTTTTCACTTTTTCCCCACATCTTACTTTTATCTATTTATGTTTAAAGGAAAATAACAAAAAAACAGTACCCGGATGATATATCGGACACTGCTTTTGTCGTTAAAAAATATATTGACTCAACTATATTCATTGGATTAATTTCAACCTATTTAGGTTTATTTAACAACTTAAGTTTATAAATACTGCATTGGGTATATATTCCTACCTCTTCAGGGGTTTTAATAATATCGGTAATTCGACTAAGAGTTGTAATCTTACACACTCCATCTTCATCATAGAATAACAGCTTTCCCTTAGCTCCAATCTCTATGTCACGCAGCCATACCTTCCTTCCCCATCTATGAAGAGAAGCAGGCACTTCAGGTGAAGCGATATCGTAAACTCCTTCTATAATCGCAACATCTTCATTCATTTTATACTTTCCCTCCATATTTCCCGAGAATCAGCCCTTAGACATATTAATTGTTGCTATTGTATCAATTCTGGCTAAATATCATAAATCCTTCTACAAAAAAAGGAAATATTATAATACTTCATTTCCCAGCAGGCGGATTATTTTTAAGCCCATCTCAATTTCCAAGCGATGTTCGTTGGTTTCTAGATCCATACCAGTAATCTCTTTAATTCTTTCTAATCGATAAAGTATTGTTTTATAATGTATAAAGAGTTTTTTGGCAGCTTTACTGGCATTCCCATTACAGTCCAAAAAGATTTCTAAAGTTTTCAGAAGGTCTGCTTCATTAATTTTATCATGCTCCATTAAAACAAGCAGTTGCTTCGGGACAAAACTATGTAATTCATTTCGCTCAGCAAACTTACACAAAATCCGAAATACACCCAATTCAGAGAAAGCTTCGATAACATGTTGACCTTGAATCATTCGACCAAAGGTAATTGCATCTCGTGCTTCTTTAAAACTCCGAGGGATTTCGTCAACTTTTAGAGCAACATCTCCAATTCCAATGGCAACGGAAACTGATTTAACTTTCTTTTTAATTTGTTCCTGGATCTCTTTCCCTGTCTTTTTGATCTGATCTAGGAGGCAATTGTAAACTTCAGGCGAGGGCCAAAGCAAAATAATCGCGTCGTTTTTCGTCCCGAGAATAAAATTCTTTGTGTGTTTTCTAACAGCATTAGTAATTATGGAAACGACGTCAGATTTTAACCCTTGCAAATACATTTTATCCGGGCTTTCCTTAGTATTTGCTAAAATCCCATCGATGTTATCAATATCAAAAAGGACAATGGTATAGGGCTTAGTTAAGTCCCATCCGATTAAGGCAGCCCTTTCCAGAGTATTATTAAGCGCTGTATTTCCTGTTATTAGATTTTCTAGCAAGTCGTTCTGAAACTTCTGTTCAACTTCCTGTACAGCGACTTTCTTCACTAAATCAAGAGTCACAACAGTAGCGGCATGTTCTAAACAAATTAAATCCATCTCTTGGAGTCGTTTATTTATCTCTACTACGGTGAGATAGGCTTTTACTTGATTAAATGCCCGTATTGGTACTACAACCTGAGGAATGGGTTCTTCGCCAAGATCCGGAAATCGTACCATCTGACGATAGAAGGATAGTTTTTCATTCAAACTTTCCTTTTGAAATAAATCTGCAATCTCCATAAACTTTTCAATCTGAGGAGTAGTTGTACTCATGCTTTTAAAATTGCGATCATAAACCGCAACAGGATTTCCGATTAAATCTTCAAGAGTTCTAATAATCTTTTCTAACCCTAGACAGTGTAATGCTAAGGCAGTAAAACGCTCCTGAATAATTTTATAGTAATTTAATTTGACCACTTGATTATTAAAGAGTTCAGCCATGATAGGATACATGACATCCACAAATCGCACATTAGCATCAAGCTCAATAATAGGTAAGCCGTATTGATTAGCTGCTTCGATCATATCCTCTGGAATACGTTCCACAAACCGACCAACTTTAATAGCTATGGCTGCTACGCCTTTCTCAGCGAGCTTTCTTACAAAATCTTTATAGTTCAAGGTTCCGGCAGGCGCGGCATACAAACTGGTAAGAAGCAGCTCTCCACCAGCCAGCCAATTTACAATATCAGGTGCTTCCATAATAGTTACGCCTTTGACAACATTATCTAACGTTTGATAACCGGCCACAATTTCAGATGTGCTTAAGGGGCCAATTTTCATGGCATCTTTTACCGTGATTTCCAGTGTGATACCCCCCTTGTTATCTATAAGGTTGGATTTTTCAAACTGCAGATTTCAATAAGTCTTAAACAAGATAATATAAATTAAGAGTGTTTTGAAATACGAGGTTCGATTAAGTTTCGAACCTCGCATTTTAATCAGTAATTCTATTTTACAGCTCAATGTCCCGATTGCAATCTTTAGTATAAATATAAGTGGAAGGTTTTCTTCCCGCACCATAGTAGGCTTGAGGAACATAGGGACCAAACCAGATGAAATCCTCTGTTTTCACAGGAAGCCATTTATCGTCAATCAAATAAACTCCTTCACCCTCTAAAAAATACAGGCCATGTTCCTGAACATGGGTTTCCACAAAAGGATGACACCCGCCAGGATAAAAACTAAGGGTATGAAAATTAACATCAAAGCCTAATTCAGTCGGCAGCACGTTTTTAATACGAACATTTTCCATACCATCATAAGCTTCATCAGGGATATCATTTAAGTTGCCTACAACAATTCTAGCTTCATAACCCGCTAATGGTCGATAACGTTGTTTATAAAGAAGAAGTTTCCATGGTTCTTTGCTTAAATTTTTCAGTCCTACTCCTAATGAGGCAGGTGCAAAAACAAAGCCTCCATCCGTAAGTTCATAAGTCTTGCCCTCAACAGTTACGGTTCCTGCTCCTCCCATACAATAAACAAATGTCTCAATACCCTCTTCTTTGAAATCAGTGGTTGTCCCGCCATTTGATAATACTTCGACGGTGTACATTGCAAACTTCGGCCCTAACTCGGGAGAGGCAATAATACTTGTATTACAATTTTCTAAATTAGGAATGACGTTTTTCACACGCCCTTCCGGTGGTATCAATGCATATCTGCCATGTTTGATAATTGCCCTCGTTGCTAAAAGATCATTTGGGTAACCCATCGATAACTTCTCCTTTCATATCAACAAAATTTTGACTATTGTCATATATTCGTCACTTTGCTTAAGGCGACCTTTAGAATAAATGGTTAAAAGAAAACCCAAATTAATATCAATCTTGGATAAACTATTAACCTTAAGTTAGGCTACTGGATTTATTTTCAGGGAATCCAACTTAGAAAATTAGGATAAATGAACAGCCTGACCATCATCAATAGTAGCAAAAGGATAAAAGCACGGGAATGAGTAATTATACATTGAATCAGAACTAGTGTGAACCAAAACTGAAAGGGGACATTTTCAATATGAATCGTATCATTAAAGTCGAACCTTTTACCAAAGAAGCCTTTGCACCCTATGGCCATTTGCTGATGCGCGAGCCGGGAGTTCCTCCTATTAAGACGACACCTCCAATTTTTGCTGACCGAATCCCTTTTGAAGTGGATGATGGCTCAGCCGAGTTCGTGTATGCTTTACTTAAGCGAAAAGAATTTAAGTTTTCAGCTTTAGAACGCCACTTAAAAGTAACCCAAGGGTTCTTCCCCCTCTATGGCGGCCCTGCTATCATAAGTGTCGCTCCCGCCACAGACCCTAATGACCTGGAAGCTCTTCCCTCGCCGGACTCAGTACGCTGCTTTTTACTGGAAAGCTATACGGCCTTTGTCATCCACCGTGGCGTTTGGCATGGCACAATCCTCCCTCTTGAAGAGTCTTTCGGCTATATTCTGGCAACACGTAAGGAAACCACCGCTGATTCCATCGAGCCTCTCTACGATGGGGATTGTCAAATCCGGGATCTTGGAGTAACTTTTGAGATTCAACTCTAATTTATTATTCAAAAAGGCATTTCCCTTATCTTTTAGGGAAATGCCTTTTCAATCTTTAACTTCCTGAAGGAAAATTATTCAAAGATCGTACCCTTTTTGAATCTTGAATCTTTAAAGGCAAACTTAGTTAGAAGATAATAAGAGATCCCGGCCACGACCAACCCGATAATCCAAGCCAGCTCAACTTTGGTAAAAGCTGCCCCAGCACCAATTAGCATAGCCAGCACAGCTGCCGGATTGTATCCTGAATAAGGGCCGTTTTCTTTGTACAGATCAACAATGTCTACTTTTTGCTTTCTGAAGATATAGTAATCGATTAATAGAATTGAAACAATGGGGCCTAAAAATGCGGAATATATCAGGATGAACATACCCAGTCCTTTTGCCGACGAATCCTGAACAAGAACCCAGGGGAAGGAACCTAACGCAAGTAATCCGGTTATTGTAACTGCCACTTTGTACTTAAGCTTTGTGATTAGAGTGATAACATAGGTGGGCGGAATAATATTGGCAACCATGTTAACTGCTATAGCACCCATAACAATAAAGGCTGATACAAAGACTGTAATGTAAGAATTATCGACTACGATTGCAAAGGCTTTCACAGGATTTGATATCCCCGTTGCAGAAGCAAGCATTGCACCAATTGCCAGTACGAAGCCGTAGGCTATTAATATAGGAAGGAAGTATAAGAATCCGCGTTTTGCATCGCTGATTCCAGCCTTTAATTCTCTCGAATAGTCTGCCGCGCTTAAGAAGATGGCCGCGTAGTTCCCCATGAACATCATAATGAAGGCAAAGAACGGCAAGCCCCATGATCCTTTGGCATGTACCCATTTTTCAGCAATTACCGCACTATGAGATGTTAAAAGAACACCAAACACATAAACAAGTGCGAGCATAATAACAATGGAAGTAAGGGATTCTACCCATTTAATAGCATGGAAGCCATACAAGGAAAGCCCGATTTGAACTAATTGAAGTACTACAAAGCAAACTGCCACGTTATCAAAGGCACCGCCTGTAAATACCTTGGCAATTTCGTTTAAAGCAGTACCTCCAATCCAGCTTTGAAAGCCGTACCAGACAATGGCAGGGATTCCACGCAAAAGGGATGAGATAACTGAACCTTTGATTCCAAAGGACATTCTCAGCTGGACAACATAAGGTATCCCTGTTCTGTAGCCAAGCCTATCATTCAAGGCAAAAATAGTTGAAATAATTCCAATGGCAATAATAGCTGCAGCAAATGTCTGAAATAGATTAAGAGTGGCAATTCCGGCAACAACCAAACTGGCTCCAAGGGTCATATTACCTAAATTAACACCGTCTCCAATCCACATAAACATATAGTCTATGGGGCTAACAGTTCTACCCTCTAGAGTTTTGGGAATTAGTGATTCATCCACACCGGCATGTTGGATCTGCGTTGCAGTTGCAGTTTCTGTATTTGTTGACATCCTACACCCAACTCCTTCTTTTTATAAGTGTCCTTATTTCTGTAATCATGGTTTACAAATTAGGTCTCAGATGTTTGCCAATAGGCTTAGATACAATTTTTCCATCTTTAAACACTGTTGTCCCCCTGAGAATTGTTTGAGTAACTGCCCCACGGAAGCTGTCACCAACATAAGGACTTACTTGGTGCTTATAGAAAAGATCTTCGGCTTGCAATGTGAATTCCTTGTCTAAGTCTACCAAGGCAAAGTCTCCATCATAACCTACTGCAATTTTCCCTTTACCCTGTATCCTGAAAATTTCATTTAACATTTTGTGCTGTCAATCTGGCGATTTCCTCAAGTTGAACTTTCCGATCATGGTAGGCATGGGTAAGTAGGCCCGGGAGAGTTGTCTGGCAAGCTGAGATTCCACCCCAAACTTTTAAGAACTCACCATCTTTCAATTTTGGATCACAGGGTGAATGGTCGGAAGAAACAAAGGCTATCTCACCGTTTAATAGTTTCGCCCACATTTTTATCTGGTTCCCATTATTGCGAATGGGCGGCGAGCATTTTGCGACAGTTCCTAAACGTTCCACATCATCATCCGTAAGAATCAAATAATGTCCAATCGTTTCGCAGCAAACGTCCACTCCCCGGCTTCTGGCCTGAGTTACTAACTCTACAGCCTTGGCTGTACTGATATGAGCAATAATTAATTTACAGCCTGTCTCTTCTGCAAAGGTAATCATACGAGATACATTTTCAATTTCCGTAATTGGCGGACGGGCTGCAAAATAGTCCCTTACTGTAGTCTTGTTATTAGCAAGGGCTATGGCCGTTAAATCCCTTGTTATTTCAGCATTTTCACAATGCACCATAAGAGGCAGGCCAAGCCTGGCTAATTTTTCCATGCCTACTAATGCAGTAAAATCGTCCATTCTTTCGAACTCGTCAATACCACTAAAGCAGGAAAATGCTTTAAACCCTATTACCCCACACTCTGCTAGCTCTTCAAGGTTATCTAGGTTTTTAGGAGTAAGCCCTCCCCAAAATCCATAATCGACGAGAGAATCTTTCTGAGCCACTGCAAGCTTGGCATTAAAGTTTTTAGCGTCCAGTGTACAGGGGCTGCAATTAAGGGGCATATCAAAGTAAGCAACTCCGCCACCCGCTGCCAGAGCACTGCTTCCGGTTGTTATAGTTTCCCATTCAGTTCTGCCTGGGTCATTAAAATGAACATGCCCGTCTGTTGCTCCAGGAAATACATATTTGCCCGCAGCATCAATAGTTTCTTTAGCATCCCCGGATAGTTCGCAGCCTATTTCTACAATCTTTTCGTCACTAACGGCTACATCCGCCTTCTTCACGCCCTCCGGACAAATAAGCATTCCGTTGCGTATGACAAGATCATAATGCTTATTCATGTACTTTCCCCCCTACTTAAGCTTTTTTACAAGTTCGCCAAATCCCTTTTGACCCACTACTTGACCATCTTTCGCAACGACCTGTCCTCTCACTAAGGTACATACTGGCAGCCCTTTGCCCTTTAAGCCTACGAAAGCCGAAATTTTATTGAGATAATGCAAGGAGTCTGCTGTGATTTCCCAATCCAGTTCAGGATCGAGAATGACCAGGTCCGCATCGAATCCAACTTCAATTGCACCCTTTTTACCATAGATTCCGAAAGCCTTTGCCGGTCCTTCACTTAAGGATCGAGCCAGCAAAGTAGGATTATAACCTCTCTTGACTACCCCTTCGCTAAATACAACTTGCATTACATTTTGGATGGCACTGATCCCACCCCAGGCTCCAAAAATTCCATGCTTTTCTTCACTCTTCTCACTTAATTCGCAAGGTGAGTGATCAGAACCGATACATGATAGGGTTCCATTGTTGACATATTCCCACATTTCTTCAACCGCACTGGCTTCTCTTAAGGGAGGCGCACATTTGAACAAGCTTCCATTCTTAATGACATCTTGATCTGTAAAGGTCAGGTAGTGACCACAGGTTTCACCTGTTACATCAACACCCTCTAACTGAGCGTCTCTAATTATTTTGGCTACCTTGGGATGGCTTACATGACAGATATGAACTTTGGCATCCAGGTCCCGAGCCAGGTCAAGTATGTTTTGGGTGGCAATTAGTTCTGCAATAACCGGTCTGGTATTCAGAAAATCTTGCCAATCATTCTTTTCTTTTCTTTGTGCCCTGGCTTCTTCCCATTTGATAATAGAATAATCTTCACAATGGAAACCCGCACGTCCTCCACATTCTTTTAAAATCTCCAAAGCTTCTTTGGCCTGCCCAATGGATAAGGAAACATAGTCAGGAGATACCGGACCAATAAATGATTTAAAGGCTACGCATCCTTTGGCATCGAGTTCTGGCAATTTGTCTAGGTTGTAGTCAACCAAGCCACCCCAGAAGCAATAATCTACATAAGCGTTGGGAGAAACAGTTTCTTCCTTCTTATCGAAAATCTTAGCATCCGTCAAGGCAGGTTCATTCTGAAGAGGCATATCGACAATTGTTGTACATCCTCCAACTGCAGCTGCTGCTGAGCCGTGGGCATAATCCTCTCTCCAGCAGTAACCGGGATCGTTTAAATGTGCGTGACTATCAATTGCTCCCGGAAAAAGATAACTTCCTTTAGCATCGATAACTTCCTCTGCTTCAACCGAACTTCCTGCATCAATGATCGCCGCAATTTTACCATCATTAACACAAACAGATGCTTCAAAAATTCTATCAGCGGTTACGACCTTCCCATTTTTAATGACTAACTTAAACACATGCATGCCCTCTCTCTTTATTCATAGAATTAGCTAAATCAACTAACCAGTATCAGGCCTACATAAACCATACTTTTATTTAAGAATCCCTCCTTTAAAACCGAATTGAACTAATTTGCCAGACTTAAAAGGGTATGGTAGAGAACATTAACTCCATCCTCACAATCCTCCGGCGAACTCCATTCAGCCGGATTATGGCTGATTCCATCTTTTGATCTTATGAAGATCATACCGATAGGACAGATATTTACCACCTGCATCGCATCATGCCCTGCCCCGCTTGGCAGATAAAAGGGCTCAAATCCCAGTTTTTCAAATGCATCTTTGGCAGCAAGTTGAAACTCTTCCGAACAAAGTGAAGGCGGGATGCGCTGTAAAACTTCAGTACGCATTTCCAGATTTCTTTCACGGCAAATTCGTTTTGCTTCTTTAAAAATCGCATCTTCCACTTGATCACTAACTTCTTGATTGAGATCTCTTAAATCTAGAGTAATTTCAACCGTTCCCGGGATAATATTAATTCCGCCTGGTAAAACACTCATTTTCCCAACAGTAGCAACTGTTGTACCGGTCTTTTTGGCTTCCTGTTCAACAGTTTGAACAAATTCGGCGGCTGCAACTAAAGCGTCATGCCTCATTGTCATAGGCGTTGTTCCGGCATGTCCTGCCTCACCTTTAAAGGTACATTTAAGCCATAATTCATTGACTATTCCTGTAACAATCCCTACTGATTGATTATTTTTCTCAAGCACTTTGCCTTGTTCAATATGCAATTCGATGAAAGCTTTTATAGTGCCTTTAGTGCGAGCCGCACAACGAATCATCGTCGGATCCAGACCCTGAGCTTTCATAATCGTTGCCAGAGAAATTCCCTCTTTATCTTTAAGCTCTAAATCTTCAGGTTTCAGACTGCCGATCATTCCCCTGCTACCCATCATACTGAAGCTAAAACGAGCTCCTTCTTCATCATTAAAGGCATAGACTTCAATGGGATGTTCGGTCTCAATGCCCTGTTCCTGCATGGTTTGCAGAACTTCTATACCTCCGATTATGCCTAATGCGCCGTCGAAGATTCCTCCGTTATATACAGAATCAACATGAGAGCCAGTGACAACCGCTGGGGCTTCTGGATTACGACCTTCCCTGCGCCCGATAATATTACCGACCGCATCCTCTCGCACACTTAAACCGGCTTCTTTCATATAGGAAGTGACGAGATCTTTTGCTCTACGATCCTCCGGGGTAAAGGCCAACCTTGTTATACCCCCAGATTCCTGTTTGCCTATTTCTCCTAACTCCATCAGGCGATTATATAGTCGTTTTTTTTTAATCACGATGCCACCTCTTAAACCAATTTTATTTAGAAACTCTTTTCAGACTTTTTTCTCTACACTAATATTTTCTACAATTTTCGAAGTTTTGTCTTCTCATAACATGGATAAAGATTTAGCTCCTATCTATCCTTGGTTGATAAGTCGAAATAATCAGAGTATGGCAAGGGGACGTTTTGTTTGCCATCTGCAAACAAAACGTCCCCTTGCCATACTCTGACGAAGTATTCTTGACCCAGATTTCTTATTAAACATTGTTCTCCCTGACAAAGACGTATCAACTGGCGTGATGCTCATAAAAAAAACACCTTTCTTTAGAAAGATGCTCATCCAAAAGAAAATGCTGTATATGTGATTGAACAAGGGGTAGTTCATATCAATTTACTATTTTTCTCTCTACCAGTTATTAGCGCATACCTGGCAAACAAAACGTCCCTCTGACTTCCAACAAAACGTCCCTCTGACTTCCTGCTCTCTGACTTCCGGTCTATGCCTTCTCTCCCTCAGTATGTGCAATCTTTTTTAAGATTTCAACTCTTTCTTCTAGCTCTAAGCTATACTTAAATTTGTCTAACAGATTCTTTTCTATAGCAAAAGAATCTAATGCCGATTTGCATTTTAAGTACCAATGTATGCATTGACTGTTTTGAATTTTACTACCGGTTTGTATGAGATTCGAACCCTCTTTGATCAATAATTTTAAATCTTGTGCAAAAATCTCCACTTA
Organism: Desulfosporosinus sp. HMP52; assembly: GCF_000765145.1. Taxonomy (GTDB): domain Bacteria; phylum Bacillota; class Desulfitobacteriia; order Desulfitobacteriales; family Desulfitobacteriaceae; genus Desulfosporosinus. The sequence goes on along the minus strand of NZ_JMGA01000046.1, from coordinate 7,046 downwards.
TTAACCGCCCCTCAATTATCATTGCCTCAACTATAGGATTTAGATAAAATTTTACACAAATTGTTTTTTGATAGAAATTACTTATTTGATATTAATCAAATTTATAGTCATATTCTAGTAGCTATCGGCATTAAGATAAGGTGCCAATAGCACATATTTTTAATAAAAGTGTAAGGTATCACAATTATTTAAAAAAAGCTCCCTTATAAAATCACTTTTAAGGGAGCTTTGCTGCACAACATGAGATTTGATTGATTAGTTAAAATATGAGACTGCTTGATTCTGAACCTTTTGGATTGGTAAGCCAAAAACAAATGTTGTCCCTGTTTCCTCTGTTGAGACAAATTTAACATATCCCCCCAGATATTTCTCTCCTAAGAGTTTCATACTATATGTGCCTAAGCCCCGTCCATCCCCTTTGGTTGAAAAAGTACGTTTAAACATTTGTAGTTGGATATCTTTCGGGATATATTGTCTATTATTCACTTTAAATTCCACGTAGCCATCCTTCTTTATTCCCTCAACCGTTACAGTATCCATATGGGATGATTCAACAGCATTTTTCAGCATATTATTAAGGACACGTCTGACCAAAACAGCATCACTGTAAACCATCACATCAATATCGCATTTAACTTCTATTGGACAGGTGACAATGTTATTCTTTTGATATAGTTCAGCTAACCTTTCAACAAGTTCCTTTACTCTGAATTCTGATAGGTTTAAGTTAAGCGTACCATTTTCAGCATTTTTCAAAGACTTTTGACTGTTAATCTCTTCAAGTACCTGTTCTATCGCCTCGAAGGCGTAGGTTGACAATTCCCTTGCCTCATTTATGTCTGTGATCTCTTTTATTAAAGAAATGAGTCCTCTAGCCGCTCCCGATGAGTTAATCAAGTCGTGAAAAAAAACCCGTTCGTACATCTGTCGTTTCTTTTCTTCACTAATATCTCTCACTATAAATAAAGTAAAATCATATTTGATGGGTGCTGCATAAATGGAAAGTTCTAAACATTCTTCACCATGCTCAGTATTCGCCGTTAACAGGCATTCCTTGGCGACCGGTGCTTTGGTCATCTGTGATTCTAGGATCGCCTGAATAGATCCGCAAACACTGCAATTTTCTGAGGTTCCGCAACCACCCTGCATCGTATTTGAGTGCACGCAATTTAATAACTCTCCGGGCCGCAGACCTAAGAATTTACTCTTAGCTGAAATACCTATAGTTTCCAGTAAAACATCATTAGAATAAATGATTTGCCTCTCTTTGTTTAACACAAGTATTACACTTGGTATGAGTTTGAAAAGGTCGGGTACTAAATTTTGATTGATAATTTGCTCTGCTTGTATTTTAATTTCTCCGTCTAATAAACGTTTTGCAGGTGCGAATTGTGTTTCTGTGTATGTAACTTCCGTCATGAAAATCCCCCTTAAACCTGAGACAGCATCGTTTAAATTATATAAATAGTTATTTACCCGCTCAAATTCTTTACGTGAATATTTTACCATAAAATATACTATTAGTCTTTTATCTTTGAACAGGCAAATTTGAAGGGCGTTGAAACTGCTGAGTAGTTTGCAACACCCCTTTTTTAAAGATGAGCTTTGGCTTAATTTTTAGCTAACCGAGATTATTCTCTCTATCCAGTCTTAGTATCCAGATTTTCGGAGAATTGACTATAATAGAGATCAGCATAGAAACCAGCTTTTTCAAGCAGTTCTATATGGTTACCCATTTCTATGATCTTGCCATTGTTCATGACTAAGATTAGTTCAGAATCACGTATCGTCGACAACCTGTGAGCAATAACGAAGTTTGTTCTGTCTTTCATAAGATTTGCCATGGCCTTTTGGATTAAAACTTCTGTTCTGGTATCCACACTGCTGGTGGCTTCGTCAAGAATTAAAATTGTGGGATCTGCCAGAATGGCTCGCGCTATGGTTAGCAATTGTTTTTGACCCTGGGAAATATTCGTTGCCTCCTCATTGAGCATCGTATTGTAGCCATCAGGCAATGTTCTGATGAAATGATCTGCATGTGCAGCTTTAGCAGCCTGCACAATTTCTTCTGTTGTTGCTCCTTGTTTTCCATAGGCTATATTCTCTTTAATTGTTCCATTGAACAGCCATGTTTCCTGCAATACCATGCCAAACATCTTCCGCAGTTCGCTGCGTTTTAGATCTCTGATATCAACCCCGTCTACCCTAATTGTTCCTGAGTTAATTTCGTAAAACCGCATTAGTAGATTTACTAAGGTGGTTTTGCCCGCACCGGTCGGACCAACAATAGCAACTGTGTGCCCCGGTTCTACATTGAGATTCATATCTTCAATTAAAGGTACATCTTCTTCATAACGGAAATCTACCTGTTCAAAGTTTACCTGCCCTTTCGAGAACTCAATGATTTGAGCATTAGATTTATCAGGTATTTCTTCCTCTTCATCGAGAATCTCAAAAACTCGTTCCGCACAAGCTACTGTGGATTGAATCACGTTGGCAATATTGGCAGTTTGCGCAATAGGCATGGTAAAAGACCTTGAATATTGGATAAAGGCTAAAATGTCTCCCAGCCCAAGTAAATTTCGGGTAATCCAAATTCCTCCAACTATGCTGATGCCTACATAGCCTATATTGCTGATAAAGTTCATTAAAGGAAACATGATCCCCGAAATGAATTGCGCTTTCCAGCCTGCTGTGTGCAATCTGTCGTTAATTGCTTCAAATTTTTCAATTGAATCTTTCTCTCGACCAAAGACTTTAACAATTTTATGCCCTGTATACATTTCTTCCACGTGCCCACTGAGCTGTCCAAGTTCTTTCTGTTGCGTAGCAAAATATTTCTGAGATTTTTTAGCAATAGTGGCGGTAGAAATAATGTACAAAGGTAATGTAGCTACAACTATAAGAGTAAGTATTGGGCTAATCGTCAGCATCATAATGATATAACCGATAATTGTAATTAGGGACGTGATGATTTGTGTTATGCTTTGCTGCAATGTTGTTGCAATAGTATCGACATCATTGGTAACCCGGCTTAAGATGTCACCATGGGGATGTTTATCAAAATACCTCAATGGCAAATTATTTAGCTTCACATCAATTTGTCTGCGCATATCTCGAACAGTTTTCTGAGCCACTCCCGACATCACTAGACCCATAATTAAACTAAAGACGGCACTGATCAAATACATTCCTATCAGGATTAAAACAATCCTTCCTATATAATTAAAGTCATATTCCCCATTAGTTTCACGTATGGATCGAATTACTCCATTAATTTGATCCTCGGTTAAGTTGATAGATTGTCCCTCTGTTTGACCAGCAGGCATTTTCTTTAATAGGTTCATCATCTTCTGAACAATGTCTGCTTTTTGATTAGGGTCTGTCACCGAACTCAGCATTGGCAGGTTCATAAAATCTTGAACCCCTTGAAGGGTTTCAGGATCCGGAGATTGTTGACTCAGCCCCACATCTATGGTTTGTCCCCGCTGCATTTGATTTATTTCAGCATTTATTTGCTGGGTAACCTGGGTCTGGGCCTCAGTCATTTCTCTGAGCATCATCTTGGCCATATATCCATCCTGAAGCTTATTCATAGCTTTACTGGTTACTTTAGGAGCAGCTATGGTAAAGATCGTGCTGGCAATCGCAAATATAAATACAATCATGAGGTTAGTTTTATGGGGACTCAAATATTTGATGAGCCTTTTTAAACTTGCTTTAAAGTTCTTAGGTTTTTGAACTGGCGCTCCAAATCCACCCCCAAAGCCTCCCCCACCCCCTCCAGATCTAGAGCCTGGGCCTGGATTTTGTGGTCTATCTTGCTCACTCATGCGATTTCCTCCTCTGACAACTGTGAAGCAACAATTTCACGGTATACGTCGTTGGTAGCTAACAGTTCCTTATGAGTCCCCATTCCCGAAATCTGTCCTTTATCCAATACAATAATATTATCGGCATCCATGACAGTCCCTACCCGCTGGGCTACAATGATAACTGTTTCCTCAGCAATTTCCTTTTTTAGAGCTCCTCTCAGTCGTGCGTCGGTTTTAAAATCAAGTGCTGAAAAACTATCGTCAAAAATATAGACCTCAGGTTTTCTAGCCAGTGCTCTAGCTATGGAAATGCGCTGTTTCTGTCCTCCTGATACATTAGTTCCCCCTTGTGTTATCTGGTGTTCAAAGCCGCCCTCAAAATTCTCAATAAAATCACTAGCCTGGGCAATTTCAGCAGCGTGTTTAATCTCTTCATCCGTGATTTGCCCATTACCGAATCGAATGTTTTCCCGGATAGTTCCGGAAAACAGCTGGGCCCTTTGCGGTACGAATCCGATTTTTGCGCGTAGGGTTTCTTGGCTCATCTCCCTTACATCTACTCCGTCAACCAGAATACTTCCACTGTCCACATCATAGAATCTCGGAATCAAATTAATTAGGGTGGATTTTCCCGACCCGGTACTTCCAATAATTGCTGTCACTTTTCCGGGTTGAGCCGCAAAGGATATGTTACTCAATGCGGGTTCCTCAGCACCATGATAGGAAAAGGTAACATCTCTGAATTGTACATGGCCTTTTTCAGTAAAGGTGTCTATTCGTTTACTGGGATCCGTAATCTCAGGGATCGTATCCAAAACTTCATTAATTCTCACAGCTGCAGCCTGGGCACGGGGTACCATAATAAACATCACAGACAGCATCAACATCGAGAACATTATCTGCATTGCATATTGGGTAAATGCTGCCAGGGCACCCAGATCCATACTGTCATTACTAATTCGGATTCCGCCAAACCAGAGAACCGCTAAGGAAGTAAAGTTCATAATCAACATAATGGAGGGCATCATGAATGCCATAATTTTATTAACCTTAATATAGTTATCTGTAAGATCCACATTAGCATCGTTAAACCGTTTCATTTCAAGTTCTACGGTATTAAAAGCACGTATTACCCGAATCCCTGTCAGCTTTTCTCGCAGGACAAGATTAATTCTATCAATTTTGACTTGGACTAATCTAAAAAGAGGGATCATCCTGGAGGCAATCAAGGCAATAACAATCGTCAAAACCGGTATAGCAACAGCAAGCACCCAGGTAAGCTCTTTATCTTCCTGTAGTGCCATTATTATACCCCCAACCGCCATCATCGGAGCGCTGACCATCATACGCAAAATCATTACAGTAACCATCTGAATCTGATTGATATCATTGGTGGTTCGGGTAATTAGTGTGGCAGTTCCAATCTTATCAAATTCATGAAGAGAATAGCTTTCCACTACCTTAAACACTTTACTGCGTAAGATTGTGCCTAAGCCTACTGCGGATCTCGAGGACAAGTAAGTAGCAAAGATCGAACTCAAGGCTCCTCCCCCAGCGACTAAAAGCATAAATCCACCAATCTGCATAATCTTGTCGGTATCACCATGTAATACCCCATCATTGATAATATCCGACATTAAGGTCGGGAGATAAAGATCCCCTAAAGTTTGTATAAATATCAGCACTAAAGCCCCTATAATCATTGCTGAGTATGGTTTTAAGTACTTAAATAAATTCAACACACTAAACAGTCCCTTCTGCCTATAACATCAAAAACAAAGTATAACTCACCCTATCAAATTCTATACTTTATCACTTTAATGATTAGTATGAACTCAAGGGATAGGGTTCTATGTGAGTCAAAATATTCCTTTGACTCTTTCAGGACTTTGAGAACATTAAACCAACCGCACTTTTGAAGGTGCGGTTGGTTTAATGTGACGCTAAACGTCGTCAGGACAGTTATTTAGCCTTTCCATATATCCTAAACGTTAACGTATTGCTATTAACGATACTTCGAATCAGGAGGTATCCTTCTGAAAGATTTTGAAACTTAAAATCCAAGTTAGGATAAGCCACTGTTGCGTCCTGTCCTAGGGGAACATATTTCACAGGCAGGCTATGAGGAGAACGTTCAACCACACTTAAGGCAGGGGCTGCTAAGCGAACTGCATTGTAAAGAGTACTGGAGACCTGACATACTCCTCCCCCTAATCCCGGGACGAATATATTCCCTTCAATTATCATAGCAGTCTGGTAACCTGCCTCTTCTGTTCTGGGACCTACCGTATTATTAAAAGAGAACACTTCTCCTGGTTTTAATACCTTACCATCAATAGCTTTTGCCGCAAGTTTAATGTTGAGTGATCGCTCTATTAGGGTCTGATCAAAGGTGGTGGTGTATTCACTTATCAGATCGCTTTTCTTAACTTGTTCAAGATTCTTTTTTGTGATTGAAGGTTTGACTTCTTTGAACGGAACAACGATTGAATTATCCCCCTTTAATGCCTGTGTCTTTACCATCTGGGCAAGAGAATCGAGGTCGACTTCTTTTCCTTGATTTTCCGGAATTATTTCCAGAGAGTTATCTGGCTTAATCAAAAAATGCGCATCCTGAGCAGGCAAGTTTAAAGACGAAGAATGGGTAGTCAGTACCTCTGCTAGGAGTAAATCATCCCATTGATAATTAAGTTCTTTTATAATTCCAAAGCTTGCTTTATATTTGCTGACAGCTTTATCCAAGATGGTTCCTTCTCTACCAATCAAATAAGCCTCTTGAAGTGGTTTTTGATAGTCATAAGTGAAACCCAAATCCTTCATATTAATTACAAAATTTTTATCGTCCGCAATGAAATGAACAGATCTTTGAAAATATTCATTTCTCTGTTGTTCCAATTTATCTCGAGCTTCCTCAATAGTTAGCTCTTCTAAAGGGATTTCTAATTCAACACCTTTAACAATCTTCCCTCTGTCCCAGGTATATATAACCAGTGTAAGAGTCATCAGTACGATTGCCGCCATAAGAATACCAAAAGTAATTAGAACAATTTTATACCTTTTCAGAAAGTCTTGGAGTCGTGACAATTCCGCAGGGTTGGCATCCTCTTCCATGTTATTTATCTCCCTTCTCGGCTAGTAACGTTTAACTATATGCGAGTTAGAAGAAAAATTTCACAGGGTTCTCTTGGTTATTTCTGGTTTATACTGTTACGAAGTATAGTAGTAGCCTGT
>NZ_JMGA01000045.1 GCF_000765145.1 Desulfosporosinus sp. HMP52 | reverse complement strand
GGTTGCGCTTGATTCAGGCTACAAAACCCCTTGGATTATGAAGCAGATCATAGATACCCAGAGGATACCGGCGGTTCCATACAAACGTCCAATGACAAAGGATGGTTTCTTCAAAAAGTATGAATACGTTTATGATGAATACCATGATTGCATTCTCTGTCCCAACAATCAGGTTTTAACGTATTCTACAACCAACCGTGATGGATATCGGGAGTACAAAAGTGATCCAAAACTATGTAAAACATGCTCCATGCGTTCTCAGTGTACCGAGAGTAAATCCTGTCAAAAGGTTGTACTCCGCCATGTCTGGGAACCTTATATGGAACTTGCAGAAGATTACCGCCATACACCTGAATACAGAGATATTTACAAGTTAAGAAGCGAAACCATTGAGCGTGTGTTTGCTGATGCAAAAGAGAAGCATGCGATGCGTTATACTCAATTGCGTGGTCTGCAAAAAATTAAGATGCAGGTGACGCTTACTTTTGCATGCATGAATTTAAAGAAACTGGCGACGTGGAAACGGAGAAAGGGTATGCTCCGCTCATTTTTTTCGCATCTTATTCAGAACATAGCTCTCTCAGATTCTCAATTCATTATTAAGAGACAAAAAGGTGCCATGCAGTTTGCATAAGGCACCTTTTTGTCTACGGTCTGAAGCGCTGAGGATAACCTCAGCGCTGTCGCAATGCTTGGCAATTTAATTCTAAGGTCAGATTCAATAAATGGTAAAAGCTGTCTGAATTGGAGCGAAAACACAAAGCCATACATCGAGTGGCCCAACAATTATCATTCTGGTCTCCGCACTTGAAAAGTTGAAAACGATGTAATCCCCCTAATCAATAGAAAAATTTATAATAATTACTTTTCAATAACAAATAATCCATCTTCCTCTCGCCATTCTGCATAAAAAATATTTTTAATATCGGTATAGCCCTGCAGTTTCAGCTCATTTCTAAGCCAAGATTCACTTAGCTTAGCTTTTAGTAACTCATCTGAGAGTATTGTTCCATCACTTACAAGAAGCTTGGGTAATGATTTGCTTTGAAATGGAATTTTAAGATCGCCTAGGGTCGGGGTATCAAATTCGGGTTTTCTTAAAACGGTCAAAGAGCCATTTGCTTCAAGGATAGCATATTCAACTTCCCGAACAGAAAAAACATCTTTAATTCTTAGCAGATTAAGTAGTTCATTAATGTTCATACGGTTTTTTTTCAGGGCTTGGCGGTTGATGACTCCCTTTTGAATGACTAGGGAAGGTGTTCCCTCTAGAAGTTTCCTGAAAAAAATGGACTTTTGACCTAAGAATTGGATTGCAAAGATTAGGAGTCCCCAAACAGTAATGGCATAAAAGACTTTTACTATGCCGGTGTCGTCGTCATAGATGGCATTGCCTAAAAGCTCACCCATGATCAGAGCTGAAATAAAGTCAAAAGCAGTGAGTTGTGTTATTTGAGTTTTACCTAAAAATCTCGTAACTAGTAACAAGCTAAAAAAACCAAAGATTAGCTCTACTGTCAATTGCCCAAAGCCCATAGCCAGAACACTCCTTTTTTTACCTATGCAGGTAGATTAAACGATAACTATAGGAATATACGCTAATGGGGAAAAATCAACAGTAATCACTGCTTGAGGAGCTTCCTCAAGCACAAAAAATAGGCACCATGATAGTGTGCCTATTTTTCATACTCGAAAAAGCTTTCATATTAAACTAGAAGGTTGGCTACAAACCTATGCTTCTGAAAGCATTAGTAGCTAATTCAGGGAACAGGGTAGATAAGAGCAAAAGTAGAGAAAGTAAAACTAGGATTAAGGTGAATGTCCAGGCGATAATATTGAAAAACGTTGAATTAACATATTCGCCCATAATACTTTTTTTGCTGGCGATAAGAACCATGAAGATTAAAATAGGAGGTAAAAGAACCCCGTTAACCACTTGAGTCGTCAACATGACATGATATAAGGATAGCCCAGGCCATAAGACAATAGCGGCTCCTAAAACAATTAAGATAGTATATAGACTGAAAAATACCGGGGCTTCTCTGTAAGACTTGCTGATCCCGTGTTCAAAACCGAAGGCCTCACAAACAGCATAAGCTGTACTGAGTGGCAGCACGAAGGCCGCTAACATTGAAGCACCGAGTAGTCCAAAGCCAAACAATAAACTGGCATATTCTCCGGCTAAAGGTTTTAGCGCTAGAGCAGCATCCTTAGCAGTTTCTATAGGGATATTATTGGCAAAAAGAGTAGCGGCAGTGGATACGATAATAAAGAAAGCAATGAATCCGGTAAAAAAGGTTCCGATCAAGACATCCCAGCGTGTATAGCGATAATCTTGAGCAGTGATTCCCTTATCGACGACTGAAGACTGAACATAGAATTGTCCCCAAGGTGTAATCGTAGTTCCTATTACTCCGACAATCATGAGCAGAAAGGCGGGGGTACCCAAGAGGGTGGGAGTGATAGATTCGACGAAGACTTGCGGCCAAGGCGGTTTGACCATAATCCCGGAAATCACATAACTAAAAAATGTTAAGCATAAAAAAAGAAGGATTTTCTCCATTTTGGCATAATCTGTTTTAATGACAAGCCACCAAATTATGAAGGCCATAATCGGTACAGAGAGATATTTATTCACACCAAATATTTCGAAGCTTGTGGCAATCCCCGAGAATTCGGAGGTGGTGGTCCCCAAATTAGCAATTAGGAGAACGCTCATTGCAAAAAATGCCCATTTGACTCCGAAGTTTTCCCGTATTAAATCTGAGAGTCCCCGGCCGGTTACTGCACCCGTTCGGGCTGAGATTTCTTGAGCAATGGCCAGGAGAACAGTACTTATAAGCATGGTAAAGATAAGCGAGTAGCCATATTTAGCCCCTGCTGCTGCATAAGTTGCAATTCCACCGGCATCATTATCAGCAAAGGCAGTAACCATTCCCGGCCCCATGATAGCAAAAAACAAGGCGAAACGTGCTTTTAAGTTCATTCGCTATGCCCTCCTTTCGCTTGGCGCCGGCGGGCAATCAAGGTGGAGTAAATTTCTACCCGAGGCCGGTCGGGCATCAATAGTTCTAAGACATCGTCAACGGTGATGATCCCCAAGATATGATCTTGGTCATCCACGACAGGCACTGCCAGTAAACCATATTTATGAATTGTATCGGCCACCTTTTCGTGATCGTCGTAAGGAGAGATCTTAACAACTTTAGTATGCATTAAATCCTTAAGTGTAGTTTCCGGGGAGGCAATAATCAGCTCCCGGAGGGAAAGAACACCCTCTAAGGTTTCTTGCTCATCCACGACATATAAATAGTAGATAGTTTCTGCTTCAGGAGCTAAGCGTCTTAGTTCGTTAATTGCTTGTTCAGCAGTAAGCCAAATCGGCAATCCAATAAATTCTGTTGTCATAAGAGAACCGGCAGTGTCTTCTTCGTACTGCATTAATTCGCGAACATCTTCGGCATCGTCCGATTCCATTAAACTTAGAAGCTCTTCGGATTTCTCAGAGGATAATTCACTTAGAATGTCAGCTGCTTCATCAGGTGGCATTTCCTCTAAAATATCAGAAGCTCGTTCCTCATCCATTTGGGTAATAACTTCAACTTGTACATCTAATTCCATCTCAGTTAACGCGTCAATGGCTTGTTGAGAATCCAAAGAGTCAAGGAAAGCAGCCCTTTGCTTATAGTCCATATCTTCTATTAGATCCGCAATATCTGCAGGGTGAAGTTGACGAAGCTGCTCTTTTTCACGAGTGAGCTGAAGGGCTGAAGTCCTGTTTTCCAAAGGTTTAATAAACTGGCAACCAACAAACTTATTGTCTAGGCGACTTAATAAAAACTCTGCCCCTAATCTTCGGAATAAGCCACGCACACCAATATCTACTGCAACTAAAACAATATAATTGTGACCTTCCCGGGCCACCCAAGACAATGAAATGTCATTGACCCGTACTATTCTTGAGCCTTCTAAGTCGATGATTTGTTTATCTAACAGCCATTTACCTATAAACGTTTCATCCTCATGTATAGGGCAGGTTAATTTGGGATTAAAGGGTGTATTAAGCCTCATTCCGTTATGATCCCAGGAATCGACTAACTTAATGGGAATTAAGTCATGTGCCCCTTTTGTGTAACGAATACCTGTAACATGAGGAGAGACACTATCCCAACGGATTGCCATATCCAGTAATCGACCAACCCGATGTCCTTTAGCATCTCTAATTGGTTTGTTAAGTAATTGACTAAAATAAAATTCTCCTAATACTCTTAAGTCCTCCATTTAACTTCCTCCTTTCAGCAACGGAGTTCTGGCACCATCGGAAAAATCGAGATGATTCGGTTTAAGAACTGGAAACGCGAGTGATAAGGGCCAGAATCCATAAAATCCACCTCCTTTAATGTTCGAAAAAACTAATGGGGTAAAAGAAAAAGACCTCTATGCCAAAATAGAAGGTCTGCAAACACAAGTTCGACCTCCCTACTCGTTGAGCTTTAGCACTGCATAGCGTAGAGGGATCTCAGCCACCTTAAGTAAAACCTTATGTCGGTAGTACCTGTTCTACCCAATTGGCGTCTCTCGACATTTCTGGGCAGTGGCGTATGTCTATGCAGGAGCCTCACCTAACAGAGAATATAAATTTTCCCGGTGACACCTCATTATATGTATAATCTAGTAAATTCGTCAACATCCTTCGGGAATAATTAGGATTATCCTTAAAGATTATTTTTTAACACCTTTATAAGGGCCTCAGATATAATTTTTAGAAAGTTTACAACAAAAAATCTTGAAGAAAAAACCTCAAGGAAGCCCCTTTATAAAACTTTAGGCTTTGCTATTCCTCTTATTTTTGTGTTATAATTAAAAAATAAATCAAATTAAATGACGTGATAGACTCGAGAGGAGGGTGTTTGAATGGCAAAACACATTCAGACCATTGTGAAAGCAAACTTAAGTTCTACTGTGAAAACCGGAGGATGTGGCAAGTGCCAGACCTCTTGTCAATCTGCTTGTAAGACGTCGTGCACTGTTGGAAACCAAGTGTGTGTTAAATAAGGCTTATAGGCTTAATTGCAACATAGGATATCAGAACCCACCCGCATACCGGGTTGGGTTCTGTTTCTGTTCATAAGGGTTATGGAAGAGAGGATTATTAATGCTTGATTTATTGTCAAACAACGAATATTTGGTTAAAAAAAATGTGCATAGTTATCGTCAAGGTGATTTATTCATCGCTCACGACGTCAATTCCGGATCGCTGCACATTCTTGACGAGGACACGTATGAGGTACTGAAAGCCATCGAGGAGCTGCAGGAGGCCTCGAAACAAGTCAATGAAGAAGGAATTAGACAGCTTCTTTGGCAATCCGGCAATCAACTAACAGTAGAAGAACTTTCTGAAATAGTTGAGGAACTGGGTGAACTGCGCCAGCAAGGTACACTGTTTTCCAGAGAGGCAGAGCAGGTACTTCCGGCCTACCCGGAAAAGCCGATTGTTAAAGCCATTTGTCTTCATGTGGCTCATGACTGCAATCTGCGCTGCAAATATTGTTTTGCAGAAACAGGTGCTTTCGGAGGAAGCAGAAGCATGATGGATTTGGAGACAGGCAAGAAAGGGATCGACTTTGTTTTAGATTTGTCTGGACATAGAAATCATTGTGAAGTAGATTTTTTCGGTGGTGAACCCTTGCTTAATTTCGGTTTAATCAGGTCTCTGGTTGAATACGGGAGAAAGGCTGCGGCAGATCGGAATAAAACCATAAAATTCACGTTAACAACCAACGGGATATTATTAAATGATAAAATCCAGGAGTATCTCGAACAAGAGGACATTAGTGTTGTGTTAAGTTTAGACGGTCGCCCCGAAGTGCATGACCGTATGAGACCCTTTTCCGATGGCCGGGGAAGTTACGCTAAAGTCACCCCTCTAATTAAACAGTTTGCAGCGAAACGACCGGAAAGTTCACCTTACGCCTTAGGAACTTATTACTATGTTCGAGGGACCTACACTCATTACAACCCGGATTTTGATCAAGATGTCTTACACATGGCAGATTTAGGGATTGATCAAATCTCTGTTGAACCTGTCGTAGCCAGTCCGGAAGCCCCCTACGCTTTCCAAGAAGGAGATCTTGAAAAAATATGTGAAGCCTATGATCGGCTGGGAGAGGAATTATTAAGCCGTCGTGGTCAAGATAAAGAATTTAACTTTTTCCACTTTAATGTTGCCTTGGACCAGGGGCCTTGCATGATTAAACGGCTTTCGGGATGTGGCGCAGGGCATGAATATGTGGCAATTTCTCCAGAGGGCGATCTTTATCCTTGTCACCAGTTTGTTGGACAAGAGGACTATAAACTGGGATCCCTTTACGCTGAAAATCCGAATCAGCTGAAGGAAGAATTAGTTAAGTCTTTTCGCTCGGCGCACATATATAAGAAGCCTCTTTGTCGTGAATGTTGGGCCCGCTTTGCTTGCAGCGGGGGATGTCACGCTGCTAACGTCTCCTTTACTAAAAGTCTAACAGATGTTTATACTTTAGGATGCGAGCTTCAGAAGAAGCGTCTGGAGGTAGCATTATACTTAAAGATCAAAGAAATCCAACACAATCATAATCCCTTATCTCTTGCGTAGAATAGTCACTGCTAAGTTAAGAGAGTGGGATAACCCTTAAGATTATAGGTTGGATGGTTTAAAGAGACATGGTACAATAGTAACTGGGATTTAATGGTCAATGGAGGGATAGGTTTGAATAAAAGATCACAACGAATTTTTGCAGGTATTCTAGCAGTTTTAGTAAGTCTTGCGATGGTTGGTTCAGCATTTATTGGATATTTCTTCGACCAGACCCCTTCGGCTAATCCGGCGAACAATGCTACCGCTAATTTAGAGGCTAAATACCAATCCCAGAAGGCGAGCATAGCTGCAATGGTTGAGCAGGAAAAAAGCAACCCGGAGAATATTCCTTTACTGACAGCCCTCGGTAATGAATATTATAATGCCGGGATGACAGCTCAAATGGTTGCGCCCGCTGAAGTCCAGGATAATTTTAAAAAGGCCGTCGAGGTTTACCAAAAGGTTTTGCAAACCAATAAAGATCCTAATATTATCGTAGATATGGCCACATCTGCCTTTTACAGCGGAGATTATGAACTGGCCGAAAAGAGTTATACAGAGGCTCTAGCTATTAAGCCGGACTTTATGACAGCTATGATCAACTATGGCATTTTCCTTTCTCAAGTAAAGCAGGATTGGACAGGAGCTATTAGTTATTGGCAAAAGGCCTTGCCTCTAGCTCAAAACAGTAACGACAAAGAACAAATCGAGGCAATGATTAGTCAGGCCCAAAGCCAACTCAGCACTAATCAAACGAATGACGGGTTGTCCAATCCCAACTTAAAAAATGGTGAGTAACGGAGGAACTAAAATTGCACTTTACAACTTTGGCAAGCGGAAGTTCCGGAAACGCAATTCTTATTGGAGAGGATAACCGACATTTGCTTGTGGATTGTGGAATTAGCGGCAAGAGTCTGTTACATAACCTCTCTCAAGTAAATCTTTCTTGTTCAGGCATCGAAGGAATTGTGGTTACCCATGAACATGTCGATCATATTAGGGGAGTAGGGATTCTTGCCAGGAAACTAAAAATCCCCATCTATGCTACATCCGGACTTTGGAAGGTTATGAGTCATTCCTTGGGAAAGCTTGCCGAAGATCAACGTATTGAAGTGGAAGAGTCCTTTTCTTGTGCTGGTTTGAACGTCATACTCTACCCGACATCACACGATAGCCGGGAAAGCTATGGGCTCAAGATCTCACGCCCCAAGGAAAAGGATAAGAAGGATTTGGCTGTCGGGATTGCTACTGATAGTGGCATAATTACGGAGGAAATGCATCGGCATTTGAAGGGGTGCGATGCCCTTATCGTTGAGGCGAATTACGATGATCAACGATTGCAATATGGGCCGTATCCAGCCTATCTGAAGAAGCGAATCCGAGGAAAGTTTGGTCATTTAGATAATAAACAGGTAGCTGAAGGACTTTTAGAGTGGATACAGGAAAACACCCAAAGGGTTATCTTGGCTCACCTGAGTCAGGAAAATAACACCCCGGAAATTGCCCTATCCACCGTGCTGGGTATTCTTCGCGACTCAAAGGGGTCTAAGAATCTCTCAAATGTCCCTGTCCATGTGGCCCCCAGGCATTCGCCGCATGAATTGATGATGTTAATGGAATAATAGCAATAGGAGGTTAAAGTTATGGACTACTATAAGGATAATAATTATTCTCGGAGAGGTCCTGGCTTTTTTTCGACAGTTATTGTTGCTTTAGTCAGTGCCTTGTTAGGCGGAATCATTGCCGTAACCTTAGTTCCAACGGTATACGGGAATAAACAAGTAACTCCCTCAAGCCAAGTTGTTTTAAATGCAGGTCCAACGACTCCCTCAGTTCCAACGGAAGGGACTGCGAATTTTCCGGTAACTCAGATTGCTAAAGCTACTGGTCCGGCTGTGGTCGGGATTGCTAATTTCCAATCTCGAGGCTCCTTATTTGGAGGGGGCGGATCGACGGAAGTAGGAAGTGGCTCAGGGTTTATCATTGATGCACAAAATGGATATATCGTCACCAATAATCATGTCATTTCAGGGGCGGAAAAGATTATTGTTAGTTTGGCGGATGGCCGAAATATTAATGCCAGACTTGTTGGCGGTGATGAGCGGACTGACTTAGCGGTAGTACAAATACCCGATACGAAGGACTTAGTTGCTACACAGCTGGGTGATTCTTCCAAACTGCAAGTCGGAGAACCGGTTGTAGCTATTGGGAATCCCGGCGGACAGGAATTTGCTCGCTCAGTAACAACAGGAGTTGTATCGGCAACAAATCGTATTTTAAATATTCCCGGAGAAGCCAGTTTTAACCTTATCCAAACAGATGCTGCTATTAACCCCGGAAATAGCGGTGGTCCCCTTGTTAATTACCAAGGTCAGGTGATTGGGATCAATTCTGCAAAGAATCAGGAACAAGGATTTGAAGGCATGGGCTTTGCAATCCCTATAACAGATGCGCTGCCGACAATTAAGCAGCTGATTGAGAAGGGATATGCCAGTCATCCGGGGCTAAATGTCCAAATTGATCCTAGATATACGGCTGAATATGCCACTCAACGAGGATGGCCTGAAGGAGCCTATATCTCCAAAGTTACACCCGGGGGACCGGCAGAGAAAGCAGGAATTCGAGCTGGGGACGTTTTAACGAAGATTAATGGAATTGCTATTAAGAGCTCATTGGAATTGACCCATCAGTTGTTGAAGAATAAACCCGGTGATACGGTTACCGTCACAGTATACCGGGATAACAAAAATATCGATGTTTCAGTTACGTTAGTGGAAATCAAATCCCAGTAGATAATATGAGGAACCCAAACTTGAGTATTGGTATGTACTCCTCAAAACATATCCTTTACCATTGAACTGAGCCGAACCTGGGCAGGTATCAGATCAAAGGGGATGTAACAAAGCTTTAAATTTGTTACATCCCCTCTTTTATCTGTGTAATTTGTTTAGATGACCAAAGATGGATTAATCAAGTGATTCTTAGCTTCAGATGGAGTTTGCCTAAGAGGAATACTTACTCCATCTGAAGCTTAGAAGAACTTATCCAGGGACGTAGCAGCCGTTATCTCATCCTCACCGCTAAAGTTGTTCTGTTTAGTTTGCGGTTCGGCGAAAGCATCCACTGGATGCTTTCGTACTTATAGAAGATGGGAGTCTTACGGCTGTTAGTCATCGGATAAAATTGAAAATGGGACTGAAATCATTCCAAAATTGTCTATGCTATAAATAGATAAATATTAAACCTCTCGGGAAGTATTTATAGGCTAAAGTTGAACTCTCGGTTCTAATGCAGTATTATTTAGTGCAAAGGAAAAAATGGCAGATAGGATGAAGAATAGAAAGGTGATATCGATGGAACATAAAGCCTCCTCGAACTTTATTAAGAATATTATTAACGAGGATTTGAAATCGGGTAAAGTTGATCACATTATTACTCGATTCCCACCGGAGCCTAATGGTTATTTACATATTGGTCACGCTAAATCCATTATTTTAAATTTTGAATTAGCGGATGAATTCAAGGGTAAAACCCATCTGCGCTTTGATGATACTAATCCAGTTAAAGAGGATACAGAATATGTAGAATCTATCAAAGAAGATGTAACGTGGCTGGGATATAAATGGGATGAATTATTCTTTGCCTCAGACTATTTTGAAGAAATGTATAATCGAGCTGTCCTGTTAATTAAGAAAGGTAAGGCTTATGTTTGCGATTCTACAGCCGAGGAGATTCGTAAAATGCGCGGATCCCTTATTGAGGTCGGACAAAAAAGCCCCTACAGAGATCGCTCAGTTGAAGAAAACCTGGAATTATTTGAGCGAATGCGTCAAGGGGAATTCAAAGATGGACAAAAGGTTCTCCGTGCTAAGATAGATATGGATTCTCCCAATATTAATATGAGGGATCCGGTTCTTTACAGGATTGCTCATGCCAACCATCATAATACAGGAGATAAGTGGTGCATCTACCCTATGTATGACTTTGCCCATCCGTTAGAGGATGCAATTGAAGGGGTGACACACTCTATATGTACCTTGGAATTTGAGGATCATCGTCCTCTGTATGACTGGGTCATACGAGAGTGTGAAATGGAAAAGGTGCCACATCAATATGAATTTGCCCGGTTAAACATTACTAATACTGTTATGAGTAAGCGTAAACTCAAACAATTAGTTGATGAGCACGTTGTTGACGGGTGGGATGACCCGCGCATGCCTACAATCTCAGGACTTCGTCGAAAAGGTTATACTCCTGAAGCTATTCGT
The DNA here is from genome assembly GCF_000765145.1 of Desulfosporosinus sp. HMP52. Lineage (GTDB taxonomy): Bacteria > Bacillota > Desulfitobacteriia > Desulfitobacteriales > Desulfitobacteriaceae > Desulfosporosinus. Next base: position 40,556 of record NZ_JMGA01000045.1, on the reverse strand, counting down.
AGTTTTGCTCGGGAAATAGGTGTTGCTAAAGCGGATAGTGTAGTAGATAGTAAAATGCTCGAATTTTTTATTCGAGAGGATTTAAAGCTTAAAGCACCCAGAACAATGGCTGTATTAGAGCCGCTCAAAGTTGTTATTACAAATTACCCTGCAGACCAAGTTGAAATGTTAGAGGCTGAGATTAATTCTGAAAACCCGGAAATGGGTACTCGTCAAATTCCTTTTTCGCGAGAAATATATATAGAACAAGATGATTTTATGGAGAATCCTCCGGCAAAATATTTCAGGCTTTTTCCGGGAAATGAAGTCCGCTTAAAAAATGCCTATTTTATAAAATGCAACGATATAGTAAAAGATGAAGCGGGTAAAGTTATCGAATTACATTGCACCTACGACCCGGAAACCAAGAGTGGAACTGGCTTTACAGGAAGGAAGGTAAAGGGGACTATTCATTGGGTAGAAGCCTCTCAAGCAGTCCCGGCAGAATTTAGACAATACGAACCTTTGATTCTGGATCAGGAAGAGGATGATGATACTTCCTTTTTGGAACATATTAATCCTAACTCCTTAGAGATCGTCCAGGGCTTTGTCGAGGCGAATATTAAAGATTCAAAGCCACAGGATAAATTTCAGTTTTTTAGGCATGGCTACTTCAATGTTGATCCCTTGTCATTGAAACAAGGCAAGCTGATATTTAATAGAATTGTGTCATTGAAGAGTTCATTTCAATTAAATAAATAAATAAATATAAACATAAACATAAACATTCAAAAAGAACTCTCTAAAATAGCATCGATATGCTTAGAGAGTTCTTTTGAATGTTTTTTAGCTTTTTGAGAATAATAATAAAAATTTTAGGAGGGTTAATAAATGGAAAGTAAAGAAATCCAAGGGAGTGAACTCACTCAAGGTGAAGCAGCGGTTAATGGAACTATTAGCAGTGAAGTAGTATCAAATAATTTGGATGACTCTATCGGTCTTAGTCAGCAGAAACTACGAAATGCACAGGTTGAAGAGCTTACGTTCTCATAACTAGAAATGAATGTAGATTTATACCAAAAAGAGTAGAGGCAGATTTGTGCCTCTACTCTTTTTTGGGAGAGGTGACTTTGGGTGACAAGAATTCAACAAAATATAATCATTTTACTAAATTGTTTTTTAGGTGAACCAAGAAGTCTTGTACATTAGTTACCATAGTAGTAACCTCTAAAGATCCGCGATCTCTGAGTTTATTGACGGCAAACTCAGCAATATCAATACAGTATATGAAGACGGGGCGGATCTCTCCATTATGTTGTATGTAAGCCGGCGTCATATTTCCTGCTGCAATAGTGTGAAGCTGAGTGGCTAGGCAAATAAGAGTCGTAGCTTTACGAGTATGCTTGCGCATTTCATCTTGGGCTTTATATACATCAGCTATTACGGAAGGCAGTGGACCGTCGTCACGAATTGAACCTGCAAGAACCAAGGGGATGTTATTAGTGATAGCAGAATACACAATACCCTCACTTATGTTTTCCTTTTCTATGAGACCTTCAAGGGAACCTGCATCTCGAGCCATATTGATCAAATCTAAATGGTGATAATGAGCATTAGGGGGAGACTGTTGATTATAGGTGTTTTGCCCCAATGCAGTACCAAAAATAGCTGCTTCCAGGTCATGGGTTGCCATAGCATTACCTGCCAGAATAGCATGAGCAAAGCCATTTGATATAAGGCCGGAAAGAGCTGTTCTAGAATCGTAGTCAAAGACAACTGCAGGACCTAAGACCCAAACAATATACCCATTATCCTTCTCATATTTTAATAGTTCATAAAGTTCATCATAGTCCTTTGAAAAAGCCGTTTCCCTAGAACGGCCGGAACGAAAAGAAAATAACTCTGAATGGGTATCGGTTGAACTAAACCCTGATGCATAAACAAAAATGCCCTCACTTCCATCTTCGGTTCTTCCGGTTATTACCTTATCCCCAATGTTTAAATTTCTAAACTCAACCACTTGAACCCTTCCATCTGTCCTTAGGACAGGAACCCCATCCATTCGGCTTTCACTCGCTAAAATCCATTCGCCATTTATTTTAAAATACTCAGGATATATGGAGAGAGCATGATAGTTTTCCGGAGCCGACCCTGCATTTTTCACTTCGACAATTTGAGCATTTGGAGCAGATACGAAAGGTTCTTGATCGAAATTTGGGTGTTTATAGTTTGGTAGTTGGTAACTCATCCGGTATCCTCCTTAAATGTTTGGGTTATTTTGCCCCAAAAAAACAAACTAACATTCCCCTTTTCAAAATTTATTAGAGATTAGGTTAATTCCAGGTCGAAACCCAAAACGATACAAGCAATGTAAATAATTTTCAATTGTGGCAGATTTTTAGGGTGAAATCTTATCCTAGAGATTCCGATATAAAAGTAAGTGGATTCTTCACTTATAAATGTCCCCAAAATTAACAAAGTAATAGGGAGGAAGAGAATGAAAAAGAGAATTATCCTTGTGTTCTTTTTAATTTGTCTGATGTTTTCTTTGCCAACAACTGCTATGGCGACGCTTGGGGATGTTTTACTTAAAGTAGGTTCTAAAGGACCGGATGTTGTGGAGTTGCAGACAAAACTAAATTATGTTGGCTACAATGTTGGTAAAGCGGATGGTGTTTTCGGGAGTTTGACCCAACAAGGGGTAATCAACTTTCAAAGAGCGAACAAGCTAACTGTTGATGGACTTGTTGGTCCCATAACAGCAAAAACCTTAAATAATGTTTATTTGAAAAAACAACAGACCCAAGCGCAGACTTCTCCGACTCAGACTCCAACACAGAGCAAGGCCGATAGTATACTAAGTACAGCAAAACAGTATATAGGAGTTAAGTACCAATGGGGGGGGACTTCCCCTTCAACGGGTTTTGACTGCTCCGGTTTTGTGTACTATGTTTTTAAACAAAATGGAATTACTTTACCTCGGGTATCACGTGACCAATATACTGTGGGAAGCTATGTATCCTTTGAGAATCTACGACCAGGCGATCTAGTATTCTTCTCCTTTGCTGGAAATGGTGTTGTAGATCATGACGGGATTTATGTTGGTAACGGACAATTTATTAACGCTTCCTCTTCTAAGGGAGTTACAATTTATACTATTGGGCCATACTGGAAATCAGTTTATGTAGGAGCCCGACGAGTGATTTAGAGAGCGGGAGATTAGAACCGATTTACCAAACTTAGATCACCATGTACTAGAATGATATAGTAAATAAGCAAAAGACAACAAATCCTACAGGAAATATAGGCCTGTAGGATTTGTTGTCTTTGCCTATCAAACTATTATGTAATGATTTAAAGTTTTGTTGAGATCGTGCCTAAATGTGCTTTAGTTATTGCAATTAGATCATGGGGATTAAGATAAAGCTGAAATCCTCGCAATCCTGCACTTACAGCAACTTTTTCTTGATTTGTTATAGAAGAGTCAATGAAAACAGGATAGCTCTTTTTCATTCCTATAGGAGAAACGCCTCCTCGTATATAACCGGTCAAAGGCAATACCTCCTTTAAGGAGACTATCTCAACTTTCTTATTCCCGCTCAATGCGGCTAATCCTTTGAGGTAGAGTTCATAATCACCTTGGATACAAGCAACGATGACCCCAGTTTTATCACCACGGGCAACTAAAGTCTTATAGACTTGCTCGATGCTTAACCCGACCTTATTAGCAACAGTAATGGCAGACAAATCTGATTCATCGACCTCGTATTCCTTTAGCTCATAGGGTATTCTGTTCTTGTCTAAAATTCGGGCTGCATTTGTTTTATGGGACATAAATTCACGCTCCCTATATTAAATATAAAAGAATTCCTTTTGGAAATCGGAATTATGATAATCTTATCTTCGCCAAGCTGCTTTTCTTTTACGAAGGATGTCCCTATAATATAACTTATAGCCTTGGGAATTTGTCAAGATTTTTTTGACCATAAACTGAAGATGAATTCTGGGAGTTTCCCATTCTACGTATTAGGTTGTAGATATCCTGAACTCCTTGCTTTTTGAGGTTTATGCTGACTTGGCTGTACAAGTTGACTGAGTCGTGATATCGTCATATAAACAGCTCTTATTAAGAAGGAGGTAGTAAACTTTTGAAACAATTAAAGGTTCTTGTATTCTCCGCATCATTCGGAAACGGACATTTGCGGGCAGCGGAAGCTGTTATTGAAGGGATACGTATTCAGGAACCTTCTGCAACCATTACTCACCTCGATTTTGGAGATTTTCTAAGTAAACCCATTAATTCGATGATCAAGAGTGTCTATGGTGAAATTATCAATCATATCCCGAAACTATGGGGGCGTTTTTATTACAGAACATCTATGGTTCAGCCCCGCTCAATAAGCCAACAGTTTTTAAATAAATTAGGACGCAATGATTTCTTGAAGTATATTAAGACCTTTAAACCGGACTTTATCGTGTGTACTTATCCAACAGTTTCGTCCGTGTTAGCCCAATTACGATATGAAAAGATTCTACAGATTCCTGTAGTTACGATAATTACTGACTATACGGTTCACAGTCATTGGGTTCATCCCGGTGTTGATCGATACATAGTTGCCTGTGGAGAAGTTAAGAATAGTTTACAAGCCTGGGGGATAAAGGCGGAGTGTATTCATGTTACTGGGATACCAGTAAGTCCGAAATTCGAAGAAACTGTAAACCGAGAGTTAATATTTTCTAAGTTAGGTCTAAAGTCGGGGATACCTACCTTTTTAGTAATGGGAGGATCCTATGGGATTTTAAAGAGCGCAAATAGAATTTGCCGGAAACTAGTTGATTCTAAAGTTCCCGTTCAAGCTATAATTGTGTGTGGAAAAAATGAAAAACTTTATGAATCCTTGAAAGAGCTCAGCGCTCAAGGTTGTAACCCTCTAGTGAGGTTGAAATATGTCCATAATGTTGAAGAATTAATGGCTGTCTCTGACCTTATAATTACTAAAGCTGGTGGATTAACGGTTTCGGAAGCGCTAACTAAGCGTTTACCGCTTCTAATATTCAAGCCGATACCTGGACAAGAAGAAGAAAATGCACACTTTGTTCAGAAGATAGGAGCGGGAATCGTTGCTCAGACTGAACAGGAATTAGGTCAGTTGATAAATTATTTCTTGACCTATCCTGAAGAAGTTCAGAAAATGAGAGATAAGACAGCTACTGCCTTACCTGGTCATTCTACAAAATGTGCGGTTGATGAGATGCTTAGGTTGGTTAAAAAAGAAATGTTAGCGTAACTTTGGTTTAAGAAAAAAGAAGTTTAAGAAAAAGAAGCAAAATTGAGTATCAATTTATGCTTCTTTTTTTATGTTAGAGCCCTCTCCAGTACTCGGGACGAAGTCGCTCTACAGTATGATTATTAATGATACTATCTAAAGTCTTTAACAATTCATCTCTGTCTTCTGGAAGGGTAGCTCGAAGCGGCAGATAGTTCGAGGCGTGATTACTCCGAAAGATACAGTTTGATACCTTAAGATTCCCAAGCATAGTTCTAAGTTCTTTTAAAGATTCGAAGGGACTGAGAAGTTGGAAGGAGCCATCTTTTATAGCTTTTGCAAGAGGGGCATCCTCTTCTAACATTAATGTAAGGGCACCTAAATATTGAGGGTCTATTTGGCTGATAACATGAGCGGTATCAATGGCATGTTCCTGGGAAAGAGCCTTTCCTCCCAGACCGATAATAACTGTGCAGGATAGTGTTAAACCGCTTGCTCTAACCCTTTGTCCCGCAGCAATCATTTGGTCAGTGGTGACCCCCTTACAAACAGACCTTAGAATACCTTCATTACCGCTTTCTACACCTAAATAGACGATATTAAGTCCATGGGCCTTTAAGGTTGCTAATTCTTCTGAGCTCTTGGAAAGTATGTCTTTAGGGCCGCCATAAATTCCAACTCTCTTTAAATGAGGAAATTTTTGATAGAGTTGATCAAGAATTTCAGTCAGCAGGTCAGTGTTAATAGCAATTGCATCTCCGTCTGCCAAAAAAACTCGTTCGGCGTCTGGTTCCTGAGCCTGGGCAACGCTAAGAATTTCTTTGATTTCAGCTCGTGATTTAATCCTAAAAGATTTGTCCTTATACATTGTGCAAAATGTGCAAGCGTTATGTTTACACCCAACAGAGATCTGTAAAATAACGCTTTTCGCCTCACTTGGAGGACGAAAAATTTTACCTTCATAGAACATATAATCCACCATCTCCCAATTATATTATAGTCTCTTTGTTCTACAATGATGTAGGAAGTCCCTGCATTTAATTCATAATGAGATTTTCATCAAATTCCGAGACACGGATTCTTCAGTGGGGGCCCTTATTAAAGTGCAGAGGCGGGAGATGATTTTGGTAATCGAAGAGGGTACGAAAACTTCTTGAAGAGGAAGTGAATATAATATATAGAGTTTAAAATAACATTGACAAGTGATCACAATGATCATATAATAACATCATCAGGACGTTGGTTGTTAAAAAGAACATAAGTAGGTGAGATAATGAATGTAAAACATTTACAAGCAATTCGAAATGTGTTGAATGATTTAGAACCGAAACAAAAGGCTCTGCCGTATTTAGAATTAGATTCAATGATGTTGGCGCAGGTAGTTGAAGTGGCTAAACGGGTTAGCCAAAATGATATTAATCCTACTCATGTACAAAATTGGGTTAGACGCAAGTACCTTCCCAATCCCTTAAGAAGAAAGTATAGCAGGGAACAAGTTGCGAACATTCTGCTCATTAATGATTTGCGAGATATTTTATCCCTTGAAGAAGTCTCCCAATTACTTGGTTATGTTAATCAAAGCCTTTTAGATACCTCGGATGACAGAATTAATCCTACTAAACTTTACCGGTATTACAGCGAAACTTTTGACTGTACCCAGATGGACTGGGAGAAATCCCTTCGAGAATTAGAGAAAGAAGTTGAGCAAACCCTGTCCGAAGATGAAATGCCGGAAGATGACCGGGAAAAGGTTGAGACTACGTTGGTTATTCTAAATTTATTGGCGAGAGCTAATTTATATAAACAAATTGCTAAGCGATGGTTAAATAGTTTAGAAACTTAAGGATATATAAGTACGCTTAGCCAACAGAAAGGAGGAGAAGGAAGTGTCTCAGAGTATTATTATTGGGCTGATTCTACTAGGAATCGCATTGTTGGCAATTGAGATTTTTGTTATTCCAGGTTTTGGAGTCAGTGGTATTTTGGGGATAGCTGCTTTAATCTCGGGCATATTTTTAGTGACAGATTCTCTTTTAGAAGGGTTGATTTTCACTGCTGGGGCGCTGATCGTTTTGGGTATTATCATTTACCTAAGTTTAAAATCACCCAGGACACAGAGATTGTGGAAGAAGTTTTCTTTAAGCACTCGTCAAACATCAAAGGAAGGGTATGTTGCCCCAAAACCACAGTATGAAATGTACCTGGGTCAAATAGGAATAGCGCTAACTCAATTACGACCAGCGGGAACAGGTGATTTTAATGGTGTTAAGTTAGACGTTGTCACGGAAGGGGGCTTTATAGGCTTAGGAACAACTATTAAAATTATCGGAGTCGAAGGATCTCGAATCATTGTTCGAGAAGAAAGATTATAAGGAGGTGAAGCTCGACTGCGGTCGGGCAATGAATGAATCCATTATATTTAACTCTGGCGATGTTTTTTCTGGGTTTTATTGTCTTAAGTGTTATTTTAACCTTCATCCCTGTTGGGCTCTGGATATCCGCATTGGCGGCAGGGGTTAATGTTGGAATTTTTAATTTGATTGGTATGCGGTTAAGAAGAGTAGTCCCGTCTAAAATTGTAAGTCCCATGATTAAAGGGCATAAAGCCGGCTTGACGGTTACTACAGATCAACTTGAAGCACACTACTTGGCAGGTGGTAATGTTGATAGAGTTGTAAATGCTTTAATTGCTGCGGAACGAGCAGCTATTCCGCTGCCCTTCGAGCGTGCGGCAGCTATCGATTTAGCAGGACGGGATGTTCTGCAGGCTGTTCAAATGTCAGTTAATCCAAAAGTAATTGAGACCCCTGTTGTATCTGCAGTGGCTCAAAACGGAATTGAACTTAGAGTTAGGGCAAAAGTAACAGTGCGAGCTAATATCGATAGACTTGTCGGTGGAGCCGGTGAAGAGACAATTATTGCACGGGTTGGGGAAGGTATCGTAACCAGTATTGGTTCATCCGAATCCCATAAAGCCGTATTAGAAAGGCCGGAGCTGATTTCTCAAACAGTTTTGGCAAAGGGACTTGACGCGGGAACGGCTTTTGAAATCCTATCCATTGATATGGCGGATGTTGATGTAGGAAAAAATATTGGGGCACAACTCCAGATGGATCAGGCCGAAGCAGACAAACGTATTGCTCAGGCAAAAGCTGAGGAACGACGTGCTATGGCTGTTGCTAAAGAACAAGAAATGAGAGCATCAGTTGAAGAAATGCGGGCAAAGGTTGTCGAAGCAGAATCTGAAGTGCCAAAAGCTATGGCTCAAGCTTTAAGAGATGGCAAACTAGGTGTAATGGACTATTATAATATGCAAAATATTATTTCGGACACCCAAATGAGAGGAACCATTGCTCAAGCGGGGAAATCTGACTCAGGCAATGATAGCACAACCAAGAAGTAGGTGAAATCATGTCGGTCTTCACTGTTGTAATTATCATTTGGGTGATTTTTCAACTAATTGGCTCACTTATCAAGAAGGGTAAGCAGCAAACTCCGAGAAATTTCTCTCATCCCGCTAAATTGCCGAAGAGTATAAGAGAGGTTCTGAAGGAACCAGCCAAGGGATCTTGGCAGGAACAGATGCAACAAGCATTTACTCAAAGCTCACGTCAATTAGAAGAAAAGCCGGTTCGGGCAGAATCCATAGAAGTAACTGAAACAAGAAGTTTTATGGATGGATTTGTTCAAACTGAAGGGACACAGGGAGTTGAAGGAACCCAAGGAGTTGAGGGTACACAAGGAGTTGAAGGAACCCAGGGGATTGAAGGAACAAGCAGCTACCAAGGAAATTATGAAGTAGAAACCTACCGTGATAGAGAGGAAAACCTCGATGAAAGGATGCCCGAGAGAGAAAAAATTGCAGAGGGTCTGACTTTTTCTCTTGAAGAAAAGAACCTCATACGGGGAATTGTTTGGGCGGAAGTTCTGGGAAAACCAAGAGCATTGCAGCCATTTAAGGGATCTCGTCCATAAAAAGAGGGAAATTGCACAAATAGCCATGGGTTAAACACCTATGGCTATTTGCATTTTTTAAGTATAGTAACAGTCTAGAATCTGAATAAAATAATATTATTGGCATTTATAGGTTATAGCTGGATAATTTCTTTCGAACTTTGCCACACTAAAGACTATCAATAAAGTGAGGTGAGGGTATGAAAGTACACATTAGGCATTGGAGGATGGTTATAACCATCGGATTATTACTGAGCATAACTCTGTCTGGGTTTGCCTATGCAGCTTTAGGCGATCGGTTACTAGGCAGAGGGAGTAAGGGGTCTGAAGTAACGGAATTACAAAAGAAGTTGGTTCAGTTAGGTTATACTGTTGGAACCGTTGATGGAAAATACGGATCCAAAACTGAAGCAGCGATACGACGCTTTCAAAAGGAGCATGGGCTAAGAGTCGATGGATTAGCTGGAACACAAACTATCAAGGAACTAAAGCGCTTAACTGGGCAGAGCACTAATGCATCAGGAAAGGCTGTAGGTTATAAAAACATTGACACTAATCTATTGGCTCGAGCGGTAAATGCTGAGGCAAGAGGAGAACCTTACATTGGCCAAGTGGCTGTAGCCGCAGTCATCTTAAACCGGATTGCGGATCCTGCCTTCCCAAAAACAGTTGCAGATATCGTTTATCAACCGAGAGCCTTTTCCAGTGTAGATGATGGTCAAATCAATTTGCCTCCTTCAGCATCTGCGATACGTGCTGCACAAGAAGCAGTAACCGGATCCGACCCCTCCGGCGGAGCGCTCTTCTTTTTTAATCCGGCGAAAACATCCAACAAATACATTTGGTCTCGGCCACAGATTAAACAAATCGGAAATCATATGTTTACGAAGTAGGGGGACAAGTATGCACAGAAAACTTTGGATCGGTGCTATAGCCTTAGCCTTGTTAATTTCGCTGGGCTGGGGTTGGAATGAATATCGCTTAGCGGGAGAATACAGGCTTGCTGCAGAAAATAATAATCGAAGGGCTTTGAACGATTTTGCAAGCCATCTTGATCAATTGGAAACAGATTTGGCTAAGGGAAATGTGGCTAGTAATCCTGCTCAAAAGATACTTTACTTAAGCCAAGTCTCTAGTAAAAGTGAGGCGGCCCTTAAGGATTTCGCTCAAATCCCTGCCCAGCAGACAGGACTGAGTTATGTAGGTCAATTCTTAACACAGTCCGGTGAGTTTGCACGGATTTTAGCTCAAAGAGTTGCTGGGGGAGGTGCGATTACTTCTGAAGAAGAAACAACTCTAAGAGATATGCATGAACGTCTGATGCCGGTTAATCAACAAGTTCAAGACTTAATTCTTAGAATGGACACAGAAAAGTTAGTTTGGACAGATCCTGATCCATCCTGGAGGCAACGGCTGGGCTTAGGTACTCAAGTTGCTGAGGCTGCAGCGGATGGCTCGGAAGCTCCTTCTAAATCAGTAAGCTCTGGTCTTGATCAGCTAGATGCGGGCTTACAAAAGCTTCCTCCGTTTTCGTATACGGGGGAGTATTCTACTCGAGTTGTTGCAAAACCATTGGGCCTCCCGGCGGGAGAAGTGACAAAAGATCAAGCCTTGGAAAAGGCCCGAGATTTCCTAAGTAAAATTGGGTATGCCGATGCAACCCCCGAATTTTCGGGAGAATCCCAAACGGAACTTGCTTGTTATATTTTCAACTACAAAGAATCCTATCTGGAGGTTAGCCGTCAAGGTGGGGCTATCGTCCTCTATCGTGATCAAAGAGCGATTGAACCTAAGACACTCAAGGTAGAAGATGCATCCAACAAAGCGAAGGCTATTTTGCAAGCCTTAGGTTGGCAACAAGTAGCGATAACTTCAAGTGAAGAGTTTGGTTCATATGTTCAATTTGATGCCGTCTATGAAAAAGATGGGGTGAGGATTTACCCCGATAAGGTGCGTCTGATGATTGCTTTGGACAATGGTCAGCTTGTAGGATTTGATGCTACACCCTATTATGCTTTTCATCATGAACGGACTTTCCCAGCAAAACTTACAATGGAGCAGGCTGTACGTAAATTGCGACCGAATTTTCAGGTTTTAGAGAGTCGTTTAGCCGTTATTCCGAAAAGCGGGAATAAGGAAGTTTATAGTTATGAGTTTCGAGGTCGGTATCAAGGGGAAGAATACCTTATATATCTAAATGCAACCAATGGTGCCGAGGAGAAAATCCAACGTATTATTAAGACGCCGCGAGGAGAATACCTTAAGTAAAATCCACTGAACAATGATAAGCGAGAGGGAAATCTCCCTCTCGCAATTAGTGCTTTCAATTTAATCTGAGGTTAAAAAGTTTTTTCGCAATCATTCTTCTACAGGATATCCTAAGGGTTATGTATATTGTTTTTAATTTCTTGATAAACAATAAAGGATTTTTATTAATTTACGAGAATAGGCACTTATACAAATTATACGTTATAATTCATTCATCATGACTTTTCATAAGGAAGGAGCGATTTCTATGCAAAAAAATGCATCAATTCAAATCAAAGGGACACAAAAATATCCAGAAGGGCAAGAAGATCAACAGGAATTGCTGACCTTTGGGAAGTTTTATGAACGAAACGGAGTTTTTTATGTAGTATATAAGGAAGAGGAAAAGAATACTACGGATCTAGGTGAGGTGACAACGTTTATAACGATAAAAGCAGGAGCGGTTATCTTAAATCGCAAAGGTGCCGTGGATTTGACACAAGAATTTAGGAAGGGAATACTTAACAACAGTATTTATACCACCTGTTATGGGAAACTATGGTTAAGCGTCTTACCCCACAAAGTAGAGTCTGACTTGACAGTCCATGGGGGACGTATTAGTCTAGAATATGACCTTTTTGTCGATGATAAGTTGGTAAGTCACAATGGTCTGTTGGTAAACGTAAAGGAGGATATCCCTTAATGAGTCTCTACGAGAATATAAAGACAAAGATTACAAACCATTTAGTTGAAGCTGCAAATAAGGCTAAGGCAGTTGGGGAATTAAATTTTGAGGAATTGCCAAGTTTCGTTTTAGAGGAGCCGAGAGAAAAGCAACGTGGAGACTTGGCCTCGAATCTAGCTATGGTGTTGGCTAAGCAGGCAAAGCGCTCCCCTCGAGATATTGCTGCTGCACTCATTAAGCATATGGAAACTAGCGGGACATGGATTGAATCCTCTGAAATTGCAGGAGCTGGTTTTATTAACTTTCGCTTAAACCCTGCCTGGCTCACCGGGGTTATTACGGAGGTGTTAAAAGCTGGGGAAAGTTACGGAGAAGGGGATATTGGAAAGGGCCAAAAGTTACAAGTAGAGTTTGTTAGCGCTAACCCTACTGGATTACTGCATATGGGTAATGCTCGAGGGGCAGCCTTGGGTGACAGTTTGGCTTCATTACTTGCTAAGGCCGGGTACGAGGTTACTCGAGAATTCTATATCAATGATGCTGGAAACCAAATACATAATTTTGGTTTATCCCTGGAATCCAGGTATTTGCAGCAACTTGGTGAGGATGTCCCTTTTCCGGAAGGTGGTTATCACGGTGAAGACCTGATTGACACAATCAAGGGTTTAATTGCTAAAGAAGGGGATAAATACTTATCCGTTGAACCGGGATTAAGAAGAGAGTTGATGGTTCGCTATGCCTTAGATGAAAAAATGAGGAATATTCGAGAAACCTTAGAAGATTTCGGAGTCACCTATGATGTTTGGTTTAACGAACAATCCCTGCATGATTCAGGTGCAGTTCGTTCAACGATGGAAGACCTAGAAAATAAGGGGTACATTTACGAAAAGGAAGGCGCCCACTGGCTTAAGTCTACACAATTTGGTGATGAAAAAGATGAGGTAGTCATTAGAAGCAATGGTTCCCCAACTTATTTTGCTGCTGATATCGCTTATCATCGCAATAAATTTGACCGGGGGTTTAACAAAGTCATCAACATTTGGGGGGCGGATCATCATGGGCATGTGGCTCGAATGAAGGGTGCCATGTCTGCTTTAGGGTATGATTCCGAAAATCTTCAAATAATTCTTATGCAACTAGTCCGACTCATCCAAAATGGTGAAGTAGTAAAAATGTCTAAACGTTCCGGTCAGTACATTACATTGCGGGAATTGATGGACGAAGTAGGAAAAGATGCCGCGCGGTTCTTCTTTATTCTAAGGGATCCTGATTCTACCGTGGAATTTGATATGGATTTAGCTAAATCACAGTCATCGGATAACCCGGTTTACTATGTTCAGTATGCGTATGCCCGTTTATGCAGTATTTTGCGTCAAGCTGATGAGTTAGGCACCTTGGATACTCCACCTACCGAAGAGGAGCTTTTGCTCTTGAACAGTACTGAGGAACGAGAATTACTTAAGAAGATGGCGGATTATCCAAGTGAAATTATCGTTGCGGCACGCTTGATGGAACCCCATAGACTGGCCCGTTATGTCCTTGATTTAGCAGGACTCTTTCATACCTTTTATAATAGTCAACGTGTACTTGTTGAAGATGAAGCTTTGCGAAGAGCACGTTTGAGCTTGGTTAGAGCTGTGAAGCAAATTGTAGGTAATGTATTAAATATACTAGGCGTATCAGCCCCAGAAAGAATGTAAATTTATAATGTTTAGGCCAGGGATTAGCAGGAAATATTTAGGGGTGGGCCGAATATAGTGATATTCAAAACGACGAAGGGCGGTGGAGTTTTTTGACCCACTCTTTAAGTAGAAAAGACAAACCAACGGAAGCAGATATAGCATATGAGGTTCTAAAAACCCAAGGTAATCCGATGCATTATCAAAACTTGATCGAAGAAGTGCTTCAACGTTTAGGAATTTCTCAAGAGGCTATACGGGTAGCTGCGGCACTCACCCAGATTAATCTAGACACAAGATTTACATTCCTCGGAAAGGGCGAATGGGGATTGAAAGTTTGGGAGCCTGCAAAAACGTCTCGTCGGGCACCGGCGGTAACTCTGATAAACAAAGGTTCTTTGGATGAAGATGATAAATCTGACTCGGAGGATTTAGAGGATGAATCCTTGGACGAGGATATTTCCGAAACGGATGAAGTTTTTGATGAAGCGGATGAAGGTCAACGTGGAGAAAAGTGGTAGTCAGATTATAATAAAGACACTTCTAAAGGATGCAGGTCACCTTGACATCCTTTAGAAGTGTAGCTAAAATAAGGGTAAGGAAATATTCATGATCGGGAATAGCTGGACTACTTATGCAAAATAAACATAGTCAATTGACTGGTAGAATAAAGCTAGTGCGAAACTAGCTTTATTTATGTGTTTTGGCCCAACATTTAAGCTCTGAAAGGAAATGGTAAAGCTCATGACAAAATTTATTTTCGTAACTGGCGGAGTGGTGTCTTCCCTTGGCAAAGGAATCGCTGCCGCATCCCTGGGTTGTCTTTTGAAAAATAGGGGTTTTAAAGTGGCAATTCAAAAGTTTGACCCCTATATTAACATTGACCCTGGGACAATGAGTCCGTACCAACACGGTGAAGTGTTTGTTACGGATGATGGGGCAGAGACAGATTTAGATCTAGGCCACTATGAGCGCTTCATCGATGTGCCGGTCTCGAAGAACAGTAATGTTACAACGGGTAAGGTCTACTGGTCGGTTATACGAAAAGAGCGTAAAGGAGATTATTTAGGAGGAACAGTTCAAGTTATTCCTCATATCACCAATGAGATTAAAGAGCGGGTTTATCGAGTTGCTAGAGAGAGTCATCCTGACTTTGTAATTACTGAAATTGGTGGTACCGTTGGAGACATTGAGTCTTTGCCGTTTCTAGAAGCTATCCGCCAAATGAAAAATGATATTGGGCGAGAAAATGTTATTTATATTCATGTCACCCTAGTCCCATACTTGGCTATGTCTGGTGAATTGAAGACAAAACCAACTCAGCACTCTGTTAAAGAATTGCGTGGAATTGGTATTCAGCCCTCAATAATTGTTTGCCGAACAGAAAAGGCTCTTTCCAAAGAGATGAAGGAAAAGTTAGCGTTGCTTTGTGACGTGGATTTAGAAGCTGTTGTACAGTGTCTAGATGCCTCAACCATTTACGAAGTTCCCCTTATGCTTCAAGCGGAAGGCTTTGATGATATTGTTCTGCGCAGTGCAGGTCTTGAAGCTCCTGCTGCGGACATGACCGAATGGAAAAATATGGTTGAAAAGATTAAATCTCCAACTCGTGAGATCGAGATCGCAATTGTAGGTAAATATGTTGCACTTCCGGATGCTTATCTAAGCGTAGCAGAAGCTTTGCGGTCTGCGGGAACTGAGCACGGTGCTAAAATCAAAATTCGTTGGATTGATTCAGAGAACATTGAAGAAGAATCGGCTGAAAAGTATTTAGCAGGTGTGGATGGAATCCTGGTTCCGGGAGGTTTTGGAAACCGAGGGATTGAGGGAAAAATTGAAGCGATTCGCTACGCAAGAGAAGGTAAAATTCCTTTTCTGGGTATTTGCTTAGGAATGCAAACAGCGATCATAGAAATCGCCCGTAATCTGTGCGGTATGGAACGAGCTAACAGTACAGAGTTTGACGCAGATACACCTTACCCAGTTATTGATATTCTTCCGGAGCAAAAGGACATCGAAGACAAGGGTGGTACCATGCGCTTGGGAATTTCTCCTGCGAAACTGGTAGAGGGCAGTAAGGCCTATCAAGCTTATCAAGACCAAGTTGTTTATGAACGTCATCGTCATCGGTATGAGGTTAACAACCAGTTCCGAGCAGAGTTGGAGAAGGTAGGATTAAGGTTTTCAGGAACGTCTCTTGATGGACGGTTAGTTGAAATTTCAGAGTTCCTCGATCATCCTTGGTTTGTCGCTTCTCAGTTCCATCCGGAGTTTAAATCACGACCGAATAGAGCACACCCGCTATTTAGGGAGTTTATACGGGCGACGCTTTCGAAATAATTGTTGCTTAAGGACAAAGTTCCAGCCTAGGAGGTTATGGCTTACGAACTAGCGCGAGGTTCATTATTGAGAACCTCGCGCTTCTCGCTTCGAATCCCGACAGGAAGAGTTCTGCCACCCCCGTAGGAGGGTATGGCATGGACTCTTCCTGTATAATACGGCAGAATGAATTGATTAGAGGAATCGAACCATGGGAAGAATGGTTAGAGGAAGGGGATTGAACCGATGACCTATATTGCTAGGTGGATCGATAAGAGTGAGCATACACGCTTTAATGAGTTTTTGGCAAAACACCCCAAAGGACACGTGCTCCAAACTTGGGAGTGGGGGGAAATCAAAAGCAGGACGGGATGGCAGCCTTGGCGATTGATTGTTGAAAATAACCACGAAATTGTGGCAGCAATCTCAATACTTGAAAGAAAGATTCCGGTGGTAGGAATTCCTATCTTTTATGCGTCTAGGGGGCCGGTAGTCGACTGGAAAAATGCTGAGTTGTTTGATTTAGTTTTAGCTGAAATTAAGAAATTAGCTAAAAAACGAGGAGCGATTTTTTTAAAGGTTGATCCTGATTTGCCCTCTTCAGAAAAAGAGTTAGAACAGTACTTAATATCTAGAGGTTTTAAATCGGCTGAGAGTGGGAAGGGCTTTGAAGGAGTTCAGCCAAAGTATGTGTTTCGTTTGGATATTTCCCCGGACGAGCAGACTCTTCTTAATAATATGCAGCAAAAAACCCGGTATAATATTCGTTTGGCTCAGAAGAAAGGGGTTCAAATTCGCAAAGGAACTCGTGAAGATTTGCCGGATTTCTATCGTGTCCTCAAAGAGACTACTGAACGTGACCGTTTTTTAGTGAGAGCTTATTCCTATTTTGAAGACCTATATGATTCCTTGGTTCCTGTGGGCTTAGGAGAATTATTTATTGCTGAGTATGAAGGGAATATTATCTCGGGTACATTGGCCTTTGTCATTGGAAATAAAGCTTGGTATATATATGGGGCTTCCTCCAATGCTCATCGCAATGTTATGCCTAACTACTTGATACAATGGGAAATGATACGTTGGGCCAAGTCATTAGGATGCACGCTGTATGATTTTCGAGGGGTGCCCGGGCATTTGACGGAGGAGAATCCCCTTTATGGCCTTTATCGCTTTAAGAAGGGGTTTAATGGCGAGTATACAGAGTTCATCGGAGAATGGGATTTGGTGTATAGGCCGATTACGTATTTCCTCTGGAATCATTTGGAACCGCTTTATTCCGATGTTTTAAAGGGAGTAATCGCTAAGTTACGGCGAGTGCGGAGGAGATGACACCATGTCTGGAACATGGATCGAAGTGGACTTGGATGCCATAGTAAATAATTATCAAGAAATAATTAAGCACCTCCATCCTAAAGCAAGATGTATGGCAGTTGTCAAGGCTGATGCCTATGGTTTAGGCGCAGTTCAAGTAGCTCTTGCCTTAGAGCAAGTGGGATGTGAAGCTTTTGCGGTTACCAAGGTTGAAGAGGGGCTAATCTTACGTAAAAGTGGGATAAAGGGACTTATTTTAGTACTTGGGCCGACCACCCAAGAAGAATGGCCGGAAGCCATTAAATCACAATTACAACTAACAATCACAGAGTTATCACTAATTGCTAAACTGAATGAGGTCTGCCTCAGCCTGTATCAGGACGCCCATGTACAGCTCAAACTGGAAACGGGTATGGGCAGAACCGGCTTTCGCTTAGCCGAGCTTGGTGAGCTATCTAAATTACTAGGGAGTGCGGATCGTTTAAAGGTTAGGGGAGTATATACTCATTTTGCTCGGGCTGCCCAGAGGGATAAGCGCTATACTTCAGAACAATATGCCACCTTTAAGACCCTAGTTACTCGCTTGGAGGAATTGGGAATTAATCCTGAATGGAAACATGTTTGTAACAGTGCTGCTTATCTGGATTATCCTGAGTGGCACCTTGACTTTGTCCGTATTGGAACACTCTTAATTGGGCATTACCCAGGGCCGGGCTATAGCGGGAAATTATCATTAAAAGACCCATGGATTGCCAAGAGCCGAATTGTTCATTTGCGACAAGTTCCCAAAGGTACATATGTGGGGTATCAAAGCATCTACCGTACTAAGTCAACTACTCAGCTGGCGGTAATCCCGGTGGGATATGCAGATGGACTAGGAATAGCCCCCCATTTTGTTCCGCAAGGATGGGTGGATTTTATAAAAATAGTCATAAAAAATTTTGCTGCCTTAATAGGTATTTTTCTTGGTCAAGAACGAGTAGAATTAGGGGGACGGACTGTTCGAGTTGCCGGGAAGATCGGAATGCAGCTTACAGTACTTGACGTTGGAATGCAAGCTTGTACGTTAGGAGATGAGGTTAGAATCCCATTGCGAAGGACATTAGCGAATCCACGGATACATAGAAAATATAAACAAGGCGGACGAATTTTGTCAGAACGAACTATTGAAGAAGGACTTTCAACAACAAATACAGAATATTCACTTTAGATTTCATAAAGGAAAGGGATGTGGGGAGTGGCTAAGATTCTTGTAGTAGATGACCAACTTGGTGTGCGTCGCCTACTCTTTGAGACCTTCCGAGAGGATCAGCACGAGGTTGAGATGGCTGCGAATGGAGAAGAGGCTGTTGAATTATTGAAATCATTTAAGCCAAATCTTATTTTAATGGACATGAAGATGCCGGGGATGAACGGGATTGAAACTTTAAGGCAAATTCGTTCTTTAGACCGTCACGTTGGCGTGATTATGATGACAGCCTATGGCGATGCTCAAAATATGGAGCAAGCTAAGGAGCTTGGAATTCTCCATTATCTAGGCAAGCCTTTTGATTTATTTGAATTGAGAGAACGGGTAAGAGAGATATTAATTAAGGCCTAATTTCCTTAGAAAGTGGTTCCCTCCTGACTGACCTAGTTTTCTTTTATAGGAAAGGCAGGAAAATCTTCTTGCATGACGAAGTATAAGCTGTAGGAAGAGGTGGGAATTATGATTCTAACGACAAATACTACGATAGCTATACAGTGTTCCCAATGTGGAGAGCTAGAATTTCATGCCCTCTCTCTCTTTGCATTTTCTCGGCAAGGACGTAAGAATCTCCATTGTGGTTGTGGACGTCAACTGATGTCTGTAACCAGCAGAAATCGGAGACAGTTTAACGTCGCATATGCTTGTGCTTACTGTGGGGAGACCCATTATTTAAAATTAAACCATCATGCAATCTGGGGAAAAGAAGCTCTGCCCCTTACTTGCCCTGATGTGGGGGCTTCGGTCGGTTATATCGGATCAAAGCAAAAAGTTACACAGGCTTGTCGTGAACGTGAAAAATCCCTCGGGGAATTGGCTTTAGAGTTAGGGTATGAGGAAGAGTTTGAAAATCCCGAAGTAATGCTTGGGGTTTTAGATTATCTTCGCCGCTTAGCTAGGCAAGGAGATTTAGGGTGCGCCTGTGGCAATCGCCAGTTAACCTTTGAACTGTTGCCAGACCGTGTCGAGCTTTATTGTGAATGCTGTGAAGCGGTGGGGATTATTTATGCGGACAGCTCAGATAATATCCGTCAAATTGAAGGAATAAAATCTGTTTATTTGGAAGAGAATAAGACTTGGCTTATCAATAGTCCGTTGCGGGGTCAACATGTCTCGAGATCAATGGAGGAGGAAAAGAAATGGCGTTAGTATCGATGGTCGAATTATTAGATAAGGCGCAAAAAGGAAAATATGCAGTGGGCGCCTTTAACTGTAATAATATGGAGATCGTCCAGGCGATAGTTGCTGCAGCAGAGGCGGAAAAAGCCCCTGTAATCATCCAAGCAAGTCAAGGTGCAATAAAATATGCGGGAATTGAATACATTACGACCTTAACCAAGTTAGCGGCGGAAAAAGCAAGTGTGCCAATTGCTTTGCACTTAGATCATGGCACAAGTTTTGCTCAAGTAATGCAATGCGCACGCCATGGGTTTTCTTCAGTAATGATTGATGGATCCAAGCATCCTCTTGAAGATAATATTGCTTTAACGAACAAAGTAATTGAAGCTGTACGGCATTTGGGTATTTCGGTTGAAGCAGAATTAGGGAAAATCGGTGGGACAGAGGATGACATTACGGTTAGTGAACGGGAGGCCTTGTTTACTGACCCAGAAGAAGCTGAGTATTTTGTACAGAAAACTCAAGTAGATGCTTTAGCAATTGCCATAGGAACAGCCCATGGGCAATACAAGGGTACTCCCAAACTTGATTTTGATCGTTTAACTCAGATTAGAGAAAGAGTCTCCACACCCTTGGTATTACACGGTTCTTCAGGAGTACCAGAGGACGCGTTGCGTGAAGCTATTTCCCGAGGTGTTTGTAAAGTTAATATAGATACGAATATCCGGGAAGCATTTGTATTTGCTGCACGTCAAGCACTTGAAGGAAATCCGACGGAAATTGACCCGCGAAAAATGTTAGGGCCTGCTCGAGAAGCGGCTACAAAGATAATTCAAGAAAAAATTCGAATTTTTGGAAGCGTTGGGAAGGCATAACTCAACCACTAGAAAGAATGCACTTTAGAAAGAAGGTAGCTGAATGCAGTTTTTCTTAGACTCTGCAAATATCGAAGAAATTAAGCAAGCTTGGAATATGGGAGTAATAGGGGGGCTTACTACAAATCCCAGTTTAGTTGCTAAAGAAGGAATGGACTTCCATGAACTTCTTAACACGGTGATTGGGATTGTTGATGGCCCGATCAGTGCAGAAGTAATAGCCCTTGATTATGAAGGGATGTTGCAGGAGGCACATGTACTGGCTGCTATTCATCCAAACATTGTAATTAAGATTCCGATGACAGAAGAGGGTCTCAAAACTGTAAAAGTATTAAGCAGCGAGGGAATAAAAACAAACGTTACACTTATATTTACAGCTAACCAGGCCTTACTGGCAGCTAGGGCCGGTGCATCCTATGTCAGCCCTTTCCTTGGGCGGCTGGATGATATCGGAGAAAATGGACTAAATCTGTTAGCTGATATTTGCGAGATCTACCAGGCTCATGGCATTTCAACCAAAACTATTGCTGCGAGTATACGAAATCCAGTCCATGTGACTGAATCGGCAAAAATAGGAGCGGATTTTGCAACGGTTCCTTTTGGGGTACTGAGGCAACTTTTCCGGCATCCATTAACAGATGCCGGAATCGAAAGGTTTTTGGCGGATTGGAAAAAACGATAGAACTGCTTTTATAGATAAAATTGGCATTGGCCTATCTGAATAGATAAGGTGATGCCAAATTTTTATGTTTATATAGAGTACCTATGAAACTTGGTTGAAAAACAAATAAAAGCGTGTCACAATAAGATAGAGATTTTAAAAGTGGACGCATTCATTTCAGTGAATGTAATAATTCTTTAAGGTTGGGTTAAGATTTAAGGGGGAATTGAAATTGGAGAGAGAACTTACAATGGAATTTGCCAGAGTGACAGAGGCTGCGGCCTTAGCCTCGGCGCGCTGGGTAGGTCTCGGAAATAAAGATGCTGCAGATAACGCCGCAGTAGAAGCGATGCGGGCGGTTTTTGATACTATTCACATGGATGGGACAGTGGTTATTGGGGAAGGGGAAATGGATGAAGCTCCCATGCTATACATTGGAGAACGAGTTGGCAACGGAGAAAAACCTCAGTTAGACGTTGCTGTTGATCCTCTCGAGGGAACAAATATAGTGGCCAAAGGCATGGCTGGAGCAATAGCGGTTGTTGCAATCGCCAAGAAGGGTTGCTTGCTTCATGCTCCCGACATGTATATGGATAAAATTGCAGTAGGTCCTGCCGCGGTTGGTCGGATAAATCTTGATGCCCCGGTAGCGGAGAATGTTGCCAATGTTGCAAAAGCATTAGGTAAGAGTATGGAGGACATCACGGTTGTAATTATGGATCGGCCAAGACATCACAAGCTGATTCAAGATGTGCGTGCTTGTGGGGCGAGAATTCGTCTCATTACTGATGGAGATGTATCTCCGGCGGTGGCTTGTGGTTTTGAAGATACCGGTGTGGATATGATGATGGGGGTTGGTGGAGCCCCGGAAGGGGTTCTCGCTGCGGCGGCTCTCCGCTGTATTGGTGGAGAGATGCAAGGGCGTTTATGGCCGGAAAACGATGAAGATATAGCTCGCGCTAAGGCTCTGGGGATTACGGATGTTCATAAATTGTTAACAATGGATGATTTGGTAAAGGGCGATGATGTTTTTTTTGCTGCCACGGGAATAACAGAAGGTCCTTTAGTACGGGGGGTTACCTTTACTGCGAAGGGTGCCCTGACTCATACTGTTGTGGCACGCGGTAAGACTGGAACAGTTCGGTTTATTGAAGCAAGGCATAGCTTTGATAAAAAGCCACGCTATGCTATGAAGGGTTGTTAAAACTTAGAAAGACAATCCTTGACCGTTTAATGCTCTTTGTGCTAGAATAGTAAGAGTTGACTGGAAATGTTTTTTAAGGTGCGACAAAAAAGCGCCTCGATCCAAATGGGAAAGAAGGTGAAGACATGAAAGAAAAAATTCACCCAAAATATGAACAAACCACTGTTACATGTGCTTGTGGAGAAGTTATCCCAACCGGAAGTACAAAAATGAACATTAAAGTGGAAATTTGTTCAAAATGCCATCCCTTCTATACCGGGGTACAGCGGTTTGTCGATGCTGGCGGACGGGTTGATCGGTTTAAAAAGAAATATGGGATGTAAACAACGGCCTGCGGTCGTTGCTGGTGGAAAAGCAGAGCGCAAGCTCTGCTTTTTGCGTAATTACTCAAAGTGATGCGCGAGTACGCGGTGCGAAGGGCGATAGTTTACCTTCGAGCCCAGAACTTCGCGCACTGCGCCTCCATATAATAGAGGAGGACGAAGGGATGAGCAGACCAGTTCAATATGGCGGGCAAGCGGTCATCGAAGGTGTAATGATGCGCGGGCCGCATGAGAGTGCTATTGCAGTAAGGCTGCCCAATGGAGAGATTGAAGTTACTTGCAGTAAGCTCAATACATGGTCATCGAAATCAATCCTGAAGTTACCATTGATTCGAGGGTTTGTTGCCCTGGTTGATTCCTTGATCCTAGGAACTCGCTCCTTAACATTTTCCGCCAATCGTTCTATGGGAGAAGAAAAAGATGGAAAAGAACTTGGCTTTTGGGAAATGGCCTTAACAATAGGAGTTGCCTTTGCCTTAGGTCTTTTGCTTTTTGTCGGGTTGCCCACGGTCGCAGCACACTTATTTGAAGCAAGGGTTGTTGGAGCGGTAGGGCAGAATCTTTTAGAGGGGGCAATAAGACTCGGAGTTTTCTTTTTGTATATATTACTAATATCTCGACTTAAAGATATTCAAAGAGTTTTTCAATATCATGGTGCAGAGCATAAAGCAATATTTACGTATGAAGCAGGGAAAGATCTTACTGTAGATAATGCTCGATCTTTTTCAAGACTCCATCCGCGCTGTGGGACTAGTTTTCTGCTTATAGTTGTTATTGTTAGTGTTTTTGTATTTGCTTTCGTGGGGCTGTATCCCTTGTGGTGGCGGTTGCTTTCTCGTATATTGCTCATGCCCTTGGTTGCTGGGATTGCCTACGAGGTCTTAAAGTTTTCCTCACGGAATTTTGAGTCTCCCTGGTTGCATTGGTTTATTGTTCCTGGCTTGTTATTACAGAAAATAACAACACGAGAACCGGATGATGCTCAGTTGGAAGTTGCCCTAGCTGCTTTAAAGGGCGTATTAGATTCAGGTCAAGAACTTTCGTAATTTTTGAGGTGTAAAAATGTTAGAGAAACTATATGAAATTGAACGGAAATATGATGAATTAACAGAACTCCTTAGTGATCCGGAAATTATCTCCAACCAGAGTGAATGGCAAAAATATGCTAAGGCTCAAGCGGGGATGACAAATCTCGTCACAGTGTTCAGGGAATATCAAGAGGTAAAGCGGGAATTAGATGAGACTGAGACCCTGCTTCGAGAAAAGTTGGATCCCGAGATGCAGGAGATGGCTGAGCAAGAAAAAGAAAACTTATTATCAAAATCCGAGGAATTAGAAGAACAAATTCGAATTCTACTTTTGCCAAAGGATCCGTTGGATGAGAAAAATGTCATTATGGAGATCCGCGCAGGCGCGGGAGGAGATGAGGCATCATTGTTTGCAGGTGACCTTCATCGTATGTACACACGCTATGCAGAAGGTCAGGGCTGGAAAGTTGAAGTTCTCAGTGTGAGTTATTCTGATGCTGGGGGCTATAAGGAGATTATTTTCCTGATAGAAGGACATGGGGCTTACAGTAAATTGAAATTTGAAAGTGGTGTACATCGTGTTCAGCGGATTCCTGCCACAGAATCTTCCGGTAGGATTCATACTTCGACTGCCACAGTAGCGGTTCTTCCTGAAGCAGAGGAAGTTGAAGTCTCTATTAACCCGAATGATCTGCGGATTGATGTTTATTGCTCCAGTGGACCGGGGGGACAGTGTGTAAATACAACCCAATCAGCGGTTCGTGTTACGCATATACCGACTGGAATTATTGCTTCTTGCCAGGATGAAAAATCACAGCTTAAAAATAAAGAGAAAGCTTTGCGCGTCTTACGTGCTAGAATTTTAGAGAAAGCACAAGAAGAAGCCATGGGTGAACAAGCCTCTGAACGCAAGAATCAAGTAGGTACCGGAGACCGAAGTGAGAGAATACGAACCTTCAATTTTCCTCAAGGGCGTGTGACGGATCATCGGATAAACCTTACTCTTCACCGCTTAGATACGATCTTGACGGGAGATTTGGGTGAGATTATTGAAGCTCTTAATTCTTCAGATCAGGCAGAACGGCTAAAAGCAGAAATACAGTAATTGTTAAATGGAGTAAGGGGTTTGCAGGTTTGAAAGTAATTGATGGAATGCGTTGGGGCGAGAGTGAACTTCTAAAAAAAGGGATTGATAATTCTCGCTTTGACGCAGACTTGTTATTAGCTGAGGTTCTAAAGGTAACAAGGGATCGTCTATACTTGGATTGGGATCGAATTTTATCAGAGCAAGAGTCGGAACATTATCAGAAACTCATACAACGACGTTCAGAGAACGTCCCGCTGCAGTATATCTTAGGTCGACAAGAATTTATGGGGCTTTCTTTTTATGTTGATGAAAGAGTACTTATTCCCCGTGCCGACAGCGAGGTTTTAGTCGAGAAATGTTTAGATATTCTAAGGCAAGATCATAAAAATGAGTTGGTTCGTTCCATTAGAGTTGCAGATCTTTGTACTGGAAGTGGTGTCTTGGCAATTTCCTTAGCGCATTTTTTTCCGTCTGCAGAGGTGCTTGGAGTTGATCTTTCCCCAGGTGCATTAGAGGTAGCGCAGCTAAATGCCAAACAGTTAGGGGTTCCAGTACAATGGCGACAAGGGGACTTTGTGGAGTCCATTAGAGGAGAGTATTGGGACTATGTGATCACAAACCCTCCTTATGTTTCTGCAGAAGACTATCGCCAGTGTGCACCTGAGATTTTCCATGAGCCTGTTATGGCCTTTTTAGGTGGAACGGACGGATTGGATTTTTATCGACGTTTAGCTAATGAGATACGCCCTTTATTGAATCCTCAAGGGAAAGTGCTGATGGAGATTGGCTGGAATCAAGCGGAAGCTGTTTGCAAGCTATTTCAGTTAAATGGCTTTAAAACAGAGGTATTTTCGGATTTGGCCGGACGTGATCGAGTGATCTTGGCGAGGTGAGTGATAATGGAGACAAAAAGAATTTCTGTTGATAGAGTCAATCCAGAAGCTGAATTAATAAAAGAGGGTGCGGAGTGGCTAAGAGCAGGAGAGTTAGTAGCCTTTCCAACAGAAACTGTTTACGGGTTAGGAGCAAATGCTTTAGATGCTTCGGCATGTGCTAAGATCTTTGCTGCAAAGGGAAGACCTCAAGACAATCCGTTAATTGTACACGTTTCCGGTCTTTCTATGGCGAATTCTTGCGTTAATAAATGGACGTCTTCAGCGGAGTTATGCGTTAAGAATTTTTGGCCGGGTCCATTAACCTTAATCTTACCGAAAACCAGCTTAATTCCGGATATTGTAACTGCCGGCCTGGATAATGTTGCTGTTCGTATGCCCAGTCACCCGGTTGCCCTGCGCTTAATCGAGGAGGCGGGAATCCCGATTGCCGCCCCTAGTGCTAATCTTTCAGGAAAGCCTAGTCCAACCAGAGGCGGCCACGTCTGGCGGGATATGAAAGGGAAGATACCCCTAATTCTTGATGCAGGAGCTTGTGAGGTTGGTTTGGAATCAACAGTTCTTGATGTGAGTGGGGAGGTGCCCACTATTCTTCGTCCGGGTGGGATTACCAGGGAACAGTTAGAAGCGGTATTAGGGAACGTTTATACAGATTCTTGTTCCGAAAATCAAGCTCCCAGAGCCCCTGGTATGAAATACAGGCATTATGCGCCTCAGGGCGAATTAATTTTAGTTAGCGGGCATCGGGAAAGAGTCGTACAACGGATGGTTCAAGAAATCATAAGAGGACATTCCAGGTTTAAAAAGGTGGGAGTACTGTGTACATTGGAAAGTGCATCCTATTTGCATGATCGACATCCTGATCTTTTGTTTGTTCTAGGTTCAAAAGATCAACCTTCGGAAGTGGCAAGGAATATCTTTGAAGGATTAAGATTGTGTGATGAAAGGAAAATGGATTTAATTTTGGTTGAAGGTATTGAAGAAGGTGGCTTAGGAAGCGCGGTGATGAACCGCTTAGAGAAAGCAGCAGGAAAGCGAACTCAACACATTTAGAAAGTAATTCGTCTAATCATCCCTTTCCATTGCATATACATAGGGGAACGGAGGGGAAGGGTATGAATTTCTTATGGGTTGTGGCTGTTGCAACTGCTTTGGGAGCGGATGCATTTTCTTTAGCTCTCGCAATTGGGTTAGCCGGTATAAGAAAGAGCATGATGGTCAGGTTAGTGTTAGTAGTAGCTATATTCCACGTGTTTATGCCTCTTGGCGGCATGATGCTCGGTCAAGCTTTGGGATCAATTTTGGGGCAATTTGCAAGTTTGGCTGGAGCATTCGTTCTAATTGTTTTAGGATCGAGAATGCTCTATAAGATTTATTGGCCGGCTAAGCAAAGTTTGCCCTTTGGAGAAGCTAGACAGGCCTTTTTTGCTGGGAATATTACCAATCAAAGCTCTCTGGAAGGATACGGTATTTATCTTTTGGCTGCAAGTGTGAGTTTAGATGCCTTAAGTGTCGGGTTTTCACTTGGAACTATTCGAGCAGATATTTTTATGACAGTTCTGATTATGGGTATGATTGCGGGATTGATGACTGGAATTGGTTTGGTTTTAGGACGAGTTATGGGGACAAGGTTGGGAGATAGGGCTGAATTATTCGGCGGATTGGCGTTACTATTAATTGGTATCAAACTTCTCTTTTAGCCTATTTGGATCCGAACTCGACAATTACTGCTGCTTGTATTGTGGTGTAAACCCATTTTTTTCTTCATTCGAGGTGAGTTTAATGTTGAAACTTTTATTTGTTTGTACGGGAAATACCTGCCGTAGTCCGCTGGCTGAAGGGATAGGCCGGTCGATGTTCGGTAATTTGGTTCAAGTAAGTTCGGCTGGAATGGATGCCTGGGACGGAGATCCGGTTAGCCCTCATGTGGTAGAAATTCTTAAAGAACGGAAAATAGATCTTTCTCAGCATCGTGCGAGAAGAATAACTGAGGAGCTAATGGCTGATGCGGATTGGGTTATCCCTATGACATTGGCTCAAGAAGAAGGCTTAAAGCGTCGGTTCCCTGGTTGTATTCATAAAATCCGACGTTTGGGAAACTGGGGAGGAGAAAACCGGGATATAATCGATCCATGGATGGGTCCGCTGGAAGTCTATCGCCAGACAGCATTGGAAATCACAGATTTGTTAAGTGTTTTAAAGAACCAAGTAAATCTTGGGTAATTAGCACTAAATAGGCATAATAAGTAGAAAAAATGTCTACACTAGCGGCGTGAAACGTCGCTTTATTTGCAGTCAGAAAAACGGTGAAACTTGTTTATCGCATTAGACCCCCATGACCGTTGTGCGGGAGCACTAATGAAATTACAACTTATGTTATATACTTGCAAAGCATAACTAAGGCTCCGCCCCGCTGGAAACTGGGCCGGCAAAGTTTTCTTTAGCTGTTTTTGCAGGACTTTTAAACTATCTAGAGAATAAAGTAGTGAATTAAAGAGGGAGGACTAAAGAGTGAAAGTTGCGCTGGGTGCTGATCATGGTGGATATGAACTAAAAGAAGCTATTCGCAAGCATTTACAAGCACAGGAAATCGAAGTTTTTGATTTCGGAACCCATTCCAATGATTCCGTAGACTATCCAAAGTACGGTTTTGCAGTTGGAAGTGCAATCATTAAAGGGGAAGCAGATTTAGGGATTGTGGTTTGTGGCACCGGACTAGGAATTTCTATGGCCGCAAATAAAATACCCGGAATCCGTGCTGCCCTTTGCTCTGAGACCTTTTCAGCCCGAATGGCCAGAGAACATAATAATGCCAATGTTTTAGCATTAGGTGCTCGAGTAATTGGGATGGGACTTGCTCTGGATATTGTGGACATTTTCTTGAAAACTGAGTTTTCAGGTGGAAGACATGCCCTTAGAGTAGATCTGATTTCTAACATTGAAAGAGGCGAGATGGTTTAGTCTCCCTCTAATTTAATTTGAAAGGAGGAGGAGTGCCTTGCTTGAGGATAAACAGATCAAAGAAAGCTTGCAGGAAATAGCTAAAACATGGAATGAAGTACTGGATGCCTTCTTCCTAAAGGCTGGCTTACAGTCTCGACAAATTCTTGTCTTAGGGTGCAGTACGAGTGAAGTTATAGGCCACCATATTGGGCAGGGAAGCAGTTTGGAAGTCGCAGAAGTGTTACTTCCTCCTCTCTTAGATCGAGCAAAGCAACAGGGAGTTTTTTTAGCAGTTCAAGGTTGCGAACATATTAATCGCGCTCTGGTACTGGAACGAGCTTGCGTAGAACATTACAGATTGGAAGAAGTAACTGTACTTCCTGCGCTTAACGCCGGAGGAGCTATGACGGTAAAAGCCTGGGAAGGCTTTTCTTCCCCTGTTATGGTAGAGCGAATTCAAGGGCATGCGGGGATAGATGTGGGAGATACATTTATCGGAATGCACTTAAGGCCCGTAGTAATCCCAATACGTATACATGTTAAAGAACTGGGTCAGGCCCACTTAACTATGGCGCGCACAAGACCACGCCTTATTGGTGGTCCAAGGGCAGCGTATGCCTAGACGGTTCAAAGACCGGCATAATTAGGAGAATTGGGTAGGGTCAATCAAACCCACTTTCATAAAAATATTGACAGGAGTGAACTAGGATGGACTATATTAATCAATGGGTGAAAAATAATGACCCCGAAGTTGCAAAAGCCATTGAACAAGAAGAGAAGCGTCAAAGCAACAGTATTGAACTGATTGCCTCTGAAAACTTTGTCAGCCGAGCAGTGATGGCTGCCCAAGGGTCAGCTTTGACTAACAAGTATGCCGAAGGGTATCCCGGAAAACGGTATTATGGCGGATGTGAGTATGTAGATGTTGTGGAAGATCTTGCTCGCGAGCGAGTTAAGAAGATTTTTGGCGCGGAGCATGCTAACGTGCAGCCACATTCAGGATCTCAAGCAAATATGGCAGTGTATTTTGCCTTTCTCAAGCCAGGGGATACAATCCTAGGAATGAATTTATCCCATGGGGGTCACTTGACACATGGGAGTCCGGTAAATATTTCAGGTGTATATTTTAATGTAGTCCCTTATGGTGTCGATGAAAAGACTGAAACCATTGATTATGATCAAATACGTCAGCTGGCCAAAGAGCATCATCCGAAGATGATTGTCGCAGGAGCCAGCGCCTATCCTCGAATTATTGATTTTGTAAAAATGCGTGAAATTGCCGATGAAGCAGGTGCTTTGTTGATGGTGGATATGGCACATTTCGCCGGGTTAGTGGCAGCGGGACTACACCCATCGCCAGTCCCCTATGCGGACTTTGTTACTTCCACAACCCATAAGACTTTAAGGGGCCCCAGGGGTGGCTTAATTCTCTGTAAAGCTGAATATGCCCAAGCTATTGATAAAGCGATTTTTCCGGGAATCCAAGGCGGGCCATTAATGCATGTCATTGCAGCCAAAGCGGTTGCTTTTGGAGAAGCCCTTCAGCCCGAATTTAAAACTTATCAGAAGAATATCGTTGATAATGCAAAAGCTCTGGCACAAGGTCTCATGGATCGTGGATTCCGCCTTGTTTCAGGTGGAACAGACAACCATGTAATGCTGGTTGATGTAACAACTAAGCAATTAACAGGCAAGGAAGCAGAAAATATCTTACATGAAGTGGGTATTACGGTTAACAAAAATACAATTCCTTTTGATACAGCAAGTCCTTTTGTAACCAGCGGAATTCGTCTTGGCACCCCTGCAGTTACAACCCGGGGCATGAATACCGAGGCTATGAAACGTATAGCTGAGGCGATTGATCTTGCCTTGACCTCACATCATGAACCTGATAAACTGTCACAGGCGCGGGAAATTGTGAATTCATTGTGCGCCGAATTTCCCTTATATACTAATTTAGATTAGGAGACTGAAACTTATGCCAAAGCTTCAAGTACTTGATCATCCTCTAATCCAACATAAGTTATCACTGATCCGGGATGAGGAAACAGGATCAAAGGAATTTAGGGCACTAGTCGAGGAAGTCTCGATGTTAATGGCCTACGAGGTAACTCGTGATTTTCCCCTTCAAGAGATCGAAGTAAAAACACCTGTAGCAATAGCCAAGTCCAAGGTTATAGCCGGCCGCAAAGTTGGCTTAGTTCCCATTCTGCGAGCAGGTTTAGGGATGGTTGATGGGATGCTCCGCTTAATTCCCGCTGCAAAAGTGGGACATGTGGGACTCTATAGAGATCCTGAAACTCTAATGCCTGTGGAATATTATTGCAAGCTGCCTCCAGATATCGCGGAGCGGGATCTTATAGTTATTGATCCAATGCTGGCAACAGGGGGCTCAGCTGCAGCGGCAATAACATTTTTAAAAGAACGTGGTGCGAAGAATATAAAACTGATGTGCCTAATTGCTGCCCCGGAGGGGATTGCCGCCGTACAAAGCGCCCATGATGATGTAGACATTTTTGTTGCAGCAGTTGATGAACGCTTAAATGACCATGGCTATATTGTTCCCGGTCTTGGAGACGCAGGGGATAGGTTGTTTGGAACAAAATGATGATTCAAGGAAAACGTCCTAGTTGGGATAGCTATTTTATGCAAATGGCCCGAGTAGTCGCCGAACGATCAACTTGCTTGCGTCGTCAAGTTGGGGCAGTGCTGGTAAAGGATAAACAAATATTAAGTACCGGATATAATGGGAGCCCTTCTGGGCTCCAGCATTGTGCTGAGGTTGGCTGTTTACGGCAGAGCTTAGGCGTTCCCTCAGGGGAACGCCATGAGATCTGCCGTGCTGTGCATGCAGAACAAAATGCTTTAGTTCAAGCAGCAAAGCATGGGGTCGCTATTACTGGTGCAGACCTATACACAACTCATCAGCCTTGCGTCTTGTGTACAAAATTGTTGATCAATGCAGGAATAATTCGAGTAGTCTATACCTATGCTTACCCGGATAAGCTGGCTGTCCAAATGGCTGATGAGGCAGGATTGAAACTGGTTAAATTTGGAGAGGATATCTCTTAGCCGAATTGTCTTTGTAGCAGAGTAAACTTGGAATTCAACTCTTAGCTTGTAGTTTCTGAAAATTTATAAAATCTGATATTTAATAATATTATAGCAAAAGTATGAATGTTTGGCCGGCAAGTGATTTGAACCTTACGAAGATCCCCAAGTAGCTATCGGATTAACGATTGATAATCATCGAAAGGAGTAATCCGAGTGAATAAGCAAAAAAGAGTTATGATTGTGTTTGGGACACGTCCGGAGGCAATAAAAATGGCTCCTGTGATTCAAGCACTTCGTCAGAAGGACTCTATTAACTGTCAAGTTATAGTAACAGCTCAGCATCGTGAGATGCTGGATCAGGTACTAAAGCTATTTAAAATCGATCCTGATTTTGATCTGAACCTTATGCAACCGGGTCAAACTTTAACTGATATTACAACTAGGGTATTAAATGGCTTGAAAGAAGTTTTCCAAAGCGAGCAACCTGACTTAGTGTTGGTTCATGGGGACACAACCACAACATTTGTGGCTGCTTTGGCGGCTTTTTATGCTCAAATTCCAGTTGGACATGTAGAAGCTGGATTGCGAACAGGAAACAAATATTCTCCCTTTCCGGAAGAAATGAACCGAAAACTTGCAGGAGTTTTAACGGATTATCACTTTGCTCCAACAAATACGGCAAAGCTGAATCTTGAAAGAGAAGGGATACCATCTGAAAAGATCTTTATTACCGGCAATACGGTAATAGATGCTTTGCTCGCTACTGTAAACCCAGGATACAGTTTTTTCGACAGTCAAATCCAGGAGATAATCAATAAAGGGCAAGGATCGAGAATGATTCTCGTAACCACACATCGCAGGGAAAACCTAGGTGAGCCCATGCGGCAAATATATCAGGCCTTAAGGGATACCCTGGAGGAGTTTCCGGATACCTACATAATTTTTCCCGTTCATAAAAACCCTGTCGTTAGAACGGTAGTCAGTGAGGTTTTGGGGTCTCATCCGCGGGTTAACCTAATCGAACCGATGGACTATGAGCCCTTTGCCAATCTAATGGCACGGGCCCATCTGATTTTGACAGATTCCGGGGGAATACAGGAAGAGGCGCCCTCCTTGGGCAAGCCTGTATTGGTTGTCCGAGATACGACGGAACGCCCCGAGGCAGTGGATGCAGGCACTGTGGCCTTGGTAGGGACGGAATACGAAAACGTGTTTTTACAATTGAAGAATCTTTTAGGGAATCCAGAGGCTTATAATAAAATGACAATGGCCAGTAATCCCTATGGAGATGGCACGGCAGCCATAAGAATAGCCCAAATAGTGGAAGAAAAGCTGGGGTGGACATAAAATTCTTCAATGCTGTAAAAAAAAGCACAAAGTCC
Source organism: Desulfosporosinus sp. HMP52 (assembly GCF_000765145.1). Taxonomy (GTDB): domain Bacteria; phylum Bacillota; class Desulfitobacteriia; order Desulfitobacteriales; family Desulfitobacteriaceae; genus Desulfosporosinus. The sequence continues at coordinate 7,300 of NZ_JMGA01000045.1, read as the reverse complement.
CCTCGAAGTATGTTAATATATTACATAGCGTAAGATTTGTTGAAATGTTGCATAATAACATGACAAATCAATACATAAGGAAATGAATAAAGCTATGGAATTAAAATCTTGGCAAAAGGCCTTAGTAGTCGGGTCTAACATATCAACTTCCCTAGCTATATTAGTTGGCGGAGGATACTTCCTAGGTAGATACCTCGATGCTCGATGGATGACGCAGCCCTTGTTCACAATCAGTTGTATGCTGGTGGGACTAGCACTGGGAGGGAGCTATTTAGTAATTACTTTGAAAGAGTTTGGAGCATCCGATGATAAGAAGTAGCTTTATGGCATTATTAAGTGGGACTGCTTGTATATTATTTAGTATAGCCTTAACCGGCAAACAGGCTCTCTTTGGCAGCTTGCTGGGGTATTGGGCAGGGTTTGGTTATACTTTGTGGTTTTATAAAGAGGTATTACTAAGTTCAGAAATGGACATTCAGTCAGCGATCAAAAGGATGCGTAGAAATCTAATTGCTCGCTTGGGAATGATCACACTGATTATCGTTTTCATTGCTCGTTTCCAAGCCGGTTGGCTGTTTAGTTTAGCGTTAGGGATTGTTACAGGGGTGATAATATCCTTTATCATTGTGGCAATGCAAAAAAACTATGGAGAAAGGGGTGATAAAAGAAGTGCATGAAACAGTATTGTGGCATTTGGGGAGTATGACATTTCATGGTAAAACCTTAATCATGACCTGGATTTCGATGGCTCTTGTTATGATTTTCGTTTTCGCAGGAGTACGCAATTTAACCAGTGGAAAACCTGGTAAAATGCAAAACGTTTTAGAGTGGATCATAGATTTCGTCCGTGGGATCATCAATGATAACATGGAGTATGAAAAGGGACGTCCATTGCTGAGCTATTTGGTGACGTTGTTCATGTTTGTTTTCTTTTCCAATATGCTTGGCCTTATCCCAAACTTCACGTTTAATCTATTGCATGACGTTCATTTTGCCCAGTTAGGTCACATTTTCAGTGGGCCGTCAATGATGTCACCAACGGCCGATATTAACACGACTCTTTCCTTAGCTCTATTAACGATTATTCTAGTTGTCTTTTTAGGTATCAAGCATAAAGGGGCACATTATTTCCACCATTTTGTTGAGCCAAATCCAGTGTTTGTGATTATCCACGCCATTGATTTACTCGCTAAACCAATGACACTAGCCTTTCGTTTGTTTGGAAACATCTTTGCAGGCGAAATACTATTGGGAGTTATTTTAATGTTACCTGGTATTTGGGTTCTTCCGGGGATTTTACCAACAACAATTTGGTTAGCATTCAGTATTTTTATTGGAGCTATCCAGTCTTACGTGTTTGTGGTTTTGACAACTGCTTATGTTTCGCAGGCTGTTACCTCAGACGCCCATTAAGCACTTGTTAGTGCAAGCACTTGTTGTGCTGGTTTTCAGTGATGCTCGCCACCACTGAGGGAATAATAATTTAATTATCGGAATCAAGAAAGGAGGAAATCTCATGGACGTGTCTGCTGCTGCTGCACTTGGTGCAGGAATTGCTGCTGGCTTGGCAGCTCTTGGGGCATCAATTGGTAATGGTAATGTAATTAGTAAAACGGTGGAGGGTATTGGTCGTCAACCGGAGGCTAAAGCAACATTACAAGCTACTATGTTTATTGGTGTCGGTTTGATTGAGGCTTTGCCACTCCTTAGCTGGGTACTCGCCCTGCTGCTCATGTTTACAAAGTAAGCTCGTATGATGGGCAGAGAGTAAGCCCATCTTAATTCAAGGGGGAACGTAAGTTCTCCCTTGAAAAAAATCATCCCGACGTCAATTAGACTCGAGAGGGGGGTAGACCATTGGGTGGGAATCCTATTCAATTTGACTATACTGTACCGGCTACGGTTTTATCTTTCCTGTTGCTCGTTTGGCTTCTCAGCAAATATGCTTGGAAACCGCTAATGAAAATGATGGAAGAACGGCGGACTAATATTGAATCCATGCTTAAGCAGGCTGAAGACGAGCGCCAACAGGCAGATAAAATAAAGCGTGAATACCAAGAAGAAATGCGTAAAGCTCGCCAGGAAGCCCAAGAAGTAATTGCTAAGGCTACTAAGGTAAGCGAAGCTCGTTCAGCCGAGATTCTAGCTGCTGCACATGAAGAATCTGAGAAGATTAAAAAATCTGCCCTTGTTGATATCGCACGTGAACGAGATCGGGCAATCTCCGATGTTAAAGCACAAGTTGCAGATCTTTCAGTTTCCGTTGCAGAGAAAATTATTAAACAAAAACTTGACCTTAAGGGTCAAGGAAAACTCATCGAGCAGTTTATTCAAGAGGTAGGAGAAATGCAATGATAAATGGATCACTTGCGCGTAGATACTCCCAAGCCTTGTTTGAAATTGCCTCTGAGACAGGCCTAGATCAAATTGATGCTGATTTAAGTGAACTAACTAAGATGGTGGAGGAAAATGGAGAGGTTAAAGACACCCTGTTACATCCCCACATCTCCTTAAGTGATAAAAAGTCCATCATGGACAAGTTAATGGGAGATAGCTTTGGGGATATAACAAGACGTTTTCTTTATCTTTTGATTGACCGTAGAAGAGCCGATCTTTTACCTGCTATTCAACGTGAGTTTACAAGATTAGCGGATGAGGCACGTCAAGTGGTGGAAGCCAAAGTAGCAAGTGCTATTGAACTAAGTGCGTCCCAGCTTGATGAACTGAAAAAAGCTATTGTACGTATGACCGGGAAAGAGGTTCGCCTTGTAAGCGAAGTCCGAGCCGAGCTCATTGGTGGAGTACTGATTCAGATCGGAGACCGTGTACTTGATGGGACTGTTGCCCATTCACTTGAAAAAATGCGTGAGAATTTACGAAGAAACTCGGATAAACCTCAGGAAGTAGGGGTGAAATAACAGAATGAACTTGCGTCCAGAAGAAATAAGTTCCATTATTAAGCAGCAAATCGAACGATACGATACTGCTGTTGATATCGTAGATGTTGGGACAGTTATCCAGGTTGGAGACGGAATTGCTCGTGTTTATGGTCTGGAAAAGGCTATGGCAGGTGAGCTTCTGGAGTTCCCAGGAAATGTTTACGGTATGGCGATGAATCTTGAAGAAGACAATATTGGTTGTGTTATTCTGGGACCTTTCACAGGGATTAAAGAAGGCGATCAGGTCAAGAGAACCGGGCGGATCGTGGAAGTCCCAGTCGGCGAGGCTTTGATTGGCCGCGTTGTTAATGCTCTTGGTCAGCCCATTGATGGCAAAGGGGAAATTGTGACAGACAAGTTTCGTCCGATTGAATCCCCGGCATCAGGTGTTATTTCACGTAAATCCGTGAGTGAACCGATGCTAACTGGTCTAAAATCTATTGATGCTATGGTTCCTATTGGACGTGGTCAGCGGGAATTGATTATTGGTGACCGCCAAACCGGTAAAACTGCTGTAGCTATCGATGCGATTATTAACCAAAAAGGTCAAGACATGATTTGTATTTACGTAGCTGTCGGACAAAAAGCATCGACAGTTGCCAGCGTTGTTCAGAAATTAGAAGAAAACGATGCTATGAAATACACAATCATTGTATGTGCTACTGCCTCTGAGCCTTCTCCAATGGTCTTTATCGCACCTTATTCTGGTGCAGCTATGGGTGAAGAGTTCATGTATAATGGCAAACATGTTCTGATCATTTACGATGACCTTTCCAAACAAGCGGTAGCTTACCGTGAACTTTCCTTGCTTCTTAAACGCCCACCAGGACGTGAAGCATATCCTGGAGACGTTTTCTACCTCCACTCTCGTTTGTTGGAGCGTGCAGCGAAGTTGTCCGATGCCCTAGGCGGAGGTTCAATGACAGCACTTCCGATTATTGAGACTCAAGCTGGTGACGTTTCTGCCTATATTCCTACGAACGTTATTTCCATTACTGATGGCCAGATCTTTTTGGAATCAGACCTCTTTAATGCCGGATTCCGTCCAGCCATCAACGTTGGTCTTTCCGTTTCCCGGGTAGGTGGTAGCGCCCAGATCAAAGCTATGAAACAAGTTGCCGGACAGCTCCGTTTGGATCTCGCCAGCTATCGTGAATTAGCAGCATTTGCTCAATTTGGATCTGACTTGGATAAAGTTACGCAAATGCGACTCAACCGTGGAAAACGAACCATGGAAATTCTTAAACAAAATCAGTATGCAACAATGCCTGTTGAAGAAGAAGTTGTCGTTATTTATGCGGCAGTTAAAGGCTTCACTGATGATATTGATGCTGACAAAATTGGGAAATTTGAGCAAGAATACCTGCGCTTCATGCGCTCCGTGAAGGCCGACCTGTTGGCTAAAATTCGCACTGAGAAGGCGCTCTCTAATGATATGATCGCCGATCTGGAAAAAGCAATTAACGAATTCAAACAGGGGTTTGTGGCCTAGATTAAAAAGGAGTAGGTGAATGAGGTGGCAGGAGTACGCGATATTCGTCGCCGGATCCGCAGTGTACGCAATATGCAGCAGATCACCAAAGCGATGAAAATGGTTTCCGCGGCCAAACTCAGAAAAGCCCAACAAAAACTAAGCGCAGCCCGTCCATATGCCAACCAATTACAAGGGGTTCTGGAACGACTGGCACAGGCTCCTGGAGATACAGTTCACCCGCTTCTAGTTAAGCGGCCTGTTCAAAAGGTGGTTTATGTGTTAATTACGTCAGACCGTGGTCTTTGCGGGGGGTACAATGCGAACCTCATTCGGAAGACCGCTACCTTGATTGCCGAAACGCCGCAAGACGTTAAGCTGGTAACGGTGGGCCGCAAGGGTCGGGATTTCTTCCGACGCGGAAAAATTGAGTTTTTGGCTGAGTTTGTAGCACTTGGAGATGAACCAAGTTATAGTCAAGCGAAAGAAATAGCTCAGGAAGTAGTGAGAATTTATGAGCAGGGCGAAGCGGATGAGGTTTATCTCATGTATACCGAATTCGTAAGCGCAATTAACTCTAGACCTACGCAGATCAAACTACTTCCCATCGAAAAGCCTGAAGGTAAACAAAGTAAACAATATATTTTTGAACCGTCGCCTGATGAGATCCTCGCAAGTCTGTTGCCAAAGTATGTTGAGACACAGGTCTATCGCTCAATACTTGAAGGAAAAGCAAGTGAGCAAGGGGCCAGGATGTCAGCTATGAGCTCAGCAACGGATAATGCTAAGGATATGATTGATCGATTGTCGCTGGCCATGAACAGAGCCCGACAAGCGGCGATTACTAAGGAAATATCTGAAATTGTCGGGGGAGCAGCTGCCTTAGATTAAAGCTGCCGGAAATACCCAATAAGGAGGTTTCTCGCCTGTGAAAAACGGCAAGGTTTTGCAAGTTTTGGGACCGGTAGTTGACGTTGCGTTTGCACCCGATGAACTGCCGGCGATATATACTGCTATTAAAGTTATTGTTCCCGAGAAGAATATTAACATTACCTTAGAAGTAGCACAACATCTCGGAAATGACACCGTACGTTGTGTAGCTATGTCCTCGACGGATGGTCTGCAAAGAGGAATTGAGGCTATAAACACTGGTGCTCCAATTACAGTACCTGTCGGATCGGCGACCCTTGGACGGATGGTTAGTGTCTTGGGAGAGCCAATTGATAATGCAGGGGATGTTAATTCCGATACCAGTTATCCTATTCACCGTCCGGCTCCGGCCTTTGAAGATCAAGAGCCTTCGACCCGTATGTTGGAGACAGGTATTAAAGTTATTGACTTACTCGCTCCGTATTCTAAGGGTGGAAAGATCGGACTCTTCGGCGGTGCTGGGGTTGGTAAGACTGTATTAATCATGGAACTTATTAACAATATTGCTAAACAACACGGTGGTATCTCCGTATTCGCCGGTGTTGGTGAGCGGACTCGTGAAGGAAATGACCTATATCACGAAATGAAAGAGTCAGGCGTTATCGATAAGACTGCTATGGTGTTCGGTCAAATGAACGAACCACCTGGAGCTCGTCTTCGTGTCGGACTGACAGGCTTAACCATGGCGGAGTATTTCCGTGATGAACAAGGTCAAGACGTGTTACTCTTTATTGACAACATCTTCCGCTTCACCCAAGCTGGATCCGAGGTTTCGGCTCTGCTTGGTCGGATGCCTTCGGCCGTTGGTTATCAACCGACACTAGCAACAGAAATGGGTCAATTGCAAGAGCGGATTACCTCCACTCGTAAAGGATCTATTACATCTGTTCAAGCTATTTATGTGCCTGCAGACGACTTGACAGACCCCGCTCCTGCTACAGCATTTGCTCACTTGGATGCTACAACAGTTTTGTCTCGTGCTATTACTGAAATCGGAATCTACCCTGCTGTGGATCCCTTGGACTCCACTTCACGGATTCTTTCGCCTTTAGTACTTGGTGAAGAGCATTATGCTGTTGCACGTCAGGTTCAGCAAATTCTGCAAAAATACAAAGAGTTGCAAGATATCATTGCAATTCTGGGTATGGATGAGCTTTCTGAAGAGGAAAAACTTATCGTAGCGCGAGCTCGAAAAATCCAACGTTTCTTGTCTCAACCATTCAGCGTTGCTGAAGTATTTACAGGGACTCCTGGAAAGTATGTACCCTTGAAAGACACAATTCGTGGCTTTAAAGAAATTGCGGATGGGAAATACGATGACATTTCAGAGGCAGCCTTCCTTATGGTGGGCCCCATTGAAGAGGTCATTGAAAAAGCCAAGAAAATGGGGGCGTAAGCCATGGCAGGAACATTCTCTCTACGCATTGTCTCTCCAGAAGGGGACTTATTGAAAGAAAATGTTGAGTTTGTTGTTTTTCCCGGCGCAATGGGTGAGTTAGGTATATTACCAAATCACGCACCATTAATTGCTGGCCTGGATATAGGCGTTATACGTTACACTCTAAATGGTTCGGTTAAACAAGCAGCTATTGCCGGTGGTTTTGTCGAAGTTGTTGATAATTCAGCCATTGTTCTGGCAGACACAGCAGAACTTGGTGGACAAATCGATGTTAAGCGTGCAATGGAAGCAAAAGAACGGGCATTAAAACGCTTATCAGCTCGCACAAACGAGATTGATCTTCGACGCGCTGAGTTAGCTCTACGCAGAGCTGCTGCACGGATCAGTGCCTATGGCGACAAAAAATAGCTCTTGTATTTATTCTGTAATGGTGAAAGGCCCTCAGTATTGAGGGCTCAGCTTGTAGACAATAGAGGAAACACCCTTGTCCAAATGGTATAATTATACTAGAGGATAGGGGTGTTTTTTATCAATGTATGTAAAAAAAGATCGGGAACAGCA
>NZ_JMGA01000044.1 GCF_000765145.1 Desulfosporosinus sp. HMP52 | reverse complement strand
ATGGGAGTTGCTGAAAGTGACTCTGCCCTGCGTACCCGGTTGAAGGTATGCATGGAGAAGCTAGACCGGGATGAAGCTGCAATAATGGAACTCTAAAAAAACTATACTATAAAACGAAGAACGGGAAAAGCTGAGAGCTTTTCCCGTTCTTCGTTTTATCCACCGTAACCCTATCGGAGGTATTTCAAAAATAACTCATATGTCAAGTGTTACTCTGAAACCTCAAACATATCTTTACCTACCCCACATAGCGGACATACCCAATCTTCAGGAATATCCTCAAAAGCTGTACCAGGTGCAATACCGGAATCTGGATCCCCAACTTCTGGGTCATAGACATAACCGCAGGCTGAACAAACATATTTTTTCATATAATTTTCCTCCATTTCTAGTTTTAAGGATGATATATTATCTATTCTAACATTATTCTCGCTTTTTTGCCAGTTTTCGCATCACTCCCTTCATTTACCTTAATGGAAATCCATCATCAAAAGAGATATTATATTTCTTCAAAACATAAACCCTAAAATTCTCAGCACATTGACAAGTCCCCCGATGGTCACAAAAACCTACTTCTAATTTACCGGTTAAATGATGATGCAAAATATGAACATTAACATATAAATGACATACTTGCTCATTTAGCTTGATATAGTGTCTCGCAGCAAAATAAAATAGAATAAACATTGCAATACTTATAACAATGCCAACTTTTGGAAGCAACCACGGCATAGTTAGAGCTAAAAAGCCCAGGGTTAAAACAACAAACATTCCAATCGTTTCCTGGCGTCTTATATACTTCCACTCATTATATCGCCTTAGAAATTCGTAAAACAACTGCGCCATGCGTACAGAAGGAAAAGGCGGAGTTGGACTATCTATAATACTATCGACGACGTAATGGCAAAGGATTCCCACCCTAATCCTTCCTTTCTGTATCTTCGCAGTAACTCGTTAAATTAAAGCAGAACATCGTGACTTCACCGAGAAGGTTATTTACCGAAGTAGAATATGAACCCCAACTCTTAAGTAGATGGAGCCTCATAATTGATTAAAAGCAAGGCTAAGATTTTTTATAACAGACCATTACTAATAAGTCGATAAAGATCCTCTAATTGACCTGCCTGATGATCTTGATTCTTAGACTCTAAGGCCTTTTCAATTAAAAAGACCTGCATACCTAGTTCTTGACAGATAAGATCTTTGCTATGCGTACTTACTAACAAACAACTTTCTGATCTAACACCAAGCTTTTCAGCAATTTCATTAAAAAACTCTAGCTGTGGTTTAGTATAGTGGAAGTTATCTAAGGACGCAATCACCTTAAATTGCTCGGGATTAAGATCCGTCCAACGAATCTGTTCTTGAATGGCCACTAGCGGCATTAAGGGATCGGAAACTATAGCAGTTAAAAACCCTTCTTGAATTGACTTAGCTACAACTTTAGCCCCATGAGCATTTGGCTGTACTAGACAACGTAAAGCGGGGAAATCAGTTGTATAAAACCTATCAAAAATTTGTTTTAAAGTTTGAACAGATTGGCCGGTAGATTTTGAGAAGTCTTCGAAAAAAGCCTGCATTACCGTTTGTTCATGATTTCGTTCCTTTTGAACGTTCTCCATAGATTTTATTAATTGTTTGGTAAACTTATCGGGAGAAATTATATGTGAAAAACGCGGTGCTAATATACCCAGATAATTCTGCATAAACTTTACCATATCAAGATTAGTTAATGTTCCCTCTATGTCAAAGAGAATAGCTTGGATCACAATTATAATCCTCCTATTGAGGTCTTAAACACTTGTCTGTGCTCTTAAGATAGTATTCTCCCTTTTTATTTGAAATTCCTTCTAGACATCTGAGATGTTTAAAGTTAACTAATATTATTCCCACCTTATTTTGATTCTATCTATAACTTTATAAAAATTAATTATTTCTACACCGGGTTTTTAGGCGGAAATTTAGTTGACGATAAAAAAAGACCCCAAAAATCATTTCTTGGGGTTCTTTCAATCTCAGTTCTTGCAACGACCCACTCTGTTTTCAGAGGTGCAATCCCTAAGGCACCCTTCCTTTGTATGCTGCAGGCACGTCAGAAGGGCCAAATTAAGTTATAAGGCTTCAGTATCGGATACAACCATTCATATCATAAAAACGCATTGTATAGATTCTTATAAAAGTTTGACAAGCATCGATTCATTCTTACAAATTAAGCTTTATCAACATTTCAAGTCCGACCCTTATAAGTTCTATAGCAAAAAACGTCATTGGTAATGGTTTTCCTCTCTGGCCTTTCTTCTCTAGCCAACATCCTTTTCCCTATCACGATTTCGCTCGCTTTCGTGGCAACACATTGCCTACTTTTTAAGACAAAAGGTTGTTTGCTTTACACTCACTTACTTCTTGCTGCCCGCTAGAAAATCCTTGGCAGAAAAATAAATATTTATCACTAATAATGTAGAACCAGCTACTTAACTCTATTTTTCTTCACATTTTTTCGTTTATCTAAAAGAAGCTCTGCAGTGTGGATTGCTTTTAATCCAGGATTTCGTTTATCAAGCCCCCCTGAGATCTGCATCAAACAACCCGGACAGTCTACAACCACAACATCCGCACCTGATTCTTCAATGTTATTTAGTTTTCGGTCTAAGATAGGACCAGATAACTCCGGAAATTTAATCGAGTAGGATCCCGCAAAACCACAGCAACGATCAGATTCCTTCATCTCAATAAGTTGAACTCCTGAAGTATCGGTTAAAATCTTGCGTGGTTCAGTATAAACTCCCATTGACCTTTTCAAGTGACAGGAATCATGATAGGTTACCTTTAGCGGAATCCCATCTCCGCCCGGTGTTAAGCCTCCCAAGTCAAATAACAATTTGGAGAAATCTTTTGCTTTTTTGCTTAATTCTTCTGCACGAGAAGCTAAAGCCGGGTCATCATGCAGTAACTCTTTGAAGCTCTCCTTAAGAGCATGTGTACAAGTCGGGCAAGCAGAGACAACATAATCGACCTTTTCAGCCTCTAAAGCTTCAATATTCATAATCGCACACTTACGTGCATTCCCCCGGTCACCCATATAGGTCGCTGGGGCTCCACAACAAGATTGTCCATCAGGGAAGACTACTTCATAACCCTTTTCATTGAGCGCCTTAATTACCCCTTCACCAATTCTAGGGTAGACAAAATCAATTAGGCATCCTGCATAAAGTGCAATCTTCCCTTTTCGATTTTTAATATCCTGCTTAATCGTTTTAAATACATCTCGAAAAGGAACCTTGGCGACAGCAGGTAAACTCTTCTTCTCCGTGAGACCGGAAAGAAACATCGGTAAATGTCGGATTACAGGCTGTCCCTTAGTAAATGGCTTTTGAGCAATTGAGGCCATGCGCAGCATTGAATGGAATAAACGCCGATTAGACACTACATCAAGGGCGAATTTTTGGGTGAATGGAAGACCGGTCTTTTCTCCCATACGATTGCGTAATTCCAGGATCATTTGAGGTATGTCTAATTGTCCTGGACAAACCTCTGAACACTTGCCGCATTGGAGACAAAGATTTTGAGGATTTTGAGCATCTTTTTCTGAATTTACAAAGTTAGTTAATATGGTTCCGATGCCCCCAGTATAAATATGTCCATAGACATGCCCACCCACAAGTTGGAATGCTGGGCAAACATTAAGGCAGGATGCGCAGCGAATGCATTGAAAAGTCTTTTTAAACTTTTCATCCTCATACATCTTGCGTCGACCATTATCCATTAAGACGATATGGAATTCCTTATCTTGAACTGTTCCGTCTGGATAATAAGCTGGTGTCGGGCCTGTTACCATACTTACATAACTGGTAATTTGTTGACCTGTCGCACTTCTTGGCAGTGCTTGGAGAATGTGTGTAGCATCTTCAAAGTTTGGTACGAGTTTTTCTATGCCCACTAAGAAAACATGAGTAGGCGGCAAGGTTGAAGTTAAACGACCATTACCTTCATTGGTAAGCATAATTAGTGTTCCTGTCTCTGCAATTGCCATGTTAGCACCAGAAATACCCATGTCTGCCTCTAGGAACGATTTTCGCAGTTCTTCTCTGGCTGTTTTAACAAGTTCAGCTATAACAGGCTGATTTAGCTTGTGTAAATGTCCGGAGAAAACGTCAGCAACCTCTTCTTTCGTCATATGGATTGCTGGCATAACCATGTGGGAGGGATGTTGTCCGGCAAGTTGTACAATCCATTCTCCTAAGTCGGATTCCTGTACTTCCATTCCTGCCGACATTAAGGTTTTATTCAGTAAAATCTCTTCTGAAACCATTGATTTGGACTTAACAACCCGTTTTACTTCTTTCTTTTTTGCTAACTCGAGAATATATTGTTTTGCCTCCTCACCAGTTGAGGCACGATATACTTTTGCGCCTCGAGCAGTAGCTTGCTTTTCAAATTGATCAATCATTTCATCCAAATGACTGGCAGCATAGGATTTTACTTCTGCAATATTATCGCTGATTTCTTTAAAATCGTAACCTTCATAAGCTTTTTCACGAGAAATCACGTAGGCATCTCCAAAACGCCCCAAGGCTCCTCGTAAAACATTATTATCTAGTGCATCTGAAATTTTCTTTTTAAATTGTTTGTCAGCCATTATGCCACACCTCCAACTTCCTCATCTACAAAGACAACAACAAGCTGCTTGGGACCGTGAACTCCGATTGTTAAAACTCGCTCAATATCTGAAGTCCTGCTAGGTCCTGTTATAAACCCTACAAAACCGGGTATTTCTGGCAAGCTGTGAATTGTGGCCATCGTATCCTTTAGAGTTGGGATTAATTTGTCGGTTGAAATAAGTGCAATGTGAATCGGAACGAGGGTCGAACATAGACGCTGGTTTACATCAGCATCGGCCTGTACTAAAGAGCCAAGCTCCGCAATCCCATAATTTACTTGAGTTATACCAGCTTGAGCGTCAGGTGTTACCTGGCGAAAATTATCGGTGTACACTATTATCCCTTTTTTCTCAAATGTATTTACAAAATCTCCTTTTTGAGAAATTGGCGAATTTAAGAGTGCCACATCTTTTATTCCTTTTTCAATTAAAACATTGCAGACAAGCTCACTGGCTTCTAATGCAGTGTTAACACGATAACACTCACCGGACACTAATTCTATCTTTGTCTTGAACTTGTTATATAGATCGTCTTGTTGATCTTTATGCATGTAAACCTTCCTCCTAATTGATGAATCTTCTTAACTAACAAGTGGTCAGACCATCATGCCACCTTAGGATTTAATTTTAAGACATTTTAATGACAATTACAATAACTTAGGAACTAAAAATTTAAAATATTATGATTAGTAATCGTAATATGTAAATCCTGATACAAACAACTATCAAATATTCCAGCTGAACTACAGACTTCCTATAATTTACATATTGATTTTCGACATTATTTGCGTTATGGTTTAATTAGTAAAGTCTAGTAGTTAAATCTCCTGGATTTTGCGCAAAAGAGGATTTCCGGACGCGGAAATCCTCGAAAATTTGTCAACCTTTACCACCTCAGCATAATGATAAGCTTGGACACCTTTGTTAACTCAAGGGTGTCTTTCTACTTCATCAGAATTTTTACTCCGAAACACATCAATATGTGTAAAGTAGTTCTATTTATCTACCCTGACTCGTAGTTATAATTGAGGGGATAGAATGCGTAGTATTCAATACGATCCAGAAATTCTCTATGTACAAAAGCTTTATTTTTTCCTATATTTGGCTACGATTTCCATAATTATAGCTTTAACTATCATTGTTTACGTTGATCTTAAAAGCGGGCTATATAGCTTGGCAGTGGGTTTTGGCCTTTCCTACACAGGTATGGTAATGAAGAAAAATTTTACCCCCCCCGGAAAAAGGTTATCTGCTCAACGAATGGCACACACCATTTCCCAAGACAGCAGTCCCTTATCAATCGCTCGTTTTGCCAGCCAACTATATTATTACTTTCATGAACCAACTCCAGCCATTTCAATTCTTGAAAAATTTTTATCTAGTCAAGACCCCTTGTTATGCATGACCCTTGGGGATATTCTTCTTAAAGAAGGCAAGCCTATGCGTGCACTGTATATATTGCGGGATAATCCACAGGCGTTAGTTGACCCTCTTTTACTGGCAACTCAAGGCCGTGTACTATTTCAAATTGGCAAGATTCCGGAAGCAGTAAAAATGTTTGAGCGTAGTATACACTTTGAAAAACAAAACAAGTTTCCTAAGAGCAGTAACAATTGGATTACTCAAAAAATATTAACAGTCAGCTATCTAGCAAATATTCACCATAGTCTTGCTGATTGTTATGTTATTCTTAAGGACTTTCAGTTAGCTAAAAAACACTACCGTTCTGGTAATTGCCGGGTCTTTGATGTTTCACTTTGGCGTCATTGTCCATCAGTTCATTTAGATTCCACAAAAAACCACAAAAATACTAAATAGTTCTCCTTTCTTTTCCCTTTTGTTTTTAATACATATTCCCTATTCCAACAGCTTTCTCGGATAAAATTCTCTATAATAAGGATAATACTTATAGGTTGTTCCAATATTGGACAAGACTAACCGCAAGTACTGAAATGGAGGGTGAAAAATGCTGTCAACTCATGCTAGTGAAATTCTGGGATTCATCCGTGATTTTGAAGCATCCTCTCGTGATTATCTCCTCTCCAAAGGCTTGAGTGAAAACGAGATGAAGAATGCCTATCTTGACTTCCAGTGGAACTTTCTACATACAATTCTTAAGAAACATTAGTAGGCAGTTATAATAATACAAGGATTTTCCTTTATAAAGAGCAAAAATCTCCACTAAATAATTAAGAGCCTTTACAGAAGGCTCTTAATTATTTTATTTGGGATAGAGACATTCGTAAAATTTGATGATGAATAGAAGTTATCTGAAATAGGATGCCTTATATAACCGTTGATAACGCTGCAGGGCACGTATAGCTGTCAAAGCTGTAGTTATAGGTTCTTCATAATTCCATCCCTTTGCATAGATGCCTCGATAAGACGGTGTAAAAGAGCCCTTACTGTTCTGTTCCGAGAGGAGATTTTTAATTCCACTTTCCAGAACTCTCAGGGGAATATTTCTTGAAAAACGCCATAGCCCTGCGATTGTCAAACCTGTTTCCACAACTGAGCCCCAACCCCCATCTAACTTCTGTGATTCCACTAAATACTCCAGCCCCTTTTTCCTGGCTCCTATAATGTGACGTGCAGTATTCCATCCTTCCCAACTGAACTTCCACTTACTTAACAATTCCATAGCTTGCGCGGTGCTATATATTGAGCCCTCAAACCAAGATGCAGGAAAAGCTCCTTGATCGTCCTGCTGTGCTAATACCCAATTAAGCCCCTTCCAGATTTTCTCCTCTTGTGCTCGTGAACTTCGCCATAAGGCTTCTAACACATGAATACTTACGTCAACACTGGAAATATACACTGGGAATTCCGAGCAAACATTAGGAGGTATACCTTGGAAACTAGGAAATGTACTCCAACTACCGTCAGTGTTTTGTAAACTCTCAAGTAGAGTTACTCCAAGCTTATTTCTTTCTCCAACTACTTGATGTAAACCAATCAAAGCAACTGCCGTATCATCTAAATCTGGGTGAGTGTATGGTGGAGTACTGCCATAACTGCCATCTGTATTTTGCGCTTTTTGCAACCAGCTGACAGCTTCCTCAAGCCAAGGGATTTCTGAAAAGTTCTGAGTTACTTCTCCAAAGACACTTATGGCCCATCCGATTGACCATACTTTTAGTTGGTCAAAAGCAGCCCATCCTCCACTTGGATATTGTTTCTTTACCAACCAGCGTCCAGCTTTTTGAGTTTGTTCTATATACATTCCCTTACTCTCTAAAGCCAAAATTGACATACTGGTCGCAATTATATCTTCGGCCCAAGAACCGTCCGACATTTGACTATTTATCAGGTATTGGATACCCTTTAGAATTCCATCTTGAGAGTTTGAGGCCAGCAGCGAGGCAGCTATCACTACAGATCTTCCATAAAGGGGTAGTTTTGTTAATACATTATCCTCAAGAATGGTAGGAAGCATTATTTCCTCAGACGTAGGCCCCTCCAATCCCGGAATAACTCTTTCCCCTAGGGATAAAATTACGTGAGAAAATCTCTTGGCTTGTGAGAGAAGTTTAATCTTGGCTTTCCATCCACCTTCACTTCCCTGCAGAACCATCCTAACTATCTGGGTAATCTCTTCATCCGGTTCATCGCCGGGAAATTTCCCCCACCCGCCTTGATTTTGCTGCTTTAACCACTGTATCCCACGCAGTTGTGCATTTTCAAATCCTCTTCCTATCGCGAGAAGTGCCAGTGCCGCCAAAGCTGTAGCCCCTTGGCTTGGAGAGACACCGTGCAACTCATCGAGTTTTCCTGACAGTATCTGATTCACACCTTCAGATACATATTCTCTAGCAAGGTCAAGACTCTCTTGGACTTCATATCTTAAATCCATAGAACTCTCTCCGTCTTCATATTTAGCAAATGCCATAGTATTAACTATGAAAAGAAGAGAAATTCCGTTCCATTCAAAATGCCGAACTGATAGTTCGGCATTTTGAATGGTACCTGTGACAACTGTACTTAATGAAAATTATAAAATCTTACTAACAGCAATTTCATCACAGTTAGGGAATTTTATACAGTTAATGCATTCGGTCCATACCTTTTGAGGCATTTGATCCTTACTCACCTCTTTATATCCACAAAACTTAAAAAATTCTGGTTGATATGTCAAGGCAAAAACTTTAGCACAACCAAGTTCTCTAGCTTCATCTTCAAGAGTTTTGACAATTCGAGTTCCAATTCCTCTTCGCTTGTAGTCACTGGCCACCGCTAACGCTCTTATCTCTGCTAAATCACTCCAAAGTATGTGCAATGAAGCAACTCCAACTAAATTTCCATCTACTTCAGCTAGCAGGAATTCACGGATGTTCTCATACAACATATTTCTTGATCGGGGAAGCATGAGCCCTTGTTCTGCATTACTATTAATCAATGACATCATAGCTTCAACATCCGCTATTCGTGCCTTACGCAATTTCATCTTGATGATCTCCTTTTATGATTTTTGCATAATTATACACCATATCTAATTTTCTTGCACACCTATATTTGTTAATTTACAATTAATATTTTCTATCAGTATTTAAAGCAAAGGATTATCTGTCGGATTTTGTTCTATTTTTTTCCAGCTAACTTTTTTAAGCACGCCTGTGAGGCGGATTTGTAATTCTCCCTAAAAAAATCATTTCTCCTTTTTCTTACATTTTTTTACCTCGTTATATGGTAAACTATGTCAGTGTGTTGCTTTTAGTAGTTTTTGGAAGGAGACTTTCATTGTGGTTCCCCTTAAATTTCGATTTCAGTCTTTCCATCGACAATGGGTTTTTAACCTATTCTCAGTTTTTTTTCTAGTCTGCGTTGTTTTATGTTATTACTTGCCCCTCTCTGAATTAGTGCGTATTACTTTAGAATTTATCACATTCACAATCCTAGTTGTCTGGTTCGAGCCTTGGTTTACCTCATGGGGAAAAGTTTGGATAATAGCGTCGACCCTGCTTATACTGGGTTCATATCTAAATCCAGTACTTCCTTCTGGCCCATTAATGCTGGCACATGTTTTTTTTCTGCTTGTCATGATGTTTCTTTTTGATCATACAGAAAAACAAAAACTTCGTCTGCATGAACACCATCTTAAAACGATTCGAGTGCTGTTGCGACAAAATCCTCCTCTAATTCAAACAGCAGATTATACTCACGAAGCAGTCATTATCCTGGATAATCTAGGTACTATTCTAGACTTAAATGCTCAATCCTCAATACTTTTATCTCTCCCCCCATCCAGCTTAGTCGGGAAATCCATTTATAATGTTCTAGGTATCTTACCAAATGCCCAACCGACTAATATACCTGAAAATGGTGACTTTAACTGGACACAACAAGGTCTTACCAAGCATTTAAAATTTCGAACCCGACCTTTGCTAGACCATAACATACCTTCAGGAACCCTTGTGACCCTATTCGATATCAGCGAATCAATAAATCGTTTAGAAAATGAGATACAAGTTGAGAAGCTTTCCATAGTTAGTCAAGTTTCAGCCGGCTTAGCCCACGAAATCCGCAATCCCTTGACGACAATTAAAGGCTTTATGCAATTAATTACTCCTGAGCAATGGCCTGAGCTATTTCGCCCATATCAAGTACTAATACTTGATGAAATCGAAACAATTAACCAACTGCTTAATAAGTTCATCTTAATTACCAATCCTTCTGCACCTCACTTTGATAAGCTCAACCTGGTAGAATGCATTTATTCCTTATCCGAAGCTACTGTACCATATATTTCAAAATATGGAGTGTCTCTGGATGTAGAATTTCCCCCGCAGTCAGTCTATGTAATGGGTGACAGAGAACAGCTTCACCAGGCATTAATGTCCATCGTTAACAACGGCGTTGAAGCTTCTCCCCTAGGGGGAAAAGTCAGCATACAATTAACCCAAGATGAGTCCTGGGTCTGCATAAGCGTCACTGATAATGGCCCGGGTATTCCTGAGAACCTTCGCCACAAAATTCTTGATCCTTTCTTTACTACGCATGAAGAAGGCACTGGACTGGGGTTAACTATTGCTCAACAAATTATTCTAACCCATCACGGTAAGCTTCATTTTTCTGATTCATCTACCACAACCGGTACAGTTGTAACAATAAATCTTCCCCGGTTAGAAGATTTTACAGATACCCTTTCTGCATAAGTGACTGACTAAAGTGATTACTTTGACAATTCAGAGCATCGATTCCATTTTCTTGCCAGTCTTCTGGCAATGTCCATATAGGGAACCTGCTTACATCACTTAACCAAGAGTAACTACGCCGAAGTTCCTCTTCTTTACCCGGTGTCGTAAGCCAGTGTACTCTGCCATCCCATACTAAAAGATTTCCCAGCTCGTCTTTGGCGCTCACTAATAACAGGCTCCTTTCCAGCACGGAAGCCAACAAAATACTGCGGGCAGCTTTTAATAAAGACTTGTCAAATATTGGACACACAACACTTAGCTGGCCATTTCCCTGAAAATAAAACCACTCTTCTAATTCTAGTACGGCGGTTTCACTACGGTCTTTGGGAAGCCATGGCCAGGCCCATGGACTCCCCCACAGCATTTTTAATGCACCTTCCCCATTATGCAGCATCAAAGCAAGATGATCATGGGGGCGAAGTTGACATGCCTTCTGCAAAGATTCAAGGTAATCTAGAATTTCTAAAATTGTCGCAGAAAACTCAGGGTTAAGAGAAGCTGAAGCATCGACCCACCCTTGTTTTTGCCATTTTTGCATTTGTTCAGATGATTTAAGCCATTTTACTTTACTATTAAGCTCAAATTTCTTTCCTTTTTTTCGAACTTCAGCAATTTCATAGTTTCCCCAATAGATATTAATAGTTTGATTTTTAACCACAATACGAACTCTTCTATCAGCTAGTTGACTAAAAAAGTTATTCACCGTTACCAATTGTTGCCTAGCCACTGGATTCAGACTTTCTCCCCAACGCTTCCAATTTGGTCGGTCTTCGCCCATTGGATATCTTACACGACTAAATAGTTGCTTCTCAGGGATAGGATATAAGCTAGGCATTAACTTTTCACGCCAATACACTGCTCTTGCATCAATAATCCCTCCAACTTTTGACAGACCTGTTAAGAAGGACGTTGAAAAGTCCGGGGCTACATAGTAAATCACCGTCTTTGTGCCATTGCTGAGTCGATGTCCCCATAATAATCCTGCGAGAAGAAATTCATCTTCCCTATTTATTGTTGCACTTGCTATAATTCCTACACGTAAAGTCGTCTCACCACCCATAAAATAAGCATACTGAAGAGGAAGACGACTTGCTCTTTTTTTATCTTCTGGGTATTCCTTCCATTCCTTAACGATAAAAACGTCAGGATGAGTTTCCCAGATTGAATTCCAGGTAATACTCAACAATGACCCTCCCTTAGCTTTACTCCATAAGGATGTTTACGCGCTAAGTACGAAGATCATGACAAATAATCTGCATAACATTCCTATCACATTAACTTTCTGCCAAACCCCCTTGCCAACTACGTAATATCTTTAGTGTTTCTTGAATTGGAAGGGCTAAACGAATACGCCCATCTCTTCCTTCCATAGTCTTAGCCGAAAACATAGAATTCCAAATACTCTCGGCACTTGCTTCAACCACTGCCCTAAAAAAATCATCTAAAGCCCAGTCTGACAAGTATTGCTCATCATGAGTATTATTACTAATCATTAAACAAAAGTCACCACTGCCTTGCATAGAGATTGAGCCAGTCCGAGCCATTCCTAAACTTGCTCTGCCTGCCAATTGCTTCAATTGCCAACGGGACAAGGGGGCATTCGTTATTCCTACGAGAATTAAAGACCCGGGGATATAGCCTAATTCCTTTAGGGATAATAATTTTCCAACCGGAACTCCCATTAAGATAAAATCCTCTAATAGACCAAAGTTTGCTAACGCAATAATTCCCACAACATAACTACGACGGTTTTGACCTTGAACTAATCGTGAAGAGCTCCCTATACCTCCTTTTAATTGAAAACAAGACATTCCAACTCCAGCCCCCACACTTCCCTGCTCAATAGGCCCCTTTGAAGCACGCTGCAATGCTAATATCGCATCCCATGACTTTACATGACGTCCTCTAATGTCATTCAAATACGAATCATCACATTCCATTACAACAACGTTTGGAGTTCTGGCATCGTTCCCTATTTCAGGGTTCTGTTGTAGGAGATAGGTAATCACTCCATTTGCTACATCATTTACACTAAGGGTATTCGTTAATAAAACCGGTGAATTTAGAATGCCCGTTTCTTGAATGAAGGGAACTCCAAGAGATTTGCCATATCCATTTATCACCTCTATCCCAGCCTTACATGGTTGGCGATAGAGATTCCCCGGTCGTGGCAAAATCGCTGTTACCCCCGTCCTTACAGGTCCCTTTCCCTTAATCAGGGGGCCAGACCCTTCAATTAATGACAGATGCCCTACTCGAACTCCTGGTACATCAGTTATATCATTATTCTCTCCTGCTGGCATCAGACCCATCCAAAGCCCTAAATCTCTGGGTGTATTTCTTGCACGCATTAAAAAACCCCTCCGTTGAAAGTTATGTGTACAACGAAGGGATATGAGTAATAACATAAATAATTATTTAGATCCCTCAGGCTTCCCACTTCTTTTCTGAGAGACCATTAAAAAAGACAGCCAAGGCGTGGTTCAGTTCTTCACGGAGATCTCCGCTCCCTGAAACATGCCAACGGATAAAGTGCTGGACCATCATTCCTTCAATGCTCTCCGCCAAAAAAGAGGGATCATATTCACTATTGATCTCACCATTTTGTTGTCCAACCGTGAGAATTGCCAGTAAACCATAATGTAAGCTCATATCGTAATCCGCACCTTCACGACTCCGAATAGTTACCCAGGCAATTTCACGATCCTTAATCATAAATTCAGCCCAGTCCTGTAAGAGGGCACTTAAACGTTGTCGTGTACCCAAACTAGGCTGACGCCCTCTGTTTGAAAGATTCTGCCAGGATCGCTTGGAAAATTCTTTAACAACTGCTTCCTTTGTAGGAAAATAATTGTAGAAGGTTCCTTTGCCTACATCAGCTTTCTGGGTAATCTGTTCAACTGAGGTAGCGGAAAAACCCTGCGAACGAAATAACTGCATAGCATTAGAGAATATCTTTTCTCGGGTTTCATTCTTTTTTCTTTCTCTACGAGATAATTCACTCATCAATCCCCCCCCTAGCATACCAATGTAGATATAGTTGACTTATATATCATTCTACACCTTCCATTATTTACCTTCTTTTTCCAGGGAGATTTTATTAGTTAAATACTTTTTTTATTAACACTGTCCCTTCCAAGTTTCCAAACCGTCATAACCCTCCAGACAGTACGCTCCAATTGGGATTTCACCTTAGCAAAAGCTTGATCTAAGGTTCCGGGCCCTTCGGAAACACTAAAACAAGTTTGAATTCCTTGAGCAAAAAAAGCATCAGGAGACCCCTCAACAGACCCGGATATTACCAATACCGGTACACTGTACTTTTTTGCTAAAGCAGCAACTCCAACAGGGACTTTCCCATAAGCTGTCTGAAAGTCTGTTCTTCCTTCACCAGTGAGAACCAAGTCTGCGTCTTTAATCTTTTCCTCTGCATTTGACACTTCTAAGATAATTTGCGACCCCGCTCTCAACTGAGCACCTAAAAATCCTACAGCACCTGCCCCAAGTCCTCCTGCCGCCCCCCCGCCGCTTAATTCCAATAAATTAGTTCCTTTTACTAAACTTATATGCTCTCCAAGATTTTTCAAAGCGGCATCTAGTATTCTTACATCATCTGGACTGGCACCTTTCTGTGGCCCGTAAACAGCACTTGCGCCTTCAGAACCACAGAGAGTATTTTGAACATCGCA
Source organism: Desulfosporosinus sp. HMP52 (assembly GCF_000765145.1). Lineage (GTDB taxonomy): Bacteria > Bacillota > Desulfitobacteriia > Desulfitobacteriales > Desulfitobacteriaceae > Desulfosporosinus. The sequence goes on along the minus strand of NZ_JMGA01000044.1, from coordinate 23,894 downwards.
AGCAACTTCAATTTTAACTTCGGACAAGCGCGGATTAATTTCTGACATATCAATTGAAGCTAAATCTAAAAGCGCTTCTCCTCCCAATGGTAAAGCCCTGCCCTCTGAATCATGCAATTTCACGCCTAAAGCAACAGCCATACCTGCTCCTCCGTCATTAGTTGCACTTCCACCAATCCCGAGAAGAATTTTATTTACACCGCGCTCAAGAGCATCCCTTATGAGCAAGCCTGTTCCATAAGTCGAAGTTATTCTGGGGTTTTTCTCTTTATAAGTTAAGAGGGTCAACCCTGATGCAGCTGCCATCTCGATAATAGCTGTTTGACCATTATCAATAAGACCGTAGGAGGCCTGTATTGGTCGTCCAAGGGGGTCTGTAACACTAACCTCAATCTTAACTCCTTTAACTGAGCTAAGGATTGCATCAACCGTTCCTTCCCCGCCATCCGCCATAGGGATCATTTCAATATTGCTTTCCGGGTAAACTCTTTGAACCCCCATGCGCATTGCTTTTGCAACCTCTAAGGCGTTTAGACAGCCTTTAAATGAATCTGGAGCAATAACGATTTTCATAATGATTCACTCCTTAGATTGAGCACGTCGTCCAACATAGATTCCAATGTTAAGATAAACAACAAGACTTGTAAAGTCAGCTACAACGATTAACCAACTTTCAATTGGAAACTCTACAAGATAAGCAATTAGATAGGATAATAGATTAAACAAAAAAGCCGCAATATATGCAGAAACTAAATTTTCAGACTTCCTGCGATAACCTACCAAAAACCCAATTGGATAAAAAAGTGCAAAATTAAAGGCTAATTGATTAAGCGTCCCACCCGAGTCAAAAAAATCACCCCAAAAAATAAACAGTAAGCTTAGGATAAGCATATAACGCCAAAATGCTAAATTCATGAGAACCCCCTATATTACAACAACTTTTCCTCCACTAACTATTAGGGAGAGAGTAACACTCTCCCCCTTCTTCCCGGTGATTATCGGCTAATATAGTTCGTAGTTATATAATTCATGAAAAAGGATATGGGTGGAGCTCCCGAAAAACCCCACTAAACACGAGTTAAAACTAAGGTTAGAGGTTTTCTAGCTATAATTTGGTGCTTCCTTAGTTATCGTCACATCGTGAGGATGGCTTTCTCTAAGTCCCGCAGCGGTAATGCGAATGAAATGAGTCTTAGTTCTCAGGGCATCAATATTAGGAGTTCCACAATATCCCATACCAGCACGCAATCCACCAATCATTTGATAGATCGTTTCAGAAACAGGCCCTTTATAGGGAACTCGTCCTTCTATACCTTCTGGAACAAGTTTCTGATCCTTTTCTTGGAAATAGCGATCTCTGCTGCCTTCTTTCATGGCACCTATTGAACCCATCCCTCTGTATACTTTAAAGCTTCGCCCTTGGTATATTTCTAAATCTCCAGGGCTTTCTTCCGTCCCAGCAAAGAGACTTCCAATCATTACGATTCGTGCACCGGATGCCAAGGCCTTTACAATATCTCCTGAGAATTTGATCCCTCCATCGGCGATAACCGGTATTCCATATTTTTCAGCTTCTTCCGAACAGTCCATGACAGCCGTAATTTGCGGAACGCCAATTCCCGCTACAACACGTGTGGTACAAATTGACCCTGGGCCTATTCCGACTTTAATCCCGTCAGCCCCTGCTTCGATCAAATCACGAGTGGCCTCAGCGGTTGCCACATTACCTGCGATGATTTGGGTCTCAGGAAAACGCTCTTTTAATACACTTACCATTTCTATTACCCCTTTGGAATGTCCATGGGCGGTGTCTAAGACGATAACATCGACACGAGCATTAACCAATGCTTCAGCACGTTGTAATGTATCTGCAGTAACCCCTACTGCAGCTCCCACTAATAAACGACCACTTTCATCTCTTGCAGAGTTAGGATATTGACGAGCTTTCTCAATATCTTTAATGGTAATAAGCCCTTTAAGCATTCCTTCCGGGTCTACGATCGGCAACTTTTCGATCTTATGCTGGCCTAAAATTTCTTGAGCGTGCTCGAGGGTAGTTCCAACAGGAGCTGTCACTAAATTAGTTTTTGTCATGACTTCTGAAATTAGCCGTTCATAGTTTTTCTCAAAACGCAAATCTCTATTTGTCAGGATTCCAACCAACTTGCCGGCCACGGTAATGGGCACCCCTGAAATTTTGTAACGCTCCATAAGTTTTAAAGCTTGCATAATTGTATCAGTTGGATTTAAATAGATCGGGTCAGTAATAACACCATGTTCGGAACGTTTAACCTTATCAACCTCTAAGGCCTGCTGCTTTATGCTCATATTTTTATGAATAATCCCTATTCCGCCTTCTCGAGCGATGGATATTGCCATCCGAGAATCTGTAACAGTGTCCATGCCAGCACTCATAAGGGGGATGTTAAGCTTAATCTTTTTTGTTAAGTACGTACTTACATCGACATCTCTTGGTAATACCTCAGATTTAGCCGGAACAATGAGAACATCATCAAACGTTAGTGCCGTTTCATTGATTATACGATTGGACATAATTAGCTCCCTTCGAATAGTTTTCTAATTAGTATATCAGAAATAGACTAAAAAAGCATAACAAAATAATTATTTTCATTTCAGTTATTGTACCCCTCTTGCTTGTATATCATTATCATTGTTATTATGATGTATGAAGGAGGTAAAGCATGTTTTACCGTATTCAACAATTCATTCGAACTATTATGCCCCGTATTAAACCATCCGATATTGAATGGGCAACTAATCATTTATCATTAGCTGCTTCGGAACTTTTTTTGCGCCAGTCCAAAGCAGAGCAACGTCATGCCATTGATGTCGCCAAAAGTATTTTTAAAGCTGGCTATCCTCTTTCTTATTTGGATTATCAAAATCTGATCTCTGCTGCTCTCCTTCATGATTGTGGAAAGTCAGTTGTCTCAATCCGTCTCTGGCAAAGGGTTTATATTGTTCTTATGCATAAAGCACCTAAGCCTCTATGGTCTATCTTGGAAAAGGGGCCTTCATTTTTTTCATTCCCCTTAAAAATATATACCCGACACTCTCTGTGGAGTGAATACTTAGCCAGAAAAAGCGGAATGAATTCCATTGTCTGTCACTTAATTCGTGAGCACCATTCTCCAAATACTGATTTAGGGCGAATATTGCAGCAAGCGGATAACTCACACTAACGCTTTAAATACTTTACTAAAAAAGCATGAACCACCGGAGGGTGGTTCATGCTTTTTTAGCGGATGATTCCATTTTATCTTGAAGTTCTACAATTTCCCTGTTCTTGATAAAAATCCATTTTGCAAACCTTTTGTTATCTCGCTGTAAGCGCACATTTTCCTTTTCCAGGTTGCGCACTAAAGCTACCTTTTCTCTTTCTACCTTCTCTAACAAGTTCATAAGCACTCTGCGACTGACTCGTAAATGTTCGACACGCTGCTCTAATTCTCCGACACGGGCCTTTAATAGCTTTATTTCTTCGTTTGAATTCAATCATTACGCCCCCCCGGCATTATCTGTATTAATAGTCTATGCCGGAAAAATGCATTTTAAACCCGTTACTGCGGAATCTATTTTTTGTTAAGAATAGATAATCTCTGAATTTGTCGGAGAACAGTAAGAGGAACTCCCCATTCTCCTAGCTCAACTCCGGGCTTACGTATTTCTCCATGGAAATCCGAACCCCCTGTCATAATTAACTCATACTGTTGGGCAATTGCTGCGTATCTTCTGACATCCTCTTCACTATGCTCAGAATGTCTAACCTCTAGTCCCTGAAGACCCATTTTGGCCCATACAGGAATCTCGTCGTCAAGTCCCTGCATCCCGGGATGAGCAAGAACCGCCACACCCTGAGCTTCTCGAACTAATCGAATTCCTTCTTCGGTACTTATTTTATAGCGTGGAACGTAAGCTGGTGCACCCCTGCCTAGATACCTCTCAAAGGCTTCACGAGTATCTCGCACAATACCTCGTTCTACAAGAGCCTGGGCTATATGAGGGCGACCAATGGAATCCCCTTGTGATAGCTTCCGAACTTCCTCATCATGAAGCTCTATATCGAGTGTGGCCAAACACTTCAAAATATCTTGCATTCGGAGTTCACGAGCTTCACGAAGACTTTTAAGCTGCTCATTCAACTTAGCTGATGTATTGTCGAGTGCATATCCAAGGATATGTACTTCTTGCCCGTTCCAATCTGTATTAAGCTCTACTCCCTGAAGTACTTCTATTTTATATTGGACTCCGGCTTCTTCAGCCTCAGCCCAGCCTTGGATTGTATCATGGTCAGTAATTCCAATGCCTTTCAAGCCTATCTCTGCCGCCATGCGAACAAGTTCTCGGGGGGTCAATAAACCATCCGAGGCAGTGGTGTGACAGTGCAAATCAACTTCATATAACGCATTTCTTGAAGACATTTCTTACCCCTTTCTTGCCGGCAGCAAAGTTGTTATTGCTTACTTTAAAACTTCTAGGAGTACTCTTTTAAAGTTACGATAACTAATCTTTTCAACATCTTTTGTCGAAAAGCCAACTTTTATTAAATCATCAAGTAAATCACAATACTCTCCAACATGTTCTAACCCCTTTGGCACTTCAGGAATTCCATCAAAATCCGACCCTAATCCAACTGCATCCACCCCTGCCACCTCTGCAATATGACAAATATGACGGACAACATCTGCTCTCGTTGCCGCCCCATTTTCGTTTAGAAAGCCTGGATTGAAATTCACCCCCACTACCCCATTATGCTTGGCCAAAGCCAGTAATTGCTGATCCGTTAAATTACGCGGGTGATTACACAATGCCTTAGAACACGAATGTGTTGCAACGATAGGATCCTTAGACAATTCAGTAACATGCCAAAATCCCTCTTCGTTAAGGTGCGAAACATCTATCAGCATCCCTAATTCATTCATACGTAAGACGACTTTTTCTCCTAAACTCGTTAATCTGCTCCTAGTATTCAATTCTCCAACCCCATCTCCCAACTCATTGCGTTGGTTCCAGGTTAGTCCTAAGGCTCTCACTCCCAAACGATAGATTATGTCAAGCATAAAGAGATTTTGTCCTAATATCTCTCCCCCCTCCACACTTAACAAAATCCCTGTTCGTTTAGGGTCAGGAATATTATTAAGATCGTTCTTGCTCTGTATAAGAAATAGTTGTTCCCTATGACTTTCAATGAGTCGATGAGCACCTTCAATTAACTGCAAGCCCCGATGTGTGGCCATCATAGGTTTATACTCTGCCTCAATATACGCAGCCAAAAATTGCAGAGTTATGCCTGTTGCCCTGGCCCGCCGGATATCCCAATGCCCTCCATCTAGGGGATCTTGCAATGTTCTTTCACCATTGACATAATAGCTTAAGCTATCACAATGACCGTCAATTATATAATATTTCATGCAATCCGCCTCCCTCGATAATCGGAACGTTCTTTTTTACAAACGGAATCATTATGCTTTCTGACTAGTATAATAAACACCTGTTTGCTCTAGACCTAGGCAAACAGGTGTTTAATCGCTTCCTTCTGTATTCCAAACTTCTTAACGAGACTGTACAATTAATTTAATTGCTGTCCGCTCTTCTCCTTCAATTAAAACGTCTGTAAAGGCTGGAATACATATAAGATCGACTCCGCTCGGAGCCACAAAACCACGTGCAATTGCTACGGCTTTTACAGCCTGGTTAAGAGCACCGGCACCAATAGCCTGTAGCTCAGCGCCGCCCTTTTCACGAAGTACTCCTGCAAGTGCTCCTGCAACCGCATTCGGGCTTGATTTTGCTGAGACTTTTAAAACTTCCATAGACACATCCTCCTGCTCGAATTCATTTACAAGTATTACCACAACTTAGAATATATGTATTCGAGAAGGAGCAGACAAAATCCTCTATTTATCAATAAAGAATTTTCAGATTTTTCATCGATAAAACATTTTTCCAATAAACCTTGGGGTGAATTTGGGCAGTATCACTTTTCACCAGTCACTTGAATTGCTTCGATCCGCCGCGCTTTCCCTGTCTCTTCGTCAATATCTAAAACCACAGCATTCAGCTGTATTGGTCCACTTGCTAATTCAAACTTTGCAGGCAGCTGAGTTAAAAAGCGATTGATAATTATTTCCTTCTTTACTCCTAGTACTGAATCCCTGGGCCCAGTCATACCGACATCAGTAATATACGCTGTTCCTTGGTCAAGTAAGCGAGCGTCTGCAGTTTGGATATGAGTATGAGTACCAATGACTGCACTAACCTTTCCATCTAGAAACCACCCCATAGCAACCTTTTCTGATGTGGCTTCAGCATGAAAATCTACAATAATGATGGGGGTTTCCTGTTTGATTTGATTAATCCAGCGAATAGCTCCACTGAATGGGTCATCTAGTGAGGGTAAAAATACCCGGCCTGAAAGATTCAAAACACCAATCTTTTTACCCATAGTACGGATGAAACCATGTCCTTGTCCCGGTGCTCCAACGGGATAATTAGCTGGCCTAATTAACCTAGACTCACGATCAATAAAGTTCATAATATCTCTTTGATCCCAAACATGATTGCCCATTGTTAAGAATTCGATTCCATTGGCATAGAGCTCATCGGCAATCTCTTTGGTTAAGCCTTTTCCTGCAGCTGCATTTTCACCATTGGCAATCGTTACATCAATTTGATGTTTCTCTTGAAGTGGTTTCAGGAATCGTTTAACAGCCTCTCTTCCGGGTTTTCCCACTATATCCCCTATAAACAGTATGTGCAAATAATTAACCCTCCTTCCCAGCGGCCAACTCTAATTTAGCCCATTATAAATAGGATACCATTTTTTACTATACTAAATAACTGTTTCAACTTAAATTTCTATAAGAAAATATAATCATTTACGTCTTAAATACTAATACTTTGCCTTCCTCTCGCAAGGCTAGAACATTTTTATTAATATCATTGCTCTGAATGGAAGACAACATCTGACTAATCTTTTCTTCCTGATATACCTGTTCATCTTCTGGCAAATATAATTCATCATAAATCAATTCCAGCTTATACTTCCTTTTAATAAGCTCAACGATTAGTCCTACCTCCCGTTGAGACATACTATCAACATCTCTGGTCACAGTAATGACACAGACTGACTCCTCGCTTCTACAAACCACATCAAAAACTCGCATTTTTTGGCCTTCTAAGTGATGGAAGAATTCCAAGGCAGGTATTAATAAATCCTGGAGAGACTTAACCTTTTGAGGTTGGGAAACCAGGAACGTGAACTTTAGTGCATGTTCTTCTCTCCAATAGTGAACTGATCCCACCTCGTTATATCTCATGAGTATTGAAGTAAGCAGACCAACTCCGTCTTGCAAACGCCCTCCATCTTTATAACTAAACATTCTCGATTTCAGCCCTCTCTATACGCTGTCCTAACATGCTTACTATTCGGCATCATTCAACAATCTCCTGCTCAATCAACGCATATTTAAGCTGGTCATTTATGGGATTAGCCCTAGAAACTAAGCCTTACGCCTTATTACCTGGCTCCTAATAACAATCAGGCGACCAATGGTCGCCTGATTGTTTATTTTGTATAATAATTACTTTGCAAAATCTACTGCCCGAGTTTCCCGGATAACAACCACTTTTATTTGTCCCGGATATTCGAGTTCTTCCTCAATCCGCTTACTGATCTCTCGTGCAACACGCGGAGCCAACACATCGTCAATTTTATCCGGTTTAACGATAATGCGGACTTCACGTCCTGCTTGGATAGCAAAACATTTTTCTACCCCTTCAAAACTCTCAGCAATCTCTTCAAGCTTTTGAAGCCGCTTGATATAAGTTTCCAGAGTTTCTCTGCGGGCACCAGGACGAGCTGCTGAAACTGCATCTGCCGCTGCCACAAGTACTGCAACAATTGTCTTTGGTTCCACATCATTATGATGAGCTTCGATTGCATGGGTTACTTCGGTGGACTCTTTGTATTTTTTGACTAAGTCAACACCGATTTGAACGTGGGTACCTTCCATATCATGGTCAACTGCCTTACCTATGTCATGGAGCAGACCCGCACGTTTAGCAAGCTGAATATCAACTCCCAACTCAGCAGCCATTAAGCCTGCTAAATGGGATACTTCTGTCGAGTGTTTTAGGACATTTTGTCCATAACTTGTACGGAACTTAAGTCGGCCCAGCAAACGAATTAATTCAGGATGCAATCCATGTACCCCTGTCTCAAAAGTCGCCTGCTCTCCTTCTTCTCTAATCTTTTGGTCAACTTCCTTCTGAGCCTTCTCTACCATCTCTTCGATCCGTGCCGGATGTATTCGACCATCTGCTATGAGTTTTTCAAGAGCAATCCGCGCAACCTCTCTGCGAATTGGATCAAATCCTGATAGTATAACAGCCTCAGGAGTATCATCAATGATAAGATCAATCCCCGTTAGGGTTTCAATGGTACGGATATTACGCCCCTCACGACCAATAATCCGACCCTTCATTTCGTCACTCGGCAATGCTACAACAGATACTGTTGTTTCAGCGACATGATCAGCTGCGCATCGCTGTATTGCTAAGGCAATAATATTCTTTGCCCTTTTCTCAGCTTCTTCTTTTGCACGAGTTTCAATTTCCTTAATTAGAATCGCCGATTCATAACGAACGTCTTCTTCTACACGTTTAAGCAACAACTGTTTAGCCTCTTCCGAGGTCATACCTGATAAACGTTCTAGTTCCGCCTGTTCCTTACCTACAATCTGAGTCAACTCTTCTTTAAGTTGTTCTACTTCACTATCTTTGCGGTGTAGGTTTTCCTCTTTGCGTTCTAGTGATTCAATTTTCCGATCTAGACTTTCCTCTTTTTGAAGCAAGCGTCGTTCTAACCGTTGAAGTTCGTTGCGCCGTTCCCGGGTTTCCTTTTCAACTTCATTGCGAATATGCATAACTTCTTCTTTGGCTGCAACTACGGACTCCCTTTTCTTGCTTTCTGCTGCCGCATGGGCATTTTCAACAATCCGTTTTGCTTCCTCTTCTGCAGAGCCAATACTCTTTTCAGCAGTATTCTTGCGGAAAAGCCAACCAGCAAAGATACCTAAACCTAATCCCACTAGAACCGAGACCAACCCTGTGATAATTAGTTCGATCATACGTCTACACACCTCCTTTGGTTTAAATTTTTTAAATTCTATTATTACATAAAAAAAACTGGTTTCCAAAACCAGTCACTCTAAGCATAACCTTTAAAACAGGCATTCTTCCTGTTTCCTACAACTCTCGCTCGCTAGTCAAAAAAACCATATTTTAGCTAACTACAACGAAATCTATAAGAAAACCTTTAAAGGTTAAATCTTAACAGAGACAGGTCTCTGTTAAGATTTTAATATCATTTGCAGTTAATGTCAAGCTTGTCCTAAATAGCTCAATTCTATACACTGCTGTCTTCTCTCTCATTTCCGATTTGATTGATAACACTTCGCACCGTATCTGAAGGATAACCTCTCTGAACAAGCTTGCGAGTTACTTTTTGTCGAACCCATAGTTCACGAGGGATGGTTCTTTTGGCGTTATCTGCCGCATACTTCAATTCCCACCGTTTTTCTTCTTGAGTATACCAACGTTCAGCCAGCAACAAGCACTGCTCGTGCTCATCCTTACTAGAATACGTTGTTTTTAGGGCCTGTTCAATTAATTCCGATTCGATCCCTCGATTTTGCATATCTTGTTGAACCCTTCGCCGAGAATAACGCTTAAGTCGACTTTCCGAATACATTAACGCTAACTCTCGATCATTAACATAGCCCCATTCAACAATTCGTTCTAAAGCAGCCTTAATCTCCGAACTTTCATAGCCTTTCTCAATTAGACGAGTTTCTAATTCGTGATAAGTAAGAAGTCGACGAGATATTGCATCAAGAGCAGTTTCCATTACGCTTTTAGGAGGTTTAGAACTCTTCAAACGTATCTTCCTCTTTATCAGCGGTAACTGCTACAGGCATTAAGTTAGCGCGAATCCGTTGTTCTAGCTCAAGAGCTATTTCCGGATGTTGTTTAAGGTGCTCTTTGACATTCTCCCGGCCCTGCCCCAACCGCTCTCCATTATAGGAATACCAAGCGCCTGACTTGGCGATTATCTCCATCTCTGTCCCGATATCGACAATACTTCCTTCACGAGAAATACCTTCTCCATACATAATGTCAAAATCAGCTTGTTTAAAAGGGGGGGCAACTTTATTCTTGACCACTTTTACCCGGGTCTTGTTGCCAACTACATCCTGCCCAGATTTTATGGCTTCTTGACGACGTATGTCCATCCGAATTGAGGCATAAAACTTTAGAGCGCGCCCACCGGTTGTGGTTTCCGGACTACCAAACATTACCCCGATCTTTTCGCGGATTTGGTTAATAAAAATAACACAAGTATTACTCTTGCTGATTGATCCGGTCAGCTTACGCAAGGCTTGGGACATCAGTCGAGCATGCAAGCCGACATGATTGTCCCCCATTTCGCCCTCAATCTCGGCACGTGGCACTAAAGCAGCAACAGAGTCAACCACGATTACATCGACGGCAGCACTGCGCACTAGAGCTTCGCAGATTTCTAAGCCCTGTTCCCCAGTATCCGGCTGAGCAACAAGCAAGTCATCAATATTAACCCCTAACGCTTTTGCATATACCGGATCAAGGGCGTGCTCAGCATCTATGAATGCTGCTGCTCCCCCCAATTTCTGCGCCTCGGCAATAATATGAAGGGCTACTGTAGTTTTTCCTGAAGACTCGGGTCCGTAGATTTCGATAATCCTCCCTCTAGGCACCCCTCCAACTCCTAAAGCCAGGTCTATTGCCAAAGAACCTGTCGGAATAATATCAATCATCCTGTCTGTCGAGGACTCTCCGAGTTTCATAATCGAACCTTTACCGAATTGCTTTTCAATCTGAGCAAGAGCAATATCAAGTGCCTTGAGCTTATTTGTTTCGGCCATGCTTTATCCTCCTTATCCTTCTCATATGCCTTAGCATTTTGTCACTTTAGCAAAACATCTGTTCGGTTCTTATTATAGATGTCCTCCTCAATACTTGTCAATTTGTTTATGAAACTCTTAGTAAAGCCTTTTTGCTTAATTACGCAAAAAGCTAACCACAACGGTTAGCTTTTTAGGCTTATTCTAATCAACATTAGAAGTTTTCACGTGCTTTAGCTGGTTCGACACTCACCTTACGGCCTTTGATCATAGTCTGATGCATACAGCTTTGAACTCTAGAAGCATATTTCTCAGGAATTTCTACAAAGGTAAATTTATCATAAATATTTATTATTCCGATACTGTTTCCAGAGATCCCGCTTTGATCTGCAATCCAGCGGATAATATCCTGGGGGCGAACTTGTTGAAGTCTTCCGATGTTTATAAAAAAGCGCACCATACCTGCTGATGCTCCCGTGTTAGCAAAGAGCTGTTCGTCTGGCTCTCTGCCTTCAACAAGTTCATCGACATTTGCACCCTCTATAGCATATTTTAAGGCCGCAGCTGCTACATCCATAGAATCATATTCTTGAAGCAAGTCACCAACAATGGCACGGTAGTTTCCCAATCGATTACTTTGCATTAACTTAATCAACTGCATCTTGATATTTTCGGCTTGACGCTCACTAATATCAGCTAAGGAAGGCAGCTCCTGCCGTCTAATCCTCGTTTTAATAAGATTTTCGATTAGGCGCAGCTGGCGATATTCTTTTGGGGATATTAAGGTTATTGCTTGCCCCTTACGGCCAATTCGCCCTGTTCGTCCAATCCGATGCACATAGGACACCGGATCTTGTGGAATATCAAAGTTAATAACATGGGTTACATTATTAATATCTAATCCCCGGGCAGCAACATCTGTAGCAATTAGCAATTCGGTCTTCCCATCCCTAAACCGCTTCATAACTCGATCCCGCTGTTGTTGGCTTAAATCTCCATGCAGAGCATCAGCAAAATATCCTCTTGCCTCCAGCGCCACTACCAGTTCATCGACTCCGCGTTTTGTACGACAAAAAATAATCCCCTGACCGATATCCTCCATATCAATGATCCGCCCTAAGGCATCTACTTTAATGCTTTCCCTAGTCTCATAGAAAACCTGTTCAATCAGAGGTACAGTTAATTCATCTCGACTCACCGTAACAGAACGCGGTGAGTTCATATACGTTTGGGCCAATTTTCTAATTCCGGGAGGCATGGTCGCTGAGAAGAGGAGAACTTGCTTACCTTCTGCCGGAACCTCCCGGAGAAGGCTCTCGATGTCGTCGATAAAGCCCATATCCAGCATTTCATCGGCCTCATCCAGAACTACCGTTTTTACATGCTGCAAACGCAGTGTCCCACGATTCAGATGATCCAATAACCTGCCCGGTGTTCCAACAACCACTTGATAACCCATTCGTAATGCTCGAATTTGGCGATCAATAGGCTGCCCGCCATAGATTGGCAAAGGTTTTACGTGCTTATATTTTCCAAGCTTGGCAATTTCTTCCGAAACCTGAATAGCTAATTCTCGAGTAGGTGTTACAATAAGCGCCTGAACTGCTTGAAACTTAGCATTTACCTTTTCGGTAATAGGAATTCCAAAAGCAGCTGTTTTACCCGTACCTGTCTGCGCCTGTCCGATAAGATCTACTCCGTCTAATGCAACAGGAATTGCTTCTTTTTGAATTGGAGAAGGCTCTTCAAAACCCATCTCCGTAAGGGCTTGTAAAAGTGGTTTACTTAACTGTATATCCCCAAAGGTCTGTAAACGTTCAACCATCACCTAATTGTAATCTCCCTTCACTGTTCAACATATCAGGCGTACTCCATTAAGGGCAGCTTGAACGGTCAACTGACGAACAGACTCCCGTTCACCATAAAACTGAAATTTTTCAGCATGGACACCCTTAGCCGTTGCAAAACCAATGTAAACTAGTCCCACCGGTTTCTCATCACTGCCTCCATCTGGCCCTGCTATTCCTGTTGTTGAGATAGCCAGATCTGATCCTGTCTTGGAACGAATTCCAAATGCCATTTCCTTGGCAACCTCTTCACTCACTGCTCCAAATGCTTTAAGGTTTTTCTCACTTACTCCTAGTAGGCCTTGTTTTAAAGAATTTGAATAACTCACTACTCCACCTAAATAAAACTTGGAGCTGCCCGGTTCCTGAGTTAAAGCTGCCCCAAGCAAGCCTCCTGTACATGATTCAGCTGTAGAAATTGTTAAATTCTTGTTATTTAGAGTTCTTCCAACAATGCTGACCATAGTTTCTTGATCTCGCCCAAATACTTTATTTCCTAAACGCCGGCGAATCTCCTCTTCCACTTGATCCAGAGCCTTATTAGCCTCACCCGACATGATTTCAGTGCTTCTGGCAACTAAACGAATGTGCATCTCTGCTCTTTTAGCTAATAAGGCCATCGTAAGATTAGGAAGATTCATCAGGTCATAAAGTACTTTCTCAATAGCAGATTCTCCTATACCAAAAACTTTTAGGACACGCTCCTTCATTCGTACAACATGCAGTCCAATCATTTGCTCTAATTCTGGCCAAACATAGTTATCAAACATAGGCTGCATTTCAAAAGGAGGACCAGGCAAGATAACAACGGTCTTGTTATCTTTAGTAATAACAGCTCCCGGAGCGGTTCCTATAGGGTTAGGCAAGATCTTTGAACCTGTGGGAAAGAAGGCTTGTTTCTCATTACTAGAAGGCATTGGAGCTTTTCTGCGGCCAAAGAACTGCTTAATCTGTTCTAAACTTGCGGAATCTATCTCCATTTTCAAATCTAAGACTTTAGCAACCAGTTCCTTTGTTAAGTCATCTATTGTTGGACCCAACCCTCCAGTTGTAACGATAAGATCACTGCGCTCAATTGCTTGGCGTAAAACTTGTTCTAATCGGTCTGGATTGTCCCCTACGGTCGTATGGTAGTCTACTTCAATGCCTAATGACGACAGTTTTCCTGTTAAATAGTGAGTACTGGTATTGAGGGTTTCTCCAAGTAATAATTCAGTCCCAGTTGAGACAATTTCAGCTTTCATATAGTTTATCACTCTCCTATAAGCAACGCAAATTCATGATTCATACCTGATTAATTATTTCTGATCTGGCACGAAAATATCCTTCTTTGTCTTGTTAAAATATCAAGGAAATGGAAAAATCCCTCCCAAGTTAAGGTTATCCTTCAACTTGGGAGGGCTTTGCTTAGGCTACAGTCTGTAAATGAGATCTTAAGACTTCCCCGCCTAAAGTCTCTTCTTCTTCAAGAATCTTAGTAATCCTTAATAAGGTTTCAATGTTCGCCTTAAGAATTTTTGTCGTTCGTTCTTCAAGCCCAGTCAAAATATCTCTTGTCTCAGTTTGACGTTGATCTGCATTCAAGCGAGAAATATCAGCAACTCCCAACGAAGACATACCTGCCAGCAGCATCTTTTCAACAAGACTTAAGGCTTGCTCATAATCTCCGGCGGCACCGGTGCTTCGGGTTCCTAAAATCTGTTCTTCAGCAACTGCTCCTGCTAAGGCCACCATAATCTGCTCTTCCAACATATCCTTTGTGTAAAGATATAAATCATCTTTGGGGTAATGGCGAACGTAACCAAGAGCATTTCCTCTAGAGCGAATAGAGACCTGGGAAACAGAATTTGGTCGAACCGTTTCTGCCAGGAGGGCATGGCCACTTTCATGAATCGCAATACGCCGTAATTCCTCTGGGGTTGGTTTTCGATCAAGTTTTTCGCCCAACATCACCTTTTCAACAGCCTCATGTAAATGGTGTTCATTAATCTCACATGCTTCCTCACGCATTGCCAGGATAGCGGCTTCATTGGTTAAGCTCTCTAAATGAGCACCTGAAAAACCAAAAGTCTCATGAGCAATATTTTCTAAGCGCACTTCCGGTGCTAGTGGCTTATTCTTTGTATGAATTTTTAGTATTGCTAATCGTCCGTCTTTATCTGGCAAATCAACTTTCACTTGCCTATCAAAACGTCCTGGGCGAAGTAAGGCAGCGTCTAGGGCTTCCGGCCGATTCGTTGCACCCATAACTAGGATGTTAGGACCTTGATCTGCTTTAAGACCATCCATCTCAATAAGGAGTTGATTAAGTGTTTGATCATATTCATGATGGGATACATTGCTGCCACGCTTTGCCCCTAAAATATCCATTTCATCAATGAAAATAATGGCACTAGACTTCTTCTCCTTGCGCACCATTTCCCTTGCTCTGCGAAACAAGCCACGTACTCTTTCAGCTCCGACACCTGCGTACATTTCCACAAACTCACTACCAGATACTGATAAGAATGCCGAATTTGTATACCTAGCAGCTGCTTTAGCTAATAATGTTTTACCTGTCCCAGTGGGACCGGACAATAATATTCCTTTCAAAGGACGAATTCCTAAGGCTTTCATTCTATCTGAATAGAGTAGAAAGTCTAATGCTTCCTGCAACTCTTTTTTAGCGACACTTTGCCCTCCGATGTCCTCAAAATCTATTCCCGTTGTCAGCACGGCTACACCGCTGCCATTTTTAACCATCTGGCGAGAAATGACATATTTCCAAACCAGATAACTCGTTACGAAAAGCAACCCTATAGGAAATACGTTATAGCCCATTGTCATTAAAAAGGCGAAGACTCCTATCCCAAGGCCTAATAAGATGTCATATTTCATACCTTACCTTCTCCCTTTCTTAATTAACCCATATCCTTTTCACTGGATAGAAATTCACCTTGCCCATTCCGTTCGATAACCTCTATCAGCTGAGCTTGGCCCTGATTAAGGATCAAATAAATGGCGTCACTATCCATTTCCAGTTCTAAATTGACACCTTCATTTTCTGCTTGGGTTCTTAGATTTTGGGCCATAACCGTAAAGTTTCCACTTACGATACCTTCCTGTACAGCAAACTGCATTTGCCCAAGAACCCGCTCAAGGGTTTGATTCCTGCTGTCAATAAATCGAATCGGCACATTTTCCGCAACTTTTTTTAATATCTGGCAGGCTTGTCGAAGGTTAGTTAACTGATTGGTCTTTACAACCATCTCTTTTAAACCATTGTGACTTTCGACTTTCGCTGAAACAACTCCGGGGATTTCCTGACTTTGACTTAAGATGGTAACATCAACCCACTGCTTCTGATAAATGTATCTACCCCCTAGTAGCAATCCAAATATCAGAAATCCAACGAGGCTAATCAACAGTATTCGGCGATTTGTCATCATATTTTCCTCCATTTGATATACTACATGCTATATCGACATTATAGCACGTAGTATATACTGAGAAAAAAAATTTTATAGCCAAATATGGTTATATGAGGAAGACTTTTTTTAATTAACACTCCGTTCAGAACATTAAAAATGAGTGCTCATCTTTGGAAGAGCACTCATTGATAGTTGCGCGGAATTTGAGTATAAACTACTTACGTAATAATTTACGAGATTTCATTAGATAATCCAGGCCTGATATAACTGTGAAAAACAGGGCTATGTACAAAAGCGGTTGACCAATATATATACCTACAAGAGAAAGTGGCCAATCGTGTAATAGTATTGCTGAAATTGCAATTACTTGAGTCGTGGTTTTAATTTTACCAAGTTTACTGGCACTAATCACAACCCTGTCGACGGCAGCAATGGCTCGAAGCCCTGTAACTGCAAACTCTCTGGCCAAGATGATCCAAGCGATCCACGCCGTAACCTCTCCGAGCTGAACTAAAGATATTAGAGCAGCTGACACTAAAAGCTTGTCAGCTAAGGGATCCATGAATTTGCCCAAATTCGTAACTTGATTACGCTTACGCGCAATATAGCCATCCAAGCCATCTGTAGCGGCAGCCAAGATAAAGATTACCGCCGCCACCAAGTCTTGATAAGGAAAAAGGGTATAACCTTTTGGAAATTTCAATAACAATAAGGTCATAAAAACTGGTATCAATACAATTCTGGCTAGGGTTAATCGATTGGGTAAATTCACGAGACAACCACTCCCACTAAATCGTAGTTATCCGCCTCAATGATGCGAACTTTGACCATTTCCCCTTCTTCAAATGAGACCTGTGTATCCTTGATATAGACTTGACCATCGATTTCTGGAGCATCCCCTTCTGTTCGTCCCATCCACCGGCCATCGGGCAGTTTTACCTCTATAAGCACCTTAACAATTCTATTAACCCAACGCTGAAGTCGTTGCCGAGATATGCCTTGTTGAATTTCCATAATCTGATCTCTTCGCTGTTCGCGAAGTTCCACGGGTACCTGATCTTCTCTTTGACCTGCCGGGGTATTTTCCTCTTGAGAGTAGGCAAAAACACCAAGGCGATCAAATTGGACTCGCTTAATAAAATCAAGCATCGTTTGAAATTCTTGCTCAGTTTCTCCGGGGAAACCAGTAATCATAGTTGTTCGCAGAGTTATGTCCGGAATTGCAGTCCGTAATTTATTAATCAGGATCTCTGCTTGTTCAATAGTTCCCCGCCGATTCATGTCTCTTAATATTTTATTATCTGCATGTTGCAACGGTAAGTCAATATACTTACAAACCTTCGGTTCTTGGCGCATAACTTCAATTAATTCATCCGAGAAACGCTCTGGATAACAATACATTAATCTAATCCATTCGATTCCTTCTATAAGAGCAAGCTCACGAATGAGCTCAGGAAGTCGAAGTTCATTATATAGATCCTGCCCATAACGGGTGGTATCTTGGCCCATAACCAGGATTTCCTTAACTCCTTGAGCAGCCATTTCTTTTACTTCATGAATTACGGATTCCAGAGGGCGACTACGAAAACGCCCACGTACATAGGGAATAACACAATAAGTACAATAGTTATCGCAACCCTCGGCAACTTTTACATAGGCGAGATAATCCGGTGTAGAACGGATTCTGGCCATCTGTTCATTGTGGAGAAAATCCGGTGCTCCTTGCTTAATCAGAGAGGTACGCGATTCTTCAGTTGCTTGAACTAACTTTGTTATTTCATCGATATTCCCCGTTCCAAGAACACCGTCTAATTCAGGAATATCCTGCATTAATTCTGAACCATATCTTTGAGCTAAACAGCCAGCTGCAATCAAGGTCTGACAATTACCAGATTTCTTAAGATTGGCCATTTCAAAAATGGCTTCAATGGATTCTTCCTTGGCAGATTGAATAAACGTACAGGTATTTACAACAATAACTTCTGCCTCTTCAGGGTTTTCAACAAATATGTGATCTTTAGCCAGTAAACCTGACATCACTTCACTGTCCACTTGATTTTTAGGACAACCTAAAGTGACAACTGCAACTTTCTTAGTCAACACTACACCTCATATCATTGGTCTGCTTTACTTAGTATAAACCAACACTTCAACAAGGTCAAAAAATATTAACAGTATCTAGTATTCAGAGTATGCATTCCGTCAAACATTTGTCAAAAAAAATTATTACTTGTTCAAATCTTGTCTCCCAGCTGTTGCAATGTATATGACATTTTCTCCAATATTAGTTGCATGATCTGCAAACCTTTCTAGGTATCGCCCCACAAAGGCTAAGTACATGCCCTGATCTAAAACTTCCGGCCTTTCTGTCATAATTACCAGTAAATCTCTGACAACTTTCTTATACAGCTGATCAACTTGATCATCTTGATCCGCTAAACCATTGGCAAGTTCCATATCCTCGATAGCATAGGCTTCTAAGCCTCGTCTCATCATTTCCAGAGCTTTCTCCGCCATCAGGGGAATATCAATAAGCTGCTTAATTAAAGGACCCTCGATTCTCCGGACAATCTTGGCTATATCAATGGCTAAATCTCCCATGCGTTCAAGGTCAGTGGATATTTTCATCGCCGAAATAATTTTCCGCAAATCTTTGGCAACAGGCTGCTGGGTTGCAATTAAACGCACACATTCATCATCGACTTGACGTTCGAAGTCGTTAATTTTCTGATCTTCGGCAATCCAATAATCTGCTTGTATTCGATCTAAAGAAATTAACGTCTGCATACAACCCTGCAAAATACGTTCAACCTCTTTTCCCATATCTTTAAGTAGCTGGATTAAAACAAATTGTCCTTCGTTAAGTGACTGTCTCATTTAAACCACATCCTCCTTTTCTAGCCGAATCGCCCAGTAATATAGTCCTCAGTTCGTTTATCTTTTGGGTTTGTAAATATTTCAGAGGTTGCTCCATGCTCAACAAGTTCTCCATTAAGAAAAAACGCTGTAGAATCTGCAATTCGTGCCGCTTGTTGCATATTATGCGTAACTATAAGGATGGTGTAATTATCTCTTAATTGCCTAATTAATTCTTCAATGTGAGTTGTCGCTATAGGGTCTAAGGCTGAGGCCGGTTCATCCATAAGCAGTATCTCAGGTTCAACTGCCAACGCTCTAGCGATACACAAACGCTGCTGCTGACCACCTGATAAACTAATACCTGAATAATTCAAGCGATCTTTTACTTCATCCCAGAGAGCAGCCATCCGTAAACTTCTCTCGGCAATGGCCTGTAGGTTTTGCTTGTTTCTCTGACCATTTAATCGGACCCCGGCAACCACATTCTCAAAAATACTCATTGAAGGAAAGGGGTTTGGTTTTTGAAAAACCATGCCGACAGTTTTTCTTAAGGCCACGGGATCTTGGTCATAAATGCTTTCTCCATCTAAAATGATTTCTCCAATAACCTTTGTGCCGGGCAACGTCTCATGCATACGGTTTATACAACGAACAAAAGTTGACTTTCCACATCCTGACGGGCCAATAATAGCTGTCACATGATTAGCCTCAATCTCCATGTTTATGCCCTTAAGAGTCTTGTTAGGGCCATACCACGCTTCAAGCTTACGAACACTCAAAGTCTGTCCCACATAGATCCCCTCCTAACTATGTCTCGAGCGAAATGCAAATCGGGCAGCCAAATTTATAATAATAATCAAAAGAATTAATACTAAGGATCCGGCCCAAGCAAGTTGGTGCCACTCCTTATAAGGAGATGTAGCATATTGGAAAATTTGAACGGGCAACGAAGCAATAGGCTCATTCAGAGATCGTGCCCAATACTGATTCCCTAAGGCCGTAAATAATAAAGGAGCGGTTTCCCCTGAGACACGAGCGATGGCTAACATTGCTCCGGTAATTATTCCTTTGGCGGCAGTTGGAAGCACAATTTTTAAAATAGTTTTACCCTTAGATATACCTAAAGCATATCCTGCTTCTCTAATTGAATGGGAAACAAGCTTTAGCATTTCTTCTGTGGAACGAATGATTAAGGGAATCATAATAATTGCCAAGGCCAAACCACCTGCCAGGGCCGAAAAGTTACCCATTTTTAATACTACGGCTGTATAGATAACTATCCCAACAATTATTGAAGGGATACCTGTTAATACGTCCGTTGCAAAACGAACCGCTGTACTGAACCAACTATGGCGATCATATTCCGTTAGATAAATTCCTGCCAGAATCCCAACCGGAATACCGATCAGACTCGCAATTAATACCATGATCAAAGTCCCTACTATAGCATTGGCCATCCCCCCACCTGACAGCCCCATGGCTTTGGGTAAGTTGGTAAAAAACTGCATATTCAATGCCCCAAGGCCATTTTTCAAGACATACCCTAAAACTCCAAACAAGGGCACCAAGGCTATAACAGTTGCTGCGACAAAGATGCTCAACATTAGCCAGTTTTTATATTTTCGAATGTAATCCTTCATACCAAGTTTCCTCCCTTAGGCCCACGCGCTACAGACCAAACAAGGAGCCGAGCAAGAAAGTTAAGAACTAATGTAATCCCGAACAGGATAAATCCAATTTCTACCAATGCGCTCAAATACAAATCATAGGTAGCTTCTGTAAATTCATTGGCAATCACTGCCGCCATAGAGTAGGCAGGTGCAAATAAAGAAGGAAGAATATCCGGGCGATTGCCGATTACCATAGTTACCGCCATAGTCTCTCCAAGTGCTCTTCCTAAGCCCAACATTATTCCACCCATTATTCCTGTCTTAGCGTAAGGTAAAACTGCTACCTTGATCATTTCCCATTTAGTCGCCCCTAGGGCAAGAGCGGCTTCACGCTGCATATTAGGAACGGAAGCCATAACCTCCCTAGAGATAGCAGCAATCGTCGGCAATATCATCATGGCGAGAATTAATCCACCTGCTAACATACCAAAGCCTACGGGAGTACCTTGAAAGAGTGGAATAAAGCCTAACCACTTTGCCAGACCGGGCTCCACTGTTTCCCTTAACCAAGGGGCCAGGACAAAAATCCCCCACAGTCCATAGACAACACTCGGAATTGCTGCCAGCATCTCAACTAAGAAACCGATCACCGCGCGAAACTTTGATTCGGCCATTTCATTGAGAAATATTGCCACACCAAGTCCGATGGGTGCTGCTAGAAGCAAGGCCAGTAGAGAGGTCATTAATGTGCCATAGATAAAAGGGAGTGCTCCAAATTGTTCCTTTACCGGATCCCATACACGGCTGGTAATAAAGCTAAATCCAAATGTATGAATACTAGGTCGCGCAGCATCAAACATTTGCCATCCCATCCATGCCATGAGTACCAAGACACTGAAGGCCATCAGGAAGGTGACAAGTCTCAGGAATTGATCTCCTAAAGAGGTATTAAATCTTCGCTTTTTACTCATTTCTTAATCCTTCTGCCTTCCCTTCATTTCTGCCCCCCAAGATTACTCAAAACTAATATTACTTTAGCAAGGGCTCTCCCTGAAAAGTTATTGTTTTTAACATCCCTTCTTCACGACTTACTAAATTAGCAGGCAGCTTTGCATAATGTAACCCCTCTGAAAGAGCCTGACCATCATGTATAGCCCAATTGATGAAGTTAACCAGTGCAGTGCCTTTGGCTTTATCTGTTTGATTCTGATAGATTAAAGCCCAAGCGAATCCAGCTATCGGATAAGCCTCAGCTCCGGGAGCATTGACGATTGACACCCTCATGTCCTCAGGGATTGTTGCAGCCGCTGCTGCAGCGGAGGTAGTTTGGAGAGATGGAGCAGTCCATTTGCCCTCCTTATTTTTCATCATGGCATAGGACAAGTTGTTCTGAACTGCATAAGCCAGTTCTAAATATCCGATTGAACCGGAGGTTTGTTGAATTACCCCAGCAACTCCGGAATTACCTTTACCGCCAATTCCGGCAGGCCAATTTAAAGAAGTCCCTTTACCTACTTTTTCTCGCCATTCAGGACTGATAGTGCTTAGGTAATCGGAAAAAATATATGTGGTTCCGCTCCCATCCGAGCGATGGGCAACTGTGATTTGCAAATCCGGCAGAGCTACTCCCGGATTCTCGTCGGCAATTCTTTTATCATTCCAATTTGTAATCTTGCCGAGAAAAATATCCGTTAGAACCCCAGGGCTAATTTTCAAATCCTTCGGAGTACTCGGAAGATTGTAGGTAACCGCTACGGCACCTAGAGTTAAAGGAATGTGCAGCAAATTTCCTCCCTTTGCTGATTTGAGCTGTTCATCTGTCATGGGACCATCAGTTGCCCCAAAATCAATGGTTTGCTCAGAAACTTGTTTTATTCCTGCACCACTACCTGTGCTTTGATAATTGATGGAAATCTTAGGGTTATTTTTACGGTACTCTTCAATTTGTTGATTTAATAAAGGGTAAACAAATGAACTTCCTGAGCCAGTGAGATTAGCAGAATCACTTTTTTCTTGTCCGGTTGGTTCTTGGTTTTCTCCTCCGCACCCAGTAAGTAAAATTGTCAAAACTAAGACGGCCATCCAAACCATAGATCTCCATTTTTTTATAGACATAATAATCCCCCCTTCAAGGTTTCTAGTAACTTGATAAGAAAGTATTTCGATAAAATATCTTATCTGTTTTAAAGTTTGCGTTAATTGGCTAGATTTAATGTATAAGTTTAGAGGAATTATCTTAAACTTGGCGAATTTACTTACATTAATCTTTAGCGAGGTGCAATCAGTGTTTGATGAAGACGAACTTTTAGAACCTACCGAAATGTGCGGTTGTGGGGATATTGGATATCTGACAGCCAGGACGATTCCTATTGATTTAGCCCACGGTGTCGGACGTGTGAATAATGTTCCGGTCTATCACTGTCGCAATACTTCATGCCCAGAATTCCGTCTCCCCTCAGTTGTTTCACGCCGGTTGGAAGTTATCGCTGAACAGATGGAAGAGGATCTGGCTACCGAATCAGTTTACACTTGGGAAACTTTGCAACAGCCAATTAGCAACCCACTACCGGAATCAGGCGTAACTACCGAACACCATACTAATAACCAGATTCCATTACAGGCATTTACTCTTCAATTCGTCAATCGTCAGTATGAGGATGCTAAAGTGGTACAGATTGTACCTGGAGAAGCTGTATTTTTTAAGAGTAACCTTGAAGACACCGAATACTACCTGCTTCGTTATGATGAGGATCCTCATGCAGAGGGTTTTTCTTTTTCTCTTCTGAAATTTTACTATGATGATCCAAATTTCACTTACGAAAATTACCTGGAATGGTTGGAAGATGGCCATCTTAAGGAATTAGGAAGAATAAGTCTTGATGATGTTGAGACTACTCTGGTTGATGAGTTCGGGGCGGAACTCTTTTAATAGTGTTATATTTTAAATTTCACAAGGCCCCTAAGCTAATTTTCAGCTTAGGGGCCTTGAAATCCCTTGTTTATCCGATGACGTAGCATCCGTAAGACTCCCAGGGAGATAACGGCTGCTACGTCTCTGGATAAGTTCTTCTAAGCTTCAGCTGGAGTAAGTATTCCTCTTAGGCAAACTCCATCTGAAGCTAAGAATCACTTGATCTTTTTTGGGCTGGCATGTTTCTTTCGTTTAACATCCTTTGGGCCCTCGGGTTTACTTTGGGGTTGACC
>NZ_JMGA01000043.1 GCF_000765145.1 Desulfosporosinus sp. HMP52 | reverse complement strand
GCTCCTTTATGAACAACATAACAGCAACCGTTTCGGAATCGAATATGACCTGATGCGTGACCTTTTTCAGGAATTGATTGAGACTCAGCAGGAGTTGGGATACGCCTTCGATTCTGAGGAAGATCAAATTGACACGGGTGCGTCCGCCTTGGTTGAGCCTGATTTGGGCGAAATGGACCTTTTCCGTGCCCAGGCGAATACGATCTTGCGACGCTTGAAGAACCTCGGCTGGTTGGAAGTGGAAACCAGAGATAACTTCAAACAGTATATCGCAAACCTGCGATGTGCGAAGATTCAATTTGGTTTTGATCCTATTTATAATTCGGGAATTTGATAAACTTACTGATTAGGTCAGGCCTCAATGCTAGAGGAAGACTAAAAAGTAGGGTGAAAATGCCCACCTGCGAGAGCAGGGTTAAAACCAAATAATCTAAACGGCTTTGCGGGTAATTTAAAAATGATCAAACTTAATCCAGAGCGACAGAAGCTCAGGATTTTATTTATATTGCCACGCAGCGATTAACTAGAGGGTGCAAGTCCCCTCGTCTCCGCCAAATAAGAACTCAATAATTGATACAATTATCTAACATAGAAAGTCCAGCAATGCTGGGCTTTTCAGCGTTTTTGGGCAAATTAAGCATTGCTACAGCAGTGCTTTTTTGTGTTTTTGAACCCTTTTCGTTAAAAGATGCACCCCCCTGAAGGGTGAAAACTACCTTTCGTTAGAAAGTATAGGCATCGTTAAAAGGTATAAGTGAACATGCCCCAAAAGGTAAGTTGGTATTACTTGGTTGCAAAGTCGGGCCGCTGTATTGTGGTACATAATCTGTAGATAATTTTGTATGGCCTTGCTTTTTGTTCATCTCTTAGTATATTTGGGTGTTCTAGGAAGGGATTTGAAGAAATTAGTAGAATCCAAAAAGATACTGATAGGTGCTTTAAGACTTCTGTATAGCAAAAGAATTTATTGATGGTTGACGAGTAGTGAATGGATTAATTGTTATCTTATCAGGATGGAACTTAATAAATAAAAGACAGGTGGATAAAAATGAGTAAAGAAACTACTAAATCGGGCTTTGTTAACAAAAATAATCAAATGAACATTGGGCGGACAGAGGAAAAGGGTACAGATCATGGGCAATGGTTCTACACCATAGAATGTAAAAATTGCAGTTTCAAATACAAGGCTAATGGATCGGATATCTGGCAGCGGAAGTGTCCCAACTGTCAAGGAGGAAGACCTTAATCACTTGATTAAGGTGGCATAACGTGTATCGCATAAAGAAAATGGCTTTGTAAAAAATCATGGCTCTTAAGGAAAATGTTCCCATGGACGTAACGCGTTGAGACGGTAGTATTGATGTCAAGGGTGAAAGAGTAAGTGTAGTGAGAAGCTTGTAAATAAAGGATTTACGAGGTTTGAGCATGAAAATCGGATGACCAATAATCGTTAAAATATCGGTTCGTGGAAACAAGTCCAAAGGCATGATTTTGCACGTGACAGAGCGATTTAGATAACATAGTGTTTGTGTGTGGTCGATTTAGATAACATGGGCTTGCAGTGGTCAATTTAGATGTTTTATGAAAATTGAAGTTTGGGGATGAAGGATTTGAATGAGCAACAATTCAAGAAACTATTAATTGATACTATAAAAGTTGGAGATCATCCAGAAAAGGATCAAATAATTTCACTATTGAAAATATCGGTAGTTAGATTTGAAAAAACTGGTGAATTCACACGCAGACTTTGGAATCACTATAAAGAATATATTTATCTTTGTATTATTCCGGAGAAGATTATAGAGTTGAAAAAGTATGAGAAATATCTAAATGGGGTTTGTGATGAAATTTATCCTCCTGATGATGAGTATGAATTTTGGAGTTTATTGATTAGGCCAGGGGGTCTGCCAGTTGATGAGGAGATTAGTCAAGAGATCTTGTTTGAAGGTATTCAACAACAGATAATTGAAGAAATCAGAAGTGCAAAATATCTGATTTGGATAGCTATGGCATGGTTTACTGACCCAGTTCTATTTAAAGAACTCTTGAAAAAAAAGGCACAAGGTGTAACTATTGAAATTGTAGTGGATGACAATGATAAAAACAGAAATGCAGAATTTGACTTAAGTACTAGTTTCACAACGCACTGGGTAAGAATAGAATCTCTCTATAAAAACATAATGCATGAAAAGTTTTGTATTATAGATTTTAACACAGTAATTCATGGTACCTTTAACTGGACAAAAGCGGCAAATTACAACAAGGAAACAATTAGTATCGACCGGAATAGAACCACAGCGGAGGCGTTTGCTGATGAATTTATGAAACTAAAAAGAGTGAAATATTAAAGTTCTAAAACGTAGGTAAGTTAATGCCTTTCCTCCATAATGGAAGAAAGGCATTTTTATTCATCCTTGATATTCAAATTTACTCGAGGCGGATTAGGGTATATTTCATTTATTAGCATTACCAGGGCTTCATTCAATTCATATCTTTCAATTTTTCCTTTGTACTCCAAATCACGCATGTAATCAATTGCACTGTCCAAGTTTTCGAATAAGCGATTTTCTTCAATTGGAGAAATAGATGTTTGATGAAGATCGTTAAGACACTCAAAAAAATTGCGAAATTCTTTTGCTGAAAGAACCTTGTTAAAAGTATCCCTCCTATATTTGCCAAAGAAGCTGTCCATATTTTCAGGAACTGTAATTTCTCTTATGGCTTTTATCGCTTCGCCATTTAAACCCATATAGGAACATGCCTTCTCGAGTGTAAACGAATCTTCATCTGTTTCACCAGTGAGATAGCCAACATCTACACTAAAAAAATCAGCGACTTGAAGCATGTTTTCAAAATCTGGAAAACTCTTTATGCCATTCTTGGCATCCCCCAAATTCACCCATCTACTAATGGTTTTTTGGGTGAATTTAGTATTGTACTTATTATTTAAAGCATGTGCTAATGACTCCTGTGTATATCCGCCATCGAGTATACATTTTTTTAGCCTCTCATTCCAGCAACTCCGTTTTCTATCAATTATGTCTTTCATGGGTTAATATCACTCCTTATACACCTAATTATAACCCGCCTCTATTACTTGCACAACCTATAAGTTTGATGTTTAATAAAGGTGTGTTAAGAAATTCTTTAAAACATGTAGATGAACATGAACGATAAGGAGGAGGAATTATGGAGGAGCGGAAGAAAGGGTTATTAGCCTGGGTCAAGGCACATAAGAAGGAACTTGTTATCGTAGGTATCAGCTTAACCGCATTGATTGGTATTATACTTTGCATAAAGAACCGTGATTCAATTGATGCCCTATGGAAATCACTGAGTGGAGCAATAGAAAAATTTCCTACCGAGGCACCGAAAATATCACAGACGACTATCGAAAAGATTGCACAGTCATCCGTCACTGTTACAGATGTCATCAACTCGAAAGAATTACCGGTTATAAATACGGCAATGACTTATCAAAATCCATTTGAAGTCAGTGATCATATCAGAAACTTGCATGAAGGATGGCGTGCTTCAGCAAAGAAGATTACTGAAGCAGAGGCAATGGGAATTATTCTTCAGCCGGGACAAACATTGGTCGACGCATATATGAAGGGAGGTGTTGCAGCTTGAGTCTGAAAGACCTTCTCAGCAATCTCGCCAACGGAGCTTATGATGGAGAACGCATAGATAACGAAGAAAGTGGTGTGTCGTGGGGATTTTACATTGATAAAGGAACGCCTGTGCAGTACCAAGAGGGTAAATCGAGTAAATTCTTCAACGGGAAAGAGAATGAGCGTATACCTGGGACAAGAACGGAAGAACGATTTGACACAGATGAGAAAAAAGACACTTTCTTTAAAAAATACGGGTATCTCCACAGTATGTTTGATGATCATCGAGAAGTAATGGATTATAGTCGCGAATATTACGAAAATAGGAATAAGAAAAAATGAGAATCCTGACAATGGAAAAGGCCACCTATTGGTATGAATACTAACAGATGGCCTTGATTAAGCTATTCTAGAATTTCTACCGTCAAGCCTGACTTAAACTCCACTGTGAATTTGTCCTCATAAACAGTGACCTTTTGAATCAGCCGCCGGACAAGTACTTCGTCATATTCGGTAAGGGAAGTTGGCTGCTCCTGCAGAAATGCGCTCATGTCGGCAATCCGTTTTTTCAGTTCATCCCGTCTGGCACTTTACAGCTGAACCTTTTACTTTTCTTCACGTAAGCGGTAAATCTCATCGGCTACATCTTCGTAATAGGCCTTGGAGCTGGCCAATTTCAGAAGCTCAATTTGTAGCTTCTCAAGTTACTTGTCAATGTTCGCAAGGGTTTTGTCGTTTTCTTGATTGTATTATCCTTTTTACTTCACAGGGGGGCTGGTAAAATGAACGAAGAGGTTGCTATTATTGAATGCGTCTACGATATCGTTTTACCTGAAGTGCCAGCATCGCTCCACAGATGGGGAAGAAAGTTTGGCTTCGAGATATTAAGGTTGGGGCAAAAGGAAAACTATTATACTACGAGGATGGAGTCTGCAAAATCACTTGCCTTAGTAGAATTACTAACATTACACGAATCGAAGATCGTATAGAGATTTATACGCAAAGGAGTATCTATAAGCTAATACTTTTGACGAGTGAAGCCTGATCATTCTTATTCGGGCGAATCTCGCAGGGATGCTTGTCAAAGAGATAAGGGCATATTGGTGTTACATTCTTGTAAGCTAGTGGTATGTTCCCTTGGGCGTAGCAAATAAGAACTCAATAATTGAAACAATCACATAAAAGTCCAGCAATGCTGGGCTTTTCAGCATTTTAGGACAAATTAAGCATCGTTTAAGACGGTGCTTTTAGTGTTTTTGAACCTCAATAATTTAAAGATGCACCCCCCTTGAGAAGAATTCTTACCTTTCGTTAGATAGTATAGGAATCGTTAAAAGGTTTGAGGAATCGTTAAATAAAATGTATCCCATAGAATTAAAATGTACACATAAAAAATGTAAGTAAGAGGCCCCTAATGGTTCGGATTATCAGAGCATTTTTCTGCCGAAACTTCTAGTTTGAGGGAATGGGGGCTAGCCCAAAAAACATTGTGCCCAATAACTGGAAGCATGGACGTCTCAGGATAATACCTACTAAGTAGGATAAATTGAACCATTGTATTATTTGTAGCGTTGAGGGAGGAGGGTATGACTAAAAAGGGCAGTCTAATACCTGTTGGCCAAGGTAACAATAGTATCTTACTGCTTTTAGACGCCCGTCCGTAAACAATAGTATTTATATCTGACTTGCATTTCGATTATACCTCACTCACCCCATTTGGGGGGGGTAACAAAACAATAATAAATCGTACAAAAAGAAGTTCTCCCCGAATTTGGAGAGAACTACTAGCTTGTGTGACAGCATTATGAATAATCATGAAACCCAAACATATCGGGCTCTTAAATGGGTATATTGGTCATAACGAATTATCTTGTCATGCTGTAATCTACCTACTATTATTCCTGGGTGAATTTTTAGCTCATCTGCAAGATTTCGAATCGAACCTTCGCTCAAGCTATTTTGAAGAAAGGATTGATAACTTCTTTGGTTTATTAAATTGTGCGAAGCGAAATTATCCGCTTCATCTTCAATAGTTTCTAATTCATCATGCGCTCTGTTATTGTGTGCTATAAACACTTGTTTTTTATTGTGCAATAGCACGTGGGCAATTTCATGAAAAAGGCTAAACCAAAAGATATCTGAAAATGAGCCTCTGATACTTAACACGATCATTACTTTATCAGGTGCTAACCATTTCGTAGCCCCGTGAGCGTACGTTTTTTTAAGATGGGGAACTAAAACGAAAGCCACTCCACAATTTGCTAACAGGTCTTTAATAAGCGGCAAAAATTCACGAGGGGATTTTACACTTAGTTCCCTAATTCCAGGTATGCTTTCCTTAAGCAAGTCTTTGTTAAAAGGTTTAGTTTTAATGATTTGAGAAATCAGCTCACCTTTACGCAACCAAGCAGCCAAGGATAACGCGGAAGCATCCTTTATTTCTGATTTCCTAAATGCTACTGGAATAACATTAGGAATATATTCTAAAGCAGCGACTCCGAAGAAGTTGCGAAGGTTGAATACCTTTTCCTTCCAATCGCTTGTTTTGGGAACCCATTCAAGTTTGGCCATTTCTGCATATGAGATTGATCGTGCTAATTCAATTTCACTTTGTAGCTGTTGCTCCGCTTCAATACGGGCTTTTGTTTCTTGATAGTTTGCCTCAAGATTATTCCAAAATGATGCAGGAATACCGAGTACGCTTTCAAACCGTAAAGCTGTCTCAGGTGTAATTGAAGCCTTTCCATTAATAATTTCATTTATATGCTTTGTTGTTAATCCTGTTCGCTTAGAAAATTCTACTTGAGTCATACCAATTTGTTGTAATTGTTCTTCGAGTGTTTCGCCAGGAGGAATAGCTAAGCAGGGCATATATTCGTTCTTAATTGCCATGATAATCTATCACCTCCAACACTCGTATTACTGTTACTTCATAATAATTAACCTGACTAATATCTTCTGGTTCAACGTCCCAAACAGGCTCAATAATAAGCCTATAAGGATGCTCAAGAAATAATCCGCAAGTGCCTTTTCTATCTTCCTTGAGCAAATGACACCCGCCTATTCTGAACTCAAGCATGATTCCAAGTGAATCAGCGGCACGCAGCGAATCTAGGCGTTGTATCATTTTACGGCCGTTTTCTGGACCAAGTTTTTGTATTAATCGTCGTTGGTTTAAACAGGTTTTCTCGAGTTTTTTATCCTTAAATATAATATACACTAACATCCCTCTAAGTGCAAATTTGATTAACCAATTAGGTTAATCAAATTCTATTAATTTTTTAGAGTACCCTAAAAATTTTCATCATCTTTATTAATTTTTTTCTTATGTTTTACTTTTCTAGAGTAATCTTTTAGTGAAGTGTGAGGCCTTGTACCGGTGTTAAATAAGGCTCTTGTTCTACCAGCAGTTTTTTTCTTCTTTTTCATCTTCATCAAAATCAACCCCGTGCCGATTTTTGTAAGGATAGAAAATGAAAAACGATTTCTTTAAAAGATTTTCTCGAATTAATATTGCAGAATATTATAAATTTCGATTATGCAGTTCGTTTTCCTGCCTGCGACAATCTTAATGGTTATACGACAATAAACATAAATAGGTGAAATATTAATTTGGCTAATGAAAGCTGTTCAAGTTGCTAAGAAATTGCGAGAAAAGCGTAAACTAGAAGCAAAACGAAAACTTGAAGAGAAGCTTGAACGGGAACGGTTAGAGAAATTAAGAAGATCGAGATAGAACTTCTTGAAATATTGGAAGCAGTAGCCACTGATTCGGATAGTACTGAGAAAATCCGTAGGTTTGCTATGCGAATCGAGCTAAATGTTAGGAAATCACCTGATCAGGAGAAGAGAAAACAGGTCTTAAGCTTTATTAAATGGACGCGTAATAAAGTAGATTGGATTGATCCGTTAATAGAAAGGAAGAGGAGATATAAGGGGGAGAAGTTACTTACTTGACTTATTTGAATGGGAGGATCGAAAAGTTAATGGCAGTTGGTCTCATAAAGTAATACATAAGTTTTCTTGCTTCGTAAAGAATAAAAGAAGGCCCCTTTCGAGGGATGGTTGGAGTGTGGGAAAATTCCTCCCGTCTACCTGGTAGGTAACTGGATGCTAAAGCTTGGCCGTTGTTGCTAGTTTTAATATGAACCATGCCAGGAGCGTTGGGGGAATAGATATGATAGTGGTTCAAGTTAACTATAAATACCGAATGCTTAATAAAAAATAACTATTATATCTATAGACAAATTGCACAGTTTTTGTAATCTTGAATTCTAATTGTTTACCCAGGCATATCGTATTCACTTGTTGCAAAGCCCGTAACTTCGGTACATTGACGAAGCTACGGGCTTTTTTGCTTTCCCTACAGCGTCTCCATAATGGTGAGCAGGCTTTGGTAGTTGTCTACGTCGTGGTACTTCACGCCGCTTGTGGAGATCTCATTGAATAGCTTTTTCGCGCAGGAAATTTTCGCTTGCTCAATCGGGCGGAGTTCGAGGCTGTCCATCGTACCTTTTGTTTCAGCGATGAAGAAAATATGCTTCACGGTACCTTTTTTAAATGAAATCGCCCAGTCCGGGGAGTAATTGCCCACGGGAGTTGGTATATAAAACCCGCGTGGCCCTCTCGGCAGTTTCGCATAAACTATCACCTCATCAGCAGTATCCAAATCTTCAGCAAAGCGCCGCTCAATGCTGTTCGTCGCCGTTCCGTCTGTAAAGACGTAATCCTGTATAGCGTGTTTCGCCTTGAAAGCCTTCGCGTACTCGTCGGAGGCACGGCTCATATTGAAAATATCTTGCGAATATGGGTTCTCCGCAGTTGGTGCGTAGGTGATATGTTCCACCACAACCGAAGCTTTTTGACGGTTAATGATACCTGCAACTTTGGTAATAAACTCCTCCGGGTTTTCTCGGAATAACCATAATTTTTCACGCGACATACCACTCAAAATTGTTGTTGTTGTCCGACGCGTGAGCGTCGCGCCAACGGCAATTTTGCCTATAAGATCATATTCGGCAAAACTACTCTGCGCACGGTCAAGTTTTTTTGTTTCAGTACGCTCCACATTAAATTCTGTGCCTGTCTGTTCGCCTTTTGTTAAGGTGTATGATAAGCGGGCTACCCGTAGTTCGTTATTTATAGCGGCAATAGACTTTTGAATAAGTTCCGCGCTATCGAATTCAACAGTATATGCATACTTTTTATTGATTCGCTCCCATAGTTCCTTGAAATCTTTCCAGTTTTCATTCAGAGGGTTATTCTTAATCTTTGTTTCGTGTCCATTTCCCGCCATTTCTATTAGGATGCTTGGGTCAAATATGGCTTGCACGAGCTTGTGGATGTTTTCAGCTAGTGGAGCTAGTTCTGGTTTTAAAGGTGCAAAGCTACCCCCTTCGGCAGCGATACGGTAAGTATCCGTGATTCCACCGTTATCATCAACATAATCGTTACGGACAAGGTAGTTGTAAATAGCAGTTGCTTCAGCGACTGTAATAGAGTGAGTATCTTCTCCAATCATGGCATTCCTGCCGGCAAAATACTCCACGCTTGCCTTTGTCGGACGATCGTACAGGTCAGACTTGATCTCTCTTTGTAAATCTGCGACAAATCCCAAGTAGCTTTCACTTGCGACAACCGTCAGAATATTTACGCCATGAACAAGGGTTTCACCACAAACGTCAAGGTCTTGTCGCTCGCCCGAACTGTTGACGCAAAGGCGTAGACCGCGTCCGACTTCTTGCCGCTTCGCCGTTGCATTATCCGAATGCTTTAAAGTGCAAATCTGGAACACATTCGGGTTATCCCAACCTTCGCGCAGAGCGGAGTGAGAAAATATGAACCTTGTTGGTTCCTCAAAGGACAACAGACGCTCTTTGTTCTTGAGTATAAGGTCATACGCGCTAATATCATCCGAAAACTCACTTCCACGCTTAACCGAACTATCAACAGCCCTGCCTTTCTTATCTATCGAAAAATAGCCACGATGAGTTTCAGTCGTTTCTATTTCTCGCAAGTAGGCTTGATAGGCTGTAGGAAACAGCGTCAGCCGTTCATTCAGTGCGACGTTGTACTCCTCTTCAAAAATACGCCCATACTCGCCCGGTATTTCATTACCATCTTCATCATATTGACGGTATTTAGCCACCTCGTCAATAAAGAAGAGTGATAAACACTTGATACCTTGCCCGAACAGCTTTTCCTCTTTATCAAAATGTGAAGCTATAGTTTCTCGAATTTGTATGCGGCGGATATCGTCCTCATTCACATTTCCGCTCGCTTCACCGGTCGCCAAACTATCACCATTTGAGAATGTAACCATAGAGCGTATAGGATCTACCTCGGCAATAGAGACACCTTTGTATTCCTCCAAGTCGTTAGATGCGGTATAAAGACTGTCACCTACGCCAAGGATTTGTGTTTCACGTTTAATGCCGCTGCCACGTTTTACCTCGATCTCCAGTCTGGCTCGGGGCGGCTTCTTACGGTCGACAATGATATCGGAAAGATACATATATTTGTTTGTGCCGCTTAGATTTTTCAGCTCAAAACCTTTGACCTCGATTTTCTTGACGAGTTTCTTTTTGAAAGCATCAAGCGCATCTAGGACGTAAACAAGATTGTGAGAGGTTTTGTGGGTTGCCGAATAGTTTAGAGAAAATAATGGGTTGAAATTCTTTTTCAGAGCGTTCTGCGTTGCTACACCGGCCATCTTCTGTGGTTCGTCAAGTATAATTATCGGGCGGTTTGCCTTGATAACGTCAATAGGGCTTCGAGAACCGAACTCGTCGCGCTTGGTGTAGGGGGCATAAGGGGGCATAAGGGGGGGCATAAGGGGGCATAAGGGGACGGTTCTTCTGTGTCAATTTCTAAGCC
This sequence comes from Desulfosporosinus sp. HMP52, assembly GCF_000765145.1. GTDB lineage: Bacteria > Bacillota > Desulfitobacteriia > Desulfitobacteriales > Desulfitobacteriaceae > Desulfosporosinus. Next base: position 980 of record NZ_JMGA01000043.1, on the reverse strand, counting down.
TTTCGGAATGTGATTGTATTCGGCGGAACATGCTTACGGGCAGTCACCTTTTGTCGTTCCGCGTAGGTTCCATGACCCTAGGCAAAACGACAAGTTTCGCCGAGTAGGGATGTTCTAATTGACAATGAACAATATGAACCCATAAGAAATCAAGCGAGATTAGAAACTACAAAAGATTAGCCTTACGAATATAACCTTTGAAGCGGCTGACTTCTTGAACGCTGTTCAATGCTCTTATAGCAAAGTCAGCCAGCATGCGTCACTTAATGCATTACTATTTAGGCTCTGAAATAAGATTTGAGTACATTCCTCAAATGTTGGGATTATCGAAGATTTATGTTAGTTCTTGTTCTAAATTACTAAAGACATCCGTATTAAAAAAGTCCGACAGTGAGATTTCTAAACCATCACACAACTTTTTAATGGTCACAATACCAGGGTTCAGGCTCTCATTATTTAGGATGCTTTTTATAGTCGATTGTGGAACGGCGGCACGATAGCTCAAAGCATTGGGCGTTATATTCCGTTCTTTGCAAAGTTCAACAATTCTATTCGCTACTGCTTGTCTCGTATCCATGAATACACCTCCTAGTGAGTTATCACTAATTAAAGCATAAAGAAGAAGAGTATATTTTGTTAGTGATATAGCACTAAGATATATTATGTGTCATAATTAGTTATATAACACTAACTGTGCAGAGGGGTGTATTTTGCATGCCAGACTATTATTCGGCGGAACAGGCTTTTATGCAGTCACTTTTGGTCGTTCCGCGTAGGTTCCATGACCCTCGGCAAAACGACAAGTTTCGCCGAGTAAGAGTTTTGATCATCAAGAGAGAAGTGGCGGCCATGCGGCCGCCGTTATTTTTTGGTACTACCTAAGCTAACGGCGGGTCATATAGGTCGTTGGTCGTGGTTCCAACAACCTTAATATCCCGCTTTCCGATCAGATCGCCGCTGGAGGTAAGGAATACATTCTT
>NZ_JMGA01000042.1 GCF_000765145.1 Desulfosporosinus sp. HMP52 | reverse complement strand
GGAGGTAAGGAATACATTCTTCTGAATGATCGTGTCCATAACGGCCTCGGCCTCAGCCTTATCCAGGTCTTCCCTCGGATCAGGGATGGTGATGGAGAACGTTTTGCCGCCGGCAGTCGTAAAAGTTAACTTTACCACCTTATTCGTCGTTATGGCCATAGTATCACCTCTCTTCAAGCAATTCTTCCGGAGGATTACTGGTTGTAACAAGTTCTACGAGTAGGCTATGGAGATAAAAAAAAGACCTAGACCTCCTTTGAGGTCTAGTTATATAAATCTATTTGTTCAATTATATGCATAAACTCGTCATCATCAATAATGCCTATTCGGCGGAACAGGCTTACGGGCAGACACTTTTGGTCGTTCCGCGTAGGTTCCATGACCCTCGGCAAAACGACATGTTTCGCCGAGTAAAAGGAGTTGTTTTGATCATCAAGAGAGAAGTGGCGGCCACGCGGCCGCCGTTATTTTTTGGCACTACCTAAGCTAACGGCGGGTCATATAGGTCGTTGGTCGTGGTTCCAACAACCTTAATATCCCGCTTTCCGATCAGTTCGCCGCTGGAGGTAAGGAATACATTCTTCTGAATGATCGTGTCCATAACGGCCTCAGCCTCAGCCTTATCCAGGTCTACCCTCGGATCAGGGATGGTGATGGAGAACGTTTTGCCGCCGGCAGTCGTAAAAGTTAACTTTACCACCTTATTCGTCGTTATGGCCATAGTACCACCTCTTTTCAAGCAAATTTTCCGGAGGGTTACTCATCGAGCAACTCAAAATTTTTCCTCAGGAGTACGTTTATTACCGGATTCTGTCCCAGACTGAATAAAGCTTCCGCCACATCATAAACATCCTGTTCGGAGGCGGTAGACTTCAGGTCATTCAGGCTTTTTTGCTTGAGTTCCGGGCCGCCGGTGGGTGTGGTCCCGGTCTGGTATTTTACAATCAGTGTTGAATTTAAAGACGTCGTACTTACCGCTATCGTCCTCACATCCTTTCTGACCTATTGACTGGCCGCTTTGAACTCAGCCCGTCCGTATATATTATGATCCTGCTTGTCCGGAGGTTACAGTCTGCGGCCGACCTATAATAAAGTAAGATTCCCGATTCCAATTCAGGGACAAGCTATTAAAGTGAGGTTTGTCACACGCATAAGCCTGGCCCCATATTCTGTGATTAAGTAACAGAAAGGACAGGTAATATATGAAGGATTTGATCGCGGATCGCACGCCGATTGTAATCGCGGCTGAAATAAAAACGATCAGACACCAGGCCGGGTGTGCTATTGAAATCGGCCGGCGCCTGAAGGAGGCTAAGGACCTGCTTCCCTATGGATAAATATAACAATTGTGATTTCTTTTAGAAGGAGAAATTGCCTTCGTGTTGAATATCTGAAAGAAGAGTAACCTAATAAGTTGGCATTGATCGAAGGCAAATACTCCGTGTTCCTAGTGAAAAAAACAAAGGAGTTGTTTGGAATTGTTTACTTTACTGGCAACCTTAAAAGTAAAGCCTGGCAAAGAGGCCGAAGTGACCGAAATTTGTACTCAATTGGCCGAGAAGGTTCTATCTAACGAAGAGAATTGTTTGATGTACATACCCCATGTTGTCATGAATGACCCAACTGAAATCGTCTTTTTTGAAAAGTACAAGGATAAAGAGGCTTTCAAAGCCCATGGAAATTCAGCCTATTTTCAGGAAGCAGCCAAAAAGTTTGAAGACCTGCTTGAGGGAAAGATCCAGGTAAAATTTCTTGAAGAAGTATAATAGGCAGTGACAGTAACGTGTTAGACATAAACGTAATAGGAGGCTTTCGTGTGTTGACACGAAAGCCTCCTATTACGTTGGATATCATGCTCATACACAGCTTCACTTGGCGGAGGTTATCATTAAATCTCGCATGTTTCTAACGCCGCATTTTTCCAGATGCCGGTACAGAGTGGTTCGAGCAACCCCTAACTCACGTGCTGCTTCAGATAGATTACCGCCTGACTCCTGTAAGAGATTGAGCAGGGCCTCTTTTTGGCAATTAAATGGTTTCAAATTCGTCACAGGAACGTTAATCTTACTCGATGAATTATTCATAAAGCCCATTTTGATACTATGAGGAAGGTCGTCTATCCTTATAGTATTATTCAGGCAAAATAATACTGCATGTTCTAAGCAGTTTTGTAATTCTCGAACATTTCCTGGCCAGGGATAGACATTAAAGAGAAATTGTTGAACTTGTTGGTCAAGTTTAAACGAAGGATTATCATATTTATGGGTGAGTTGCTCCAAAAAGTGATCAACTAACAACGGGATATCGTCTCGGCGTTCTCTAAGAGGTGGAATCTCAATACTCACAACTTGGAGCCGATAATAAAAATCTGCACGAAATAGTCCATCATTGACGAGTTGTTCGGGTTTATGGTGGGTGGCTGAAATGATTTTAACGTCAACCGGAATGGGAGTTACTCCTCCCAGTCGCACAACCTCACGTTCTTGGAGAACCCGTAAAAGATGAACTTGAAAATCCAAAGGCATCTCTCCAATCTCATCGAGGAATAAGGTTCCCTGATTAGCCTCTTCAAATTTCCCCTTTCTTCCGCCTTTAACAGCCCCGGTAAAAGTACCGGGGTCGTATCCGAAGAGTTCACTGGCAAGCAACTCCTTTGGGATAGCCCCACAGTTGATCGCAACGAAGGGGCCTTTGCGTCTGTCACTGATTTGATGGATCGCTTTGGCAAAGAGTTCTTTGCCTGACCCGCTTTCTCCAATTAGTAAGACCGGAACGTTGGCTTGAGCAACTTTGGTGCATTTAGTCATAGCGTTAAGAATTTTGCCTGATCTACCAACAATTTTGTTCCAGCAATCATTCTGAAGGGGCCATTTAGGGATTGTATTTTGGCTTGAACTTCTAAGGAGCAGGACGAAACCTATGGTTTTGCTTTCATGAACGATTTCTTGGCTTAAGACTGGGATCCCAAATTGTTCAATAAATACTTCGTACGTATCCTTCGCTTGTACCGAGTTATGCTGGAGTCGAAAATGCGAATGGAGTTCCTGCTCAGTCCATAGTGTTCCCAAATCCTTACCGGTTGCATGTTTACTAAATTGACGTGCGGAAGGGTTAGCCTCTACCAGATTAAAGGCCGCATCTAGGACTATGACACCATCTTGGGGATATGACAGAATAACGGCTGAATACCTTGTCATTAGCTGAAACCTGGTTTTTACGGCAAGTTCATTAAGCTTATTTTCAATGACTCTGGAAGCCATCATTGTCATTCCCAGAGTGTGGGACTGAGCTTCTTTCCAGGATCCTGTTATATCGATAACACCGAGAAGTTCTTTTGTGATTGGATTCCAGATGGGAGATGACGAACAGACCCAATCATGAATACCTTCGCAATAATGCTCTGCAGCAAAGATTTGAACGGGGTAACCTGTTTTCAGGCTTGTTCCGATGGCATTCGTACCAATGACCTCTTCACTCCAGTTTGAACCTAACACGAAATTAATCGTTTCAGCTTGCTGTTTTATCTGGCGGTCGCCCTCAAGAAAGATTATTCTTCCTTGAGAATCACAGAGTGTTAAAATATACTTGGTATCCTGGGTGTGATTTAATAACTCTTTTAAAGTTCCTATCGAGTATCCATACAAATCAGAGCTCTGGATGATTTTTTTTATTTTTTCGTGATTAAGAGGAGTTTCAGTTTTTTTGCTTCTGGGGTCAAGGCTTGATTGAAGACAACGTACCCAAGAATCATGGACAATGGGTCGAATGGGAAAGTGATCTTGTGATTTGTCAAGAAAACTGTTTCGAGTCTCTTCCAGCAATTTTCGCTGTCTAACCAGTCCTTCTGAGCTATAAACGGCCAGTTGAGAACAACTCATTCTAACACCCCTTCCGCGTGAAATTAATATCTATTATTTTCAGTAAATTCAGTATATTTACATTGTATGCTTATCTGAAAATAATATCAAGATTTCATAAATCCTCAAATAAAAGACAAGACCTCCTTACGGCAAAGAGGTCTTGTCTTTTATTAATATAAAAATTTCTGAGCAGGGCTCTTATGCATCAGCTTTCAGCACGACCTTAATAGCGTTGTCACGACGTTGTTCAAAGATATCATACCCATCCGCAACCTGTGATAACGGTATGGTATGGGTTATAAGTGGTTTCATATTGAGTTTGCCTTCTTTAATTAGGTCAATGAGCCTAGGGATATGATTGGCAGGAACAAGTCCCATTTTGAGCGTGATATTTCTTATCCAAAGTTTATTCATCTCCAAGACCTGTGGTTTTTCAAATACCCCAACTAAAGAGACCGTTCCCCCTGGTCTAACGGCATCAATTGCTGCTTTAAAGGTGGCTTCAAAACCATTGGCTTCAATGGTTACATCAGCGCCACGTCCGTTGGTGAAGTCTTTTAAAGCCTGCGTAACATCAACTTCATTCGGATTTAAGCCATAATCAGCCCACTTTTGCTTCAATGCAAAGTCAATCCTAGATTGATCAATGTCTACAGCAACAACTCTGGAAGGTCCCCAACGGCGAGCGGTTGCCATTGCACACATGCCGACAGGTCCGGACCCGAACACTGCCACAGTATCTCCAGGCTGAATACCCCCGTTTTCAGCTGCGAAATAGCCTGTGGAAAGGATATCACCGACGAACAAGACATCTTCGTCAGTTAGGCCATCCGGAATTAGGTAAAGTCCATTATCAGCATAGGGAACTCTAACCAAATCTGCTTGACAGCCATCAATTTTATAACCGAAAAGCCAACTGCCATTGACACAGTGCGAGTATAAGCCTCGTTTGCAATAGTAACATGACATGCAATGTGTGACGCAGGAAACGGCGACCTTATCTCCTTTTTTAAACTTAGTAACACTAGTTCCTGTTTCGATAACTTCGCCACAGAATTCGTGACCAATAATTCGTCCCGGTTCAACTTCGGGCATCCCGCCGTTTCGGATGTGTTTATCTGTACCGCAAATTGTTGAGGTGGTCACCCTTACTATTGCGTCAGTAGGTTTGAGAATTTTAGGATCCGATACTTGATCAAGACTCATATTTTTTGGACCATGATAGACGAATGCTTTCATGTAAACTCCTCCTGTATTCTTTAGTTTGAATCCTTGATTTCAGAGGTTGAAAATGCCTAAGGTACTCCTTTCTTATTTACTAAATATACTGAATTTTCAATTATATAGAGCAAATATCATGCCAAAGACATAATCCCTGGAAATTGCCTGCATCTCGTTGTAGAGTAGCTATTTGTTTAATCAACTAAGTAATATAGCGCTTCAATTCCGCTACATGTGTAGCGCTACAACTGTAGCTGTGATCTAAATGAATGAAGGTTAGCTTGATTCATTTAGACTTAGGTACGTGGGATAATGAATTCAAGGAAAACAACTCACTCAAGGTCAGGGCCAACCATATCGCCTCCCTCTGTGAAAACCTGGATAAAACGATTAAGGAAGTCAAGCATTAGCTCCTCCAAATCGCCCCCAATGACAAGGAGACGTAGATCATTTATAAGAATAAAGTTTACGATCTTTTGAATGTGGCTTAAGGACTAGACGTCGAGCAGGCATGCTCGTCTCGGCGAAGATAGGCAGTAAGAAATGGTTGATGAGTCTGTCCCATGAGAAAATTGCCATCGGAATCCAAAATATAAAAATTGAACAGAAAGATCTCTAAACTGAGTGCATTAGAGGTCTTTCTGTTTTACTGTTATACGAGGGAGTAAAACTAACCGCAATTTCTTTTGCCCATTCTGTTCTCGTTAAGTGTGAGGCAGTCGATATAATGGTCAAGCTGAATTTAGATCGCCACACAGCCTGGAGACGAGTTATTACTCCTGTATTCGGCGGAACAGGGCCTACGGGCAGTCACTTTTGGTCGTTCCGCGTAGGTTCCAACCTGCGCGAAACGACAAGTTTCGCCGTTTGTGCTGAAGAAGACGGTGAAGGTCTTACTATGAACATTGCTGTCAAATGTTAATTATTAATCCGCATATTTGTCTTGATAGCGGGAGGCCATTCTTTTAGCATATTAGCCATGTTTTGCAGCATTTCCTGGGCAGCTGCCCGGTTTATTTCTTTTTGTTCAGGGTCTATTTTGGCTAAGGCGGTAAGACTTCTCAGCAGCTCTTCAAAGGTCTTGCGGATGTTTTCGCGGTGAATGGAAAATTGGGCGTCGTAGGGTATGCTGGAGTTTTTGGCCTGTGCCGTTTTGAGCTGTTCTTCCAGCTCGCTGATTTTCTCGGCTGAGGGAGCCGCTTCTGTAACTTCCTTCAGTTCCGACTGCTTTTCAGCGACTTTATCAAGCTCCTTTTGATACTTTAGTTTAAAGTCATCCACCTGTTTCTCCAGATCTTGGGTCTGGTTGCTTAAGCGGGCAATTTCCTTGTCTTTGCCGTCCAGTTCCTTTTTAAGGCCTTCTTTCTCCTCAATGGCCTGAGCTTTTTCTGCTTGGGCC
>NZ_JMGA01000041.1 GCF_000765145.1 Desulfosporosinus sp. HMP52 | reverse complement strand
TGATATATGTCAAGTATATTTGCGAGGTAAAATTATGCAAAATAAAAATCACAATCAAAATCCCCCAAGATCTCAACTTGAGCTAAATCTCGGAGAACAGCTTAATGCACTAATCAGTGCTTCACACGCACTTAATGTAAGAACTGCAGCCCTTTTCGATCCCACCTTGCAGCCTGCATCTTTTCTAATAGTCCGTTGGCTTTTAGCTCACGGAGCGTCAACTGCTACTCTTATAGCAGAATCGACTGCCATGGATCGAAGTTCTGTCAGCCGGCTTGTAACTCAGCTCAAACAATTAGGTTATGTAAAAAGTGAAACTCACCCTGAAGACCGCCGCGGAATATTAATATCCTTGACAGAGTCCGGGCGGCTAAAAGCATCAAAGGCCATAAAAGAAAAGGAAAATGAATTTTACAAACGCATTTCAAATTGGAAGGATTCAGAGCTCGAAACATTTATTAATATGCTTAAGAGCTTTAATGGGAATATTTAAGGAGGACATATATGTAAAAACGCAAGCTCATAGAGATGAGTATTTAACCAAAATCAAATTCAAATTGCAGAATTTTAATCCTCTTCCAGTCGCACTGATTTTCTCACCAACCTTAGGCCATTCATCAGCAATAGATAACCCAATAATCCACCTAAAGTATTCAAGATAACATCATCAATATCCGCCGTCCCGAGTTTTGTGATTAGCTGTATTCCTTCCAGGACAGAACTTGTTGTGAAGGTAGTAATCACAAGAGCTTTTGCACTTTTGAGCTTAGTAAAAACAAGGGGCAGCAAAAAACCCATGGGCATAAACGCTAAGACATTGCCAAACAAGTTAAAAAACCAAACATCAATATTATCATCACTGACCCAACTTATATAAGCAATGATTGTTTTAAAAGGAATTAAATTAAACCGCAGATTCTCCACGGAAAACCTAAAGTATTCACTGTAAGCAAAAAAGAAAAGTCTATAGACCAAATAGGTAAAATAAACAAGAAAAAGTACCCCTGGGATTTTTCGCACCAGCTTATTTAAGCGGGAAGGCATATAAATGCTCCTCACTTTCTCACTTCTTATTATTTCCATATTCATATACCTTCTGGAGATCCTCAAGCACCATATGATGACGTATACTCTGAAGTTTTGCACCTAATTCATGGCAAAACCCAGCCGATATCTTCCCCTTAAAGTACCGATGTACCAAAGATTTGTTTTAAGTGATGCTCCAGGTGTCTCAGGTAATCCTGTACCAACTCAAAGAATGTCATGGATTTATTATCACCTATGTCACACACATAACCCAGTTTCTCTTCCGGTATTCTTGAGATGATTCTAAGGATATGTCTATTTAAAACCGACCAGAAGGAAATAATCTCATCCAGAGGCATGTATTGATAATCCTGAATCATGACCCAATTGTTTTGGTCATAAGGCACTATCACAAAAGGCTGCTTCTCAAACTGAATTTTTATGAACCTATGATGATTGTTAGTAGCGGAATCACATAAATGGCCCAATATTTCCTTTTTCGACCACTTGCCTTCTATGCGGACTGAAAATTCTTGTTCTGAATACTGTTTGACCTTGGCAGGAATTGATTTAATTAAGTAGTTAAGCCTTTCGTTAATATCTCTCATATCCTCACTCTTCTTTCTCATCAATATTCTTGGCAAGCAATCGATTATCCAATGTATACCATGCCAAGCATGGTTGGGTTCTGCTTTATAACATTGTCATTAATCAAGTCACCCACGTCCGGATTATTTATCTTCTAAGAGTATATTGAGCCCCTCTATTTCTGTCGATAACTCTTTGTTTTTATAAGTTTTTCACGAGGTAGATTAAGAGATAGCCGTTTAAATAAGGGGCTGTAATTCCACCTGGGTGGATGTTCCTGACTTAGTGAATTGAACCAACTCAGCCCCATCGGCCGAGATATAATTTTCATCGCCCTGCAATTTAACCTCCGTAAGATGACCCTCAGTAATAATATAGGCTGTATGATTATCGTAGAGAATTATCTGTCCCTTCCCTCCAACCAGGGCACTCATATTTTCATTATAAGGAACTGATCCTTCCCATTCAGTTTTTAGTGCAGGGTTATCCTTCATCACTTCAAGGTCAGCTGTAGTTTTAATCTTTACGAGTTGATTATCAACTACTTCTCCGATATACACTCTTCCGTTTCTAACCCCAATAATTCTATCATTGGTATTTTCTGAGATGATCAGACGCTTATCTTTTTTTAAGGCTTCAACATATTGAATTGCCGCAACTTGCTGGATAGTCCCCACTTTACTGTCAAGATAAAGTGTCGAGAAGCGATCAGAGGTGGCCATATTATTGATAAGCTCTCTTGGTTTGTTTAGAGTGCTTAAGTTTTTCATAAGGTTAATTTTCATGAGCTGTTGGGTAGAGCCATTCGTGACAGTTAAGTACATTAAATTAGTAGCTGCTGCGACAACAAACTTATCTAGTTTTCCGCCTTTGGAAATCTCTTCACTGCAACTCGGTGGATCAAAGGAATTCAAACGATCCTCAGGAGCGCTATCTTCATCACTCTCCGGAAGTTCCAGGGAATAGAGTTCAGTAAGTTGTGGACTTCCATACCGTTTTTCATACCTAGGTTCAGGCGGAACCTTTTGGGTCACAATTCCCCCTTGGTTTGGGTCTTCTGTTTTCTCCACATCTGCAGGGTTGGGGACAATAGTCTGAGGGGAGGATACTTTGACGGTTGTCACCTCATTAGGGTTTTTCTTGGCATAAAAATAGAGTAAGATATTTCGATCCGGCAACCATTGATACCTCAAAACTCCCAGGGTTTGATCCGTGGCAGACGGAGATGTTTTTTCAAAAACAATCTTTTCTTTTTTTAAGTTAAAAATTTTAAGTGTACCCTTCTCCATATAAGCCAAGTAGTCCTTGGCGTAAGAAACTTGAATATTAGTAAGCTCAGAACCAGGGATGGTTGCTTGAAGCTGGAGTGTGATCGGTGGCTCATTTTCTAGCGGAGTCAGTCCCATAACTTTTTGAATTTGGATGTTCAAAAGCGTGTGCCCTCCAAATTGAAAAACCAGTGAGACTAATATCCAAACTAACAAAATCCGAAGTTTCTTCTTCATCTGTAACTTCTCCTTCTATAACGGTAATTACTTTGATCCTATAAGAGGGAGCTGCAAGGCTTCCTCCATTCGTTGCTACTATTCTGGCATGACCACAAATACCGTTGGCAGGTAGCGTTCACCAGCCCAGTTCCAAAGTTTATTAATCACTTTTCCGTTATAAAAGAGTTCTGTAGAAGAACCGCCATCCAGATTGGCCGCATTCACGGCATCATAATCCAGGAAAAGGTTATAGAGATCGCTCATTTTTGCTCCCCAACTCCAAGTTGGTTGGCGACCATCTATTACAACGAGAATAATCGTGCCATCTGCTTTCTGTCCGATGGCAGTTCGTGGCGCAACTCCCCAAAAAGAGTCTTGAAATTCCCCTCGTTTTCCGTCTTTTATTAAGGCTGGCCAGAACGATACCCCTTCCTGAATGTTTTTCTTTTTAATGTCATCAGCCTTTACTTGTCCCACGATCAGTTTACCCTCTTTATCAAGGGCCACAATGTCTGTACTCTTGTCGCCAATACTGTTATGGACGATTTCTCCATTATGAATGGTTAATCCGTCAGGAAACCCTCCATTTCCTGCACCATTAGGGTCATAAAACCCTCCGCCATTTATTCCCGCAATAGCCCCAGTGTCTTTAACGAAGTCACTTACCCGTTCACCTCTAACCTCCAATTCTTTTGTCACAGCCACTTTTACCCGTTTGGGATCCTTTATGAGCATTACTTTTCCTTTAAATGTCTTACCCTTAATATCTTCAATCGTGATACCAGCGGATGCATCTGAAACAGTATGCCAGGTTGGACAGGGCCTTGCTGCGCTGTCATATTTGTTAACAATCTCGCTAATTTCTTCATCCGAGAGAAACGCCTCAACAACCTGTGGATGTCTAGAAGAGAGAATAGATCCAACCGCTAAAGTTTTCGTTGCTTCAAATGGCCCCCACAAAACGGTAAACGGAAACAAGATTACGGAGAAAACCAGATTAAAGAGCATAAAAACCAGCATCATTTTGGGCCGTATTTTTCGATTTTTCCTCATGCTGCCTCCCTTAAGATCATGATTAATAAAACCTCACTCTAAGGGGTAACGACAAAGGCTGTGGAAACATAGCGTTCCCCAAAAACGTTCGGAAGTTTATTCTGAACTTTACCTTGAAAGACCATTTCTGAGGAAGAACCGCCATCGAGATTGACCGCATTAACGGCGTGATAATCCTCAAAAACTTTCGTGAGGTCACTTAAAGTCGCCCCGATACTCCAAGTAGGCTGGCGTCCGTCAATAACAACGAAAATTACAGTACCATCCGCCCTCTGACCGATACCGGTCCGTGGGGCAATTCCCCAGTCACCATCTTCTAAAATTACAGATTTGCCCCCTAGGATAAGATTAGGCGCAAAAGTAACAGCTTCACGAATGTGTCGAGCCTCCAATTGATTGGCCCTCATCTTGGCCAGAACCAGTTTTCCTTGGTCATCAAATCCTACAATATTGGCTTCGTTTTCTCCCACATTATTGTCGACCAGTTTCCCGTTCTGCACAGTTAACCCGTCTGGAAAAGCTCCGTTCCCTTTACCATTTGGGTCATAAAACCCTCCGGCATTAATTCCGGCGATGGCTCCCCTAGCTTTGACGAGCTCGCTAACCCGCTCTCCCATGACCCCAATATCTTTAGTAACGGCCAATTTAATTCGGGTGGGATCCTTGATCAACATCACTTTGCCTTTAAATTTTTCACCTGAGATATCCTCCACTATGACTCCCGAGCTTATATCGCTAAACTCTTTGGGTAGTCCGATTGCTTGTTCCGATTCTTTTTCATATAAAGGGGGGGGGCCATCGCTTGAGGACTGGCAAATGACGTAAATGCTAGTACTCCTATTGCCACAACTCCCAGCAACGACCATTTAGCTGAAGATCGATGATCCTCTCTGCTTTTAATCATGATTAGTCTCTTCTTGATTTGAGAATTTGAGCCGCACAAACTTGCCATACCTGCCAGGCGAGGGGCTATAGAATATGTCTCTGCCAGCTTGAGTAGTGTATAAGCGTAGTCGCTGCATTGCTCCGCATCTATCCGGGCTGTCGCTAGAGCATCACAGGATATCTCCTGGTCTTCCCGCATCCGGTAAAAAGCGTACCAAATAAGTGGGTTAAACCAGTGACAGATAATCAACAGCTGGGTTAAGCAATTTATCCAAACGTCCTTACGTTTAAAATGGATAAGCTCATGTAAAAAGATATGATTTAACTGTTCCAAACTAAACCTTTCCTCAATTCCATTGGGTAATAGCAACCTGGGGCGGCTCAAGCCTAATAATGATGGGCTGTTTACCTGCCTCGACTTTAAGAGAGGAATCTCCGTTTTTATCCTTAAATCTGCTTTGAGCTTATTGAACTCCGAAAGCAAACCTTGGTCAGTCACCAAGGCATGTCCAATGTTTTTAGAAAACCGTTTGTTAACGATTACTGTGAGAATGGTCAATATCAAGACCCCTGATAACCATATGTAAGACATTAGTCTATAAACGAACGGGAAAGAAATCCACGTATTGGATTTTTCCTCAATTGGGCCCAGGGTTTCTGAGCTTATAACAGCCATCTGAGAATTACCATCCCCGACAGCTGCTAATTCTAAGGCAGATTGTTGGTCGGCAAGGTTTGTTGAGGATGATGGTATGGTTCGGTCAATGATCGACGCCACCTTTTGCTGGAGGTGGGAAAAGTCGAGGTAATTATAAACACTTATCGGGCTATTGGGTGTCCATGGCAACACTAAACCAATGATTAATACTGACCATAACATATACTGAAAGCCTGCCCCGATTTTATATCTAAGTACAAATTTTACTCCGAGAAGAAAAATGATAAAAATGCTTGCCTTGGCTGATGTTATCAAAACCCAGTTGAAGAAGCTTAGATAATTTGCCTGTGAAAGCGTTAGCATCTCTTTACTCCTTCCTGTCTTCAAGGAGCCGTTTTAGTTCTTCGATGTCGTCCTGAGAGAGTTTTTCATCTTTAAGAAAGTTAACCAGCATGGGCTTTAGAGCTCCGCCAAAAACTCGAGTAAGAAAAGACTTACTCTCTGCTTGGATACACTCTTGCTCGGTCACCAACGGATAGTAGATATAAACTCTGCCCTCTTCTTTGAAACCGAGAGCCCCTTTTTTCACCAGTCTCCCAATTAAAGTCTTAATCGTGTTTGGTTTCCAATCTGTCGGTTCTTCTAAAGCCTTAACAATTTCATTTGCTGTACATGGCACCGACTTCAACCAACAGATCTTCATAACTTCCCATTCTGCATCAGATATATTGGGTATGTTTTTCAAAGTTGGATCTCCTCTCAGTTTAAGTTTACATATGTAGTTGATAGTATACTACAACTGTAATCAATTACTGTCAAGCATATTTTCTGAACTTTCTAGGCATTCCAGTCCGGTTACCGTTGCTTAAACCTTACAAGATCTCCCAGGATCACTGAGCTTGCCTCCCCTTGGATTATTAAAAATAAAACAGGACCCATTCCTACGACAGAGAAAGGGTCCTGTTAATTCTGGAAAATCACCTATTGGGTTATACCCTCTCCTAAAAGATCTTTGAATTCATAGGTAATATCATTCTCCATTACCGTTACCTCAAGATATTTTGCTGCAGTTGGCTTTTCCGGGGAAAAATCCGGGGTACTAAAACCAGCACAGGAAATATACCGAACTCCCCTATCCAGCTCACATTGATTGACATCTCCCGAAAACAAGACCCAGAGGTTTTTTCCGGTTTTCTCCCGATATTCGGCCAAGGTATCCTTGAGTAATTCACTTTCTTTGGCATTAATAAAAGTTGCGGGAGCTGCTGACATGACAACAAATACATTACTGCCGGTCAGGTTGTCTAACTCCTTGAACAACCATAGCCATTGTTCAGGATCACTTCTGCGCAGTCCCCCCTGACTGACATCTAACTGAATAAAGCTGGAGTTCTTATAATCATAGGTTTTATATTCATTCTTAGAAATCAGGGCAGGTTTGGACATGTCTCTGACAGCAGTTGGGGCTTGGCTTCCGGTATAAACCGCCATGTCCAAATTTTCATTAATATACCCGGTCATTTTGCTCAACAATTGCTCTTCCATAGGATTATAGCTTGCCTGCCTGCTAGCAAAAACGGAAAACTTAAAACTTTCCGGACCTGACTTAAAATCTGTTTTCCTGTTGGCATCATCTTTAGGGCTTGTATTCTGAGGTATTTCCCTTTGCTCAATTACCGGGGAAGGCAGGTCGTCATCGAAGGAATCAATTGTATCTGTAGAGTCTGCATAGATCGCTGCAGCAATATAGGCATTTACGCCCCCTACGCTGGCCTTGATATAGCCTGCACCAACTGCCGTGGCTTTAAAGATTCCCTCCTTGAGATCTCCTATTTTCCCACTTACTGCCCACTGAACATCTTTCGGCTGAATTTTTCCTTGGAAGCCCTGTTGGTCGTAACCAGTTACCTGGATGGTTTGGCTCTGTCCAAGAGGTAAGTCTATCTTATCTGCACTGAACTCAAGCATGACAGGAGCACTTAAGGAACGGATATCCAACTCGGCTGTTAATTTCCCCACTTGGGCAATTATTTTGCCCTTGCCAACCGAAGTGGGCTGAAACTGATTATCTCTAAATCTTCCTTTAATCCCGCTCACCCTCCATTTTATCTGTTGAGGATTAATCTCGACCGGATTAGCGAAACTGTCCACTCCCCTAAGTGTATATTTTCTCGAAGTATGCACAAAAACATTAGGATCCTCGGTTTCTAGGATAAGCTTGGCCAGTGAACCAGAAGAGGCCTGAGAAAAGATTCCAATACCGTTGGCAACAGAACGCATAGAACCTTCAGAAGGTATGTTGACAAGGTCTAAGGTGGAAGTTCCCGGCTTTCTGGCTACCATGGTAGTAGATCCGCCGCCATCAAAAATCAGGGCATTGTAGGCTCCTAATTCCTCCATGAGTTGAGCGGACTCACTCTGGGTAAGACCGATACTGTTATCCTGTCTGCCATCGATCGTAACCAAAATCAGTTGTTTCCCATCCTCGGAACTCCCTGCCAAGGTGCGAGGGTTTTTCTTGTCAAAACTGCCGGTGCTATACGAAAAGGTCTCAGGAATCTGACCGTCCTTGACCAGCAGCGAGGACCCGGTTGCTGACATTTGCAGATCGGACCAGTCTGGGTTAGCGGTAACGGTGAATTGTGCCGGCTCTCCCATCCTGAAGCTTTCCAGAAGTTTAGCAGCTTGTTCTCCCCGGGAAATCACCACATAACCTTGGGCAGGTATGGTTGCGGCAGGCATAGCTTGGCGAATTTCTATCACCTGTCCTTGGGAGACAAGAATCTCCACTAAATCCGGATACGTTTCCGAGGCTCCGAGAGTGGTGGGTCCCCATTTATTATCCAAGACGGTAATATCCTTATATTGCTGACGGCTAGGCTGGTTGTACTGAGTCACCGCAAATGAAACATTATTGAATCCGGTCAAGGTAAGGGAGTTTTTCCAATAATTAAAAAGGATCTGACCAGCGTTATCCAGAGAGAGGGAAGCCATTTCATCATTGTTTTGATTGTACCAACCGGTGGTGGCTACGAGGTCTCCTCTTTGTACAAAGGGTCCATCAGGATATCCGGTACCGCCACCCATGGGATTGAAGAAGCTGGCGTTGACGGCAGCTACGGCATTGTTTTCCTGGGCTAAGGCAAGTACAGTAGAAAGCGGATCTGTGATCCGGCTATTAGCCAAGGTATCTATTTTGATGTTAGGATTCGTGGTATCAATACGTAATACTTTGATATTTAACCACCCGTCTGCTGTAAACCGCGAAATATGTTCCAGAGTTGCTCCAGCGGTTATGGTCTGTTGAACTCTAGTCTCATAGAGAGTTTTTGGTTGGGCTACCGCTGTGCCGGAGATTGTCAGGACAGCGCAGACTGTTGTCAGAAAGATTACAAGTACTTTTTTTAAATAAGTCATTTTAGTTCTCCTTGGATATTTTTTCATAAAAAATTCAGCTTATCATCATACATTCCACATCTTCCTAAATAATCCTCTCCCAGGGGAAAGATTAGTTGAATTCAAAAAATAAAGTCCCAGGGCTTCCTAGGACTATCCCTCAACCTACCCCTTATCGTTTAGATAAGCGACTAGACTGAACACATTAACTACATTTCTACTTCTATTTTCACTTAACTTCTATCCGAAATGAATGTGCAGAGTCATGGGTTTCATCCCATCTACCATTAATTTCATAAACATATATACCTGGTAACGTAGGTGCACTAAATTTCTCATTATTTAGGATTATTTTCGACTCAATTTCTCCTTGGTTCCAGTGGATTACTTCTATCTGTTTTGGTTGATATTTGGTATCAAATCTGATCGTTATGTTGCTATTCGGTTCAACTGCAATAGCGTCAATATTCTTTGTTGTTTCTTCGGGAGGGGGGGTTAGATGGCTATTTCCACCCTTTTTTTTATCTAACCAATTGTACATAGACTCCACGGTCGGAATCGTTAAATTATTATATTTAACGATTGGAACTGGTGCTTCTTTAGGAATACCAGTATTGATTGCGAAGTATGCAATAATTCCAAGACCTAATAGCAGTAACAGAATTATATTCGTTATGATCTTTTTAGTAATGATATTATCGCCTCCCTTGTTTCTAAATGTTATTCGTTTCCGGCATTTATCGAAGAGCTTATTAAAAAACCTAACTAATTAATCTACTATCTATGACGTTTGCAAAAATAAGGACCCAGCCACCCATCTTCATGTGTTAGGACAAATGTCCAATTAAATTGTTCATCAGTAATATAAATATCTGCTGTTTCAAGATCGATTATAAATTGGCTCAAATCATCAAATGAAAATGTTCTGAACTTGTTGTCAATGATATATCCCGTATTTTTATATTGATGGAAAAGATAAAAGCTATATAAGTTATCTTTTAAAATATCTTTAAAGGAATTTCTTGCCTGTTCACCACTTTCACACTCCCTTGCTTTGTAGCTGAATATATGCCAAAGCATGTCCTCGTAAGGGATCTTTTGTCTATCTATCCCAATAGGCACGAAAGAATCTTCCCATATTTTCTTTATCTTTGTTGTTTCAATAGAATTTAGATTTAAAACTGTAAATCTTGAGTTATCGCCCATCTCTGATTCCCCCTTAAAGAAATTAAAAAAATCACTTCTAACGAGGTTTTTAGACATTCTAAAAGTGACTATATAAAATCCTCACCAGGAATAAGCCCAAGGCGCTTGGCTTCAACAATAGCCTCCGCTCTTGAGCGAACGTTTAATTTCCCAAAAATTCTTGTCAAATTGTACTCAACCGTACGTTGACTTATCAATAAAACATCTGCAATTTCCCTGTTACCCTTACCTTTAGAGACTTCTCTCAGAATCGCTTGCTCCCTTTCATCGATTGAAATACCTTCTATGCTTTCTTCATTCACTGAGATAGCAACCCTAGCATCATTACGCCTTAGCTGATGTAAGAGAGATACGGGTATAACAGCCTCGCCATGCAAGGCACAGCGGATCGCCGTTATAAGTTGCTCTCGTGATGCTGTTTTACTTACGAACCCTGCAACACGTGATTCAACTAGAACATTAAAATGCGGAGCAATATCGTAACCTGTATAAATTATAATTGGGGTATCCGAATTTGTCGTGATTACTCTCCGAGTTAATTCCAATCCATTGATTACCGGCATATTCAAATCAAACATCAGAACATCAAAAGTCTTGTTTTTTAATAATTCTAATGCTTCCATACTGGAAGTTACCACAGTAACTTGCATTTCCACGTCTTGCTCAATCATGCTTTTTGTACCTTCACCAACTGAGGGATGATCATCGACTAATAAAATTTGAATCACTTTATCCCTTCCCCCTTAAACAACTTGTTCACTTACTCCGGACATCACCTCTACCACCATGCAAATTGATACTTCCAATCCTTTACCCAGACTTGAATGAAGACTTGTATTCCCCCCTAGACTTGAAACTCGTTCTTTGATTCCAGATAACCCCATATGGCTAAGTGAAGATTTTAAGTTGTTTAGATCTATACCAATACCGTTATCTCGATACTTAAATTCTAAAATATCATTACTATTGGCTAACGAGATATTAACCTCTGTTGCTTTGGAGTGTTTTGCTGCATTTGTCAACAACTCTTGTACAATTCGGTAAAGGGCTAATACATGTTCATAATCCAAATTCATACTGAAGTCTTTTGAATCGAAATTCACAACGTAATTTGTTCGTAATTGGGCATCAGCAAACAAATTCTTTAACGCTTCTACAATCCCTGATTCCCTTAGTAAAGGCGGAAATAATTCATTGCAGGTTTCACGAATTTGATGTGTTACATCTAACATTCCTTCGGCCAGATTATTCAATTGCTTCTTCAGATCTTCCGGGATTTTTTCATCTTCTAAGATTATTTCCAGCTTTCGATACCACAGCAATTGATGTTGCAGCGCTGAATCATGTAAATCTAAAGCTAGACGTCGTCTCTCCTTTTCCGATAAGTTAAATAGAAGACGCATTACCCAAGGATGCTCTGGGTCTTTTTGGGTAACCGCTTCCTCTAATTTCACGGTCAATCCCTCAATTAAGCGTAAGTTTTCATAGACTAGGCTGGCATAAGAAGCGATTGTTCTAAGCCATACTTTTTCATGTTGATTAAAAGAAGTTCGATTTTCCTTTTCTCTAATCCATACAAGGTGAATTTTGTCCTCTTCCTTACTTACTATAAGCAAAACTTCACTATCTATATCGATTAATTCTCCAACGGAAATCGAACTGATATTGTTATGTAACCAATTAATGCTTTCTTCAGTGGGAAAATTCGGATCCCCTGTTTTTATTAACAATGAATTGTCTGTCAGATCCATTGCGAATAAGGAAATGGATTTGACCGGTAAGACTTGCATTACTTCTATGATTAGTTCTTCTTCCAGATCAGCTGGCTTCATCACCCTAGAAATAGTCTGTGAGAAACGGTCTAAGCTTGCTTGGAAATTATACTTTTCTCTAAATAATTTTGAACGAAAACTGAAATCAAGCTCTTCTTTGATATAAAGGAACACAATGATTCCTATATAAGTAACAAGGCCAACATGAATCCCCTGGAGAAAAGTAATTTCCCCCACAATGTAGAATAAAATCAATAAAAAGAGAGTAGTGGGTATGAGGCAGATTATAGAATAATATCGTATCCGGCTAATGATAAAATCGATATCAAACAAGCTTTTTGCTGTAATTAGATATAAAAAAACAACCGGAAGAAATACTAAGAAAACCGCCCCTAAAGCCCCCGGTATAAGTTCAACCCCGAATAGAATACTTGGTAGACCCACTAATACGACAAAAGGGAAAAACGTCAGTATAAAACCTACTATTATAATTTTAAAAACCGGTTTGTGCACGGTATTTCTATAACGCATATAACGAGAGATAATAATGTAAAAACATAGAAGAATGCTTACTGAAAAGACAGCCAGAAAGGAATACCTGATAATCGATAACCTTCCGCCGAAGATCTGAAACAATGAAAGAATAAAAAGCAGCAACCCATTTATTCCATAAAATGCAAACAAGAACTTACGACTATACAAAGTGAGTCCATGTTGCCCAAAATAAACCCGTAAAAATTCCAAAAAGAGTACGGGGATTAAAGACAGTGTAATTCGATTGATGTATATCCCGAGAATATCTATCCTAGAAGAAGCCCCAGAACTTAAGTAGCTAAACCCTATGGCAATAAAAAAGAGAATGAGGAGAAGAGCAGCCTTATCATCCCTTTTTTTAATATATAGAAACAGGGAAAAAATAAAGAGAATCCCAAAGACTAGTCCTGGTATCAAAATATGATACCAAAGTAAATCTTGAGTCGGATTATTGGTCACCTTATATAAAATCAGTTCGTTACTTTGATTAATTGTTAATGTCTCTGCTTGTTCAATGACACCATATTGCTTGACGGTAAAATGCTCGCTAGGCTTATTTTGGTTGATCAATGCTACAGTATCTCCGGCCTTGATTCCTTGTTGATTAGCCCAACCAAGATGATCGACATTAGTTATCTGCCATTCACCTGCTTCATTTTCCACCACATTTAGGCCAATGTAAGGAATGTTTAGGCTGACAAAGGGCAAGTAATAGATCAATATTAAAATAATTCCGGCAGAAGATAACCACACGCAACGTCTTTTTAGGTCTCTCATTCACAAATCTCCTCCATTAAAGAAAAGTCAGGATAAATCCTGACTTTTCTTTAATTTTTTACCAAAACTGCAATGGCCCAACGACGCTGGGCTCGTCTTCAAAGCTATCAATAACTGCCTGCTGCTCCATCTTTGTTAATCCTACTAAGCTTACTGAACACTCTTTTACTTTCTCTTTTATATTCGGGTTTTCTATTAAATACTCAACAAGATTTTGCAGCATACAATTTTTTCTCTCCTTAATAAAAGTTATTCAATATACTATCATATAATCGATCAAATAGCCCCGCAAACAGGACTGCGGGTTCCCGCAATTGTATTGCGGGGCAACTACATTATATAAATTGCAATAGCTTTTCCTTCCACTTATTTTCTATCCCAATTTTATCTATCAGTTCAATCACCTTTTGTTGATTTACTTTCATAATAACCCGCGTATATTCCAAAAACACCAGATTTTTGAATTAACTCTTGAATTTCTTCCTTACTTTGGATTAATTCTTCCTTGTTTAACTTACCGCTAAAAAAGGCCTTTGTTATACTTCATTATTTTTAGATACATAGATTTTTAATGCTTTTATTGCGATGTTCGAAAATCTTATAGTATTTATGATTAAAAATACTACTAAGATTTTCAATACAGCATCTATGAATATAAATGCTAATGGGGCTATCGGAGTATTAAAATTAATCATTCAATTATTCCTCCTTAGATTTACTGTGAAATTTATAATTTAATTCAATCCTGCCAATATCCGTATTATACATTGAAAGATTAAAAATAAAACCGTGGGACTTCGCCCACGCATTTATTTAAAATTCATCAGAGAAAGATTTATCCCATGAATAGCCTACATTTTGTGAAACTACTGATGCAGACTTCCTTTTTCGGTGCACCTTATTGACATTTCCAATAATACAATAATATTACTTTTTTTGCACCGAAAACCCATTCTGCGAGATACCACAATTGTTTTACGGTTAACGCGAATTTCATTTTCTCGCTGCTTTCTACTTTGACTAACAGATTTGACTCATGAACTCCGTAGTAATCCTCAGCTTATCTGTCATAGAGATTTTGCCACGATGAAATTACCTTCTATCCGTGGACGCCTTTAAGTATCTCCAGCCTTGATTTCTTGTTGTTCGGCCCAACCAAGATGATCGACATTAGATATCTGCCATTTACCTGCTTCAATTCCACCACGTTTATGCGAAAACCGCAAGGTATTGCGGTATCTTGCAGTGAGTTTTTCGGTGCAAAAGTATTTTGATTATTGTAAAGTAATTCGTAGGATGGAGGTTTTAGATTTATGATTATTAAGAAAAAAATAATTAATACTATAGCCATAGTTGTTTTAAGTTTAGGGCTGGCATTAGGCGCTTATGCTATAAATAACGATAAGCCAGTTTTAAATACTGCAGGAAATGTAGATGTAAGTGATTTGCCGATATATCCAATGAGGAGTTCTTTCGTAATTAATGTGGATAACCCCAATGCAAAAGTAGAATTTTTTGACTATGTTTTTGTGGGTAAAGTAGTAAAGAATCACGGAACTGTTTATTCAGAACGAATGACTATGGTGGCTGAGAATGCTGGAACGAAAGACATAAGTGCACCTTACACAATTTATGAAATTGAAGTCATCGACAACATAAAGGGAAACCTGAATAAAAATACTCCTATTGAATTCCGGAAAGCTGGTGGTATTTCAGCAGATAAAAAAGCGGTATATGTTTTTGAAAATGACGAACTTCCAGCAGAAAACAAATACTACATCTTTTCCGGCAGTGCAGGAAATGATGGTTCAATTATAATATCTGGACCAAATTCAAACATACCATTAAATGCCTCTGACAAACAAGATATATTGTCATCAAAGCAATACAAAGAATATAAAAACGCCTTTGAAAATCAAGTGAAAGTTCAAAGAGAAAGATCCGTTTCAAAATTCAGAGAATAATTTGCGGGATTTGTATTAATGATAAGCAAGGGGTTTCGATGAAATTCCCCAACTTAGTGTAATTAAGCTTAAGTTCGACCAATGATAAAAATAACTCCTTTCCACGAATTGGGATGGAGTTATTTTTGTCCGCAGGGGTTGTTTTTTTATATTGCCTTTCCCCCTCCTTCAATATACAGGACTTTCTTGAAGGTTCAGACGGGTTCCTGATAATTTCCCACGGCTATTAAGTTAGAAAGTAAATTTTATCCTAATAGTTTAAATATAAATAATATTCTTATAAATGTGATTAAGATCAATAAAAATAGCTACTTAATAAATTATACTATTTGATATACTGGCACGGTTTCTAATGTCTTTTGAGCGCTAATATCATGAGGAGGAAAGCTATATGAAAAACGAAATGTTACCCGGTCGTGCTTTAACAACTGCAATGGGAATTTTGCCTCATGTCAACTTAGAGGATGCCTTACGATTATCACTTTCTGTGGATATTCCATTTTGGCTTCAACTACCCAAGTATCGCTTTAAAGAGGATATGTATGCGCAGTTTGCTCAGCACTTTCCCGGATTGATCATTGATGAAGAACATGAGATATTGCGATTTTCACATCAACTTTTTACTGAGCAACTTGATATATACCTTGAAGAAAGTCAAAACGATCATTATTTTGAGCTTACTTCGGATTTTTCAACTGCATTTCGTGCTTTCTTAAAACAGGATCTTACTAATTATCCCATGGTGAGAGGCCAAACAGTAGGCCCTATTAGTTTCGGACTGAAGATTTGTGACGAGGATCTAAAACCGATGATCTACAACGATTTTGTCCGGGAAATTCTATATAATTTTCTAGTGCGAAAAATCGAATGGCAATATCAAGAATTAAGCAAAATCCACAAAAAACCGTTTGTCTGGTTAGACGAGCCTGGATTGGAAATTATATTTAATTCTTTTAGTGCCTATACATCTGAGTTGGCTCAAGGTGAATACCAATCCTTTTTAGCGCAATTACCCGGACCAAAGGGTGTTCACCTATGTGGCAATCCAGATTGGTCGTTTCTATTAGTTGCAAACCTAGATATTCTATCCGTGGACGCCTTTAGTTGGGGTCAAATTTTAGTTCGCTATACAGATGAAGTGAAAGAATTCCTCAAGGGTGGTGGAATATTGGCATGGGGAATTACGCCTACCCTAACAACAGAGTTAAGTGAAGAGTCTGCGGAAAGCCTGTATAAACGCCTGATGGAATTATGGGAGTTTTTAGGAAAACATGGCCTTGAAGAGAGTTTAATCTATGATCGCTGTTGGCTCGCACCCTCTCGTTGCTGTTTAATTAATGCGGATGGAGTAAATAGTGTGGAACAATCGTATAAAGTATTAAAAGACATAGCGCAAAAAGTAATTAATTCGTAGTATGTTACCGCTCCTTTAAGGCAATCTATATAATTTAATATAACAATTTATCACTGTTCAGCCGTTTTATCCTAAGCTACCTCTTTGGACTCAATTATTAACAAAGCAACGAACGCCAGTTCCTTTTCTACCTGATTCCAAACAGGCATTGTCCGATTTGCATAGCGCTTTGCTGTGACCCTACTTAAAGTACTGAACCCATTACGAGTGCCTATACTTTTTCTTCTTATTGACTGCTTTCTCAGCTCATGCTTCTGCAAAACATAAGTCCTCTCATTCAATTGAAGAGAGGACTTATGCATAGTCAAGTAAGGGAAATTTTCAGGCATAAACTATCCGAGATTCCCATCTCTATAAAAACATATCAGCCAATGTTACCTTTAGACCCTTGAAATATGCTGATTCAACATATTCATAGGCATCTTTTTGAAAGGCGATGCTGTCGGTTATTTCATTTTTATCAAGCATATAAATATATACTAGATTATTTTTAGGATCAACCATCCAGTATTCCTTAATACCGCATTGCTTGTAAAGCTCCAACTTCTTAAGTGTATCCTTACTTCTGGTAGAGGGTGAAAGGACTTCAACCACCAGGGTTGGAACTCCTTTGTACTTACCATTTTTGTCCATCTTATCCCTGTCGCAAATAACGATGATATCCGGTTGAACAACACAAATGTTGTCCTCTGTCTTAAAAAGGGTAATATCAAAAGGCGATGTGAGAGGGATACAACTTTTATTTTTAAACCAGTTATAAAAGGTACCATGAATTTCATTTACAGCATATTGGTGCTCGTACGAGGGCGATGAGAGATTATATACGACGCCGTCAATCAGCTCAAACCGCTGCTCGGAAGCTTCCACGAGCTCCAGAAACTCCTCATAAGTAACCTTTCCTTCACGAGTTTGATATTCTGCGGCGCCTTCCGCCACGAGGCTTTTATTCGGGTCATCGCATGACAGTATTCTGGCAATATCCCTTCCATTTTTGGTCACGATTATTTCTTCGTTGACCTCCACAAATTTTAAGTATTTGCCAAAATTATTCTGTACTTCCGTCGAAGGAACTCTCAAAATAATCCCTCCATTTTAGCTATATATATTCCATTATGCATATATTTAGCTAATCGGTCAACAATTATCTCAATGTTAGCTAATAATCACAATAACAACCAACCATCAAAATAATGGTTATGGCCTAATCTCGGCAAAGGGCAAAGCCTTGGATGTCCTCTGCTTTTTCTCCATATGAAGTATAACCGGCATGTAGGTTCATAATTTTCAGCAAATCTGCTACTTCAAGCTTTTCGCCATCCAGGATTAAGTATCCCTCCGTCTCGTCTAAGTGGGTAACGGCTAACTCTACCTCAGCTGTCCGATTTAAAAACCCCAAGTCTTTTTCTACTGAGTGTTGGAAAGCAGCCACATCAAAATATCCATATTTGAAGTTACCTTGATAGGCATTGGTCTGATTTGTTTTATCCGTTAAACCCTCCGGTTTAAGGTCCCAACTATCACACAGTGTCTTAAAGAGTCCGGCCCCATGTCTCGTAAAGTAAGATCTGGTTACATAGCAGATGGAAAGGTCGCAGGCATTGACAACACTTAATATCTCTATGGCATTTTTAATCCCGGTGTTGGATGGTGTCAGATGAGGGTAATATTCTAAATTATCGGCATCCAGTAGTAACCCTTGAGCACCCTCGAAGACAATGTTGTCGTATTCATTGATGATATTATCTTCTACAATTTCCGTGTGCTGAAGCATAAACAATAAGTCAGCGCAGTAGTTTTCTGTGATGTTTCCGTTCCGGATCATCTCCCATTCACTATCCGTTAATTCCGTATTCAGCTCGTCTAATCGTTGGGGAACATATACCTGAATGGTGCCCGTGATCATGTTAGCCAATTGGTCAAAGTTCTCTTGGATATACCCAATGGTTGTTTTCTGATGGTTGCTTGTTCTCTTGATGGTCTCATAAATCCCTACCCCGCAGCTTCCATGCCTATTTTTATCCCTATGAGCCTCGACCATCTGATTGATCATTACATCGCAAGGAAATGTGACAAGGCAATCCTTATGGATATATACTTTTGGAACAACTCCCTTACTTTCCAGGACTTTGTACTCTTTAACGAAGAGCATTGGATTAAGTATGAAATAACGGGAGAGGTAGGTGAGATTGTTTTCGTTAAAACTGCCCGAGCCAAAATGACTGAAAACATGTCTTCTCCCGTCAGATTTAACCACAGTGTGCCCTGCCTGAGCTCCGCCGTTAAACCTTACGTTCAGCACCTTTTCCCGGACAGGGAATGCGGAACAGAAATAGTCCGTTAACAATCCCTTGCCTTCATCACCAAAGTTTGCTCCAATCACAATCTTAACTTTTTTCATCCCCCATACCCCCGTTCTCTTAAAATTCTATGAGCCCCTTAGATTTTGTGATTCCGGTTAAACCCTTTAAAGCTTCTTTAACAACTAGAGCCGTTGTGCCATCCCAGGAATTCACAACCAAGTCAATAGACCTGCCGGTCATAGCTTCCAGAATCGACACGATAATTTCAGGAATGCGCTGGTAATCCGATACTCTAATGGCTCTTTCCCCAAGTAACTCCCGCCATTTTTCTAGGTCGCTGTCCCGGTGGGATCCACCCTGAGCTAGGCACAGGTGGAAGACTTCGTATTTCCGGTTCACCTCGGCCAGCATTTCTTCCACCGGAATGCCGGCCTCAACACTATCGCCAAAGACCCTTTGAATCTCCCCTTGGGTCAGTTGTTTCGGGTAACCGTCATCTCCGATGGTAAATAAAAACCCTTTTCTCCCCTGTTTGTCGAAGGAATCGATTGTTGTATGGCGAGCGGCAAAGTACCAGGCCAAGGGGTAACTTTCAAAGCCATTGCCCCCTCCGCCTTGTTCAAAGTAAAGCTTCGTCAGCTGTTCGGCTATGCGAATATCTGATTCAAATTGCGTAACTTGGAGAGGTGCACTATCCCCGGCAGGAGCATCTCCGATGGCGTTAAACATAATTTGCGGGTCGGTTACAGGGTTTCTGTCCAAGATTTCCTGAACAAGAACACCCAGTTTCTCAGCAACCACCTGCAGAAGATTACTCATTGAGCCGGTTACATCAAGTCCGATAATAATCGGCGTGCTGTTGGGATGTTCGCTGCTGTCTCGGCTTTCTCTGAAAGCAACCTGCTTAGGATCGAACTCTGAGGTCATCATTCTGGAAGCATAAATTGCACTTGTGGATTGTCCTGCCACTTTTTTAGCTGAGTACCTAGCCCAGTCTGCTGGTTTCCAACCACCATGTCCCATAAACCATTCCTCCTTAATTGCTCTCTTAAAATAACTAAGCAGTCATTAAAGACTGTAGACTTCCTTCTCTCCGACTTCCATTCGGATAAACTTTCTAACTCCATAGGAGTTTCGCAAAGCCGTGTTCCAACGCAGGAACTCTTTTCTGGCCGAGTCTGCAGCCCCCTTCTCCAACCAAGCTTGATAACTATCCGGCACTTGTGTCTTATTTAGCAACATTCTGCCGATAAGTTTTATGGATTCCAGATCCGTTGTGATGCTGCCCCTTTTGTTTGTTTTGGTTAGGGGCCCCATCACATCGTAAATCTCTTTCTGGGTGCCGAGCATTTTTTCCCCCTGCCCGACACAGTACCACCAGCCGCCGAATAAAGAGATTGAGTGGTTTTCAGTTGACACAAAGCAATTCTCTAAACTAATTCCATTATGAGCTAGGCCATTGTAATCCAGAAAACAGCAGATACTGCCTAACCGGCTGAGCATCCAGGCTGCATGCCTTGGTTCAATCCTTCCTTGATAATAATTGAGCAGGTCCTGTAATCTAACGAAGTCCTTACTCTTTTTTATGACCAGTACCCATTTCCCTTCGGCTGTCTCGAACTTAGCCATGAAATTCGGGAAATACCGTTTGAACTCATCTTCCATGGCTTGGTTTTCATATCTTAGGGAACTCACCCGCTGAATGGCGTTAGCAAAATATTTCTTGTGCTCTGCCTCGAGTACATAAACCACCACAGAAGATGCCACGTATTGCACCCCCAGTTCAAAGGGGAACTCTTTAATATACTTCAACCTCTTGTGCCTGCCATCTTTGGTTTTAAATTCCATAATATTGCTTTCTTCCCACTGTCCGGATGCAAACAGGATTTCGGCCTGGGCATACAGATCTCTGATCTTCCTGAAAACATCTTCAGCCATAGTTTCCTTGTTGCGATCCGGATGGTACTTCTGAACAAGTAACCGATACTCTTCCTTAGCTTTAATCGGGTGGTTGGAGTACAGGTCCCCGCATTTTACAGCTGCCAGGATCTCCTGAGGATTATTGATATCAACCATGGTGTCACCACCTTACTCCTTAATTGATTGATACTATCTTTGCTTGAACAACCTGGCCGGTCTGTGAGCTTTCCCATCTGTCCATTGGTCTGTCTCAATGATTTTATCGTTTAACACCCTTCTAAAGGCTTGCACTTCGCGGCCGAGGAGCAGTTCATAAACTGTCTGCAGCTCCTTAACTGTGAAGAGTTCATTGACCAGGTGAAACCCTACATCGGTATACATAATTTTATTTTTGATCCGGTTAAGGGCATCAGCAATAATCATCCTGTGGTCGAAGGCCAGGCTTGTAATCTGAACACTTGGGTCTTTTACCGCAATGAAACTTAGGCTATCCGGCTCCCACTCGGATGCTGAGGATTCTAGCCAGAACCATTCTGCTTCCTTGCTGGCCCGTTCTGAATTGAGAAGGATTTTCTCTTTGGGAGCCAGGGCAATGTAGCCTGTACTAATAACCCTGCCCCTGACGTCCCGGTTTACATCGTCTCCGTAGGTGTATAGCTGTTCCAGATAAATATCATCGAGACCAACCTTTTCCCGAAGTTTTCTTTTGGCACATTCCAGCAATGGCTCATCATAATTTACAAAGCCTGCCGGTAATGCCCAGCATCCGTTATAAGGTTCTTCATCTCTTTTAACGAGCAGTATTTGCAGCCCTTTTTCTGCCACTTTCCGGTTATTATTGAGAGGCTTATTATCCGTTGTCAGTACCACTATGTCTGTTGCTATACTCATTCGGTGGTGGGTGCTGAAGTCAGGTTTCATTGGTTATGATCCTTTCGAATTTTCTTGAGCTAATTATATACCACTATTTACTTAATTACAATATGTTATTAACTAATTGTTATTAACTTTTTATATCAAACTATATGAATCAACAGCACAAAAAAGCACCGCTGATAACGGTGCATAAATATTGATTGGGGCGACTTCCAAGCTTTCATCTTTTACTTAATTTTTCAGGAGGAATATAACAACATCTTCTCCACACCTCACGCTTTCGCGTGGTTGAACATAAGTTCCTCCATGAACTTGAAGCATGGCAAGCTTAAAGTCCCCTCTTTTTTACATTGAATGATGACGGTAATCATAAGAGCGTAATGCTAAAAAAACTCTGAAAAGCGAAGATGCGACCATAATACCGGCTGCTATGGCAACTGCAATACTCACCGTATAAGAGCCATATTCGGCAAACTCTCCAAACTTACCATCGATCGCGTAGCTCATTGTGTAGTATAAGGCCCGACCCGGAACTAGTGGAATTATTGCAGCTGTTAAAAAAGTAGTAGCTGGGGTTTTCTCGATGCGGGCGCAGATCTCCGAGTAAAAGGTTACTATAATGGACGATATGAAGTACTGCGTCATTTCCCCGCTTAGCCAGAGACCACCCAGTAAGTATATCAACCATGCTAACATACCACCAAAAGCGGCATACCCTAATTTCCTTCCTTTAATATTGAACAGAATCGAAAAACCAAGTGAACCCATAAAAGCCGTAATGATCTGATATGTATGGATCATTTTAACATGCCTCCAACAAAAACTGATACCAAACCGAATCCAAAAGAGATGGACAAAGCTACAAGAATAGCTTCAAAAAGGCGCAGTAATCCTGCTATCGTATCTCCGCTTATAATATCCCTTATTGAGTTCGTGAGTGCCAATCCAGGTATAAGAAGCATGATATTTCCGATTGCAATCTTTTCGAAGCTATGACCTATCCCGATTCTAACTAGCAGAAACCCCAGCATGCCTACAACGAAGGAGCATAGGATATTTACAAAAAAAACATTCTTATCAACTCTCTGGATAAAAGTGATCGCTAATTTCAATATCATGCCGATAGCCGCAGAAACAATTGCATCATTCCAGTCGCCTCCATAGAAAATCGTGAAGGTTCCAGCAATCATACCATATACCAAGTATTGGACAACAGAACCATATTTGCGTCTAATCCGGATTTTTTCTATTTCATTTCTTATATATTCCGCCTCGGGTGTGTGTGAACAAACGTAGTGAGAAAGATTATTAAGTCTATCCAGCTTATCCAAATCCGTTGAGTAACTTAAAATCCTCCTGGTTTGAGTGAGGGTATTTCCACTTTTCAACTGAATAGATACGACGATGCTAGACGTGATAGTAAATACATCCACCCGCTTCGCATCATATGCTTTGCAGATTCGACTGATGGAGTCCTCCACGCGATTTACTTCAGCACCGTTGACAAGCATTAGCTCTCCAATATCTAGTATATAACTTAGTAATTCTTTCGTAACCATATCATCTAATGACCTTCCCCATGAGGTGTTAAATTTTTAGTTAAGTATAAAATAATACCTTCCTAAATTCCATTGTTTAATTCTAACTTGTTTGGATCATTATGTCTGCCCTTTTCTTCGATAAGAAGGATAATGAATGATTTTCATAAGGCCCAATTAGAATACTTCTACATACCTTGTGTTGCATGGACTCGAATTTGTTGCCCATCTTCGATCACATTGGTGGCATATATTACTCGATATTCAAGGGCCCTATTATAAGTAACTAACCGACTCTCTGTCAAATACCTAAGAATGATACCGGGTATACACATCTCTGATTCCTTTCAGTCGTAATCGATATGCTTCTGCCCATTATAAACATCTCCAGTCTACGCTAATGACTGATACAAATTAACGATGCACCAATCGTATGCATCGTATAAACCTAAACTGTCGTGTCCAAATTTCCAGGTCTCACAAGATTAGTGGCGCTTGCTGCTAGGTAACCCTTATGTTATGATTAATTAAGGTAAAATGTGGAACTCGACAGAATAGAAATAGAACTCTTTAATCAACTTTGTTAGGAGATGATCCTTGATGAGCCGACCTGAACAGAATCTTGACCGTAAATTCACTTATAAAGACTATCTAACTTGGTCGGAAGAAGAAAAGTGGGAGCTCATTAACGGAATTCCTTATAATATGACCCCTGCACCATCGACACAACACCAGAAAATTGTTACTACACTCATAGCTCAATTTTATAACGCCCTTAAAGACAGTCCTTGCCAAGTTTTTGGTGCCCCTTTTGATGTAAGATTACCAGAACAGGAGAAAAAAAGCGACGATATTTATAGTGTTGTACAACCTGATCTAACTATAATCTGCGATCGAAATAAGCTGGATAATCATGGATGTGTTGGTGGCCCTGATCTAGTTATTGAGGTAACATCCCCATCAACTCTACGCAAAGACATTAAGGATAAGTTTTATCTCTATGAAAAAGCGGGGGTCAATCAATATTTGATAATC
This sequence comes from Desulfosporosinus sp. HMP52, assembly GCF_000765145.1. Taxonomy (GTDB): domain Bacteria; phylum Bacillota; class Desulfitobacteriia; order Desulfitobacteriales; family Desulfitobacteriaceae; genus Desulfosporosinus. The sequence continues at coordinate 53,318 of NZ_JMGA01000041.1, read as the reverse complement.
TACCCCGAGCAAAAAACTGTCGTAGTTTTCAAATTGGACAAAGAAGGAAAATATGGTCGCCCGGACATCTATTGCGAAACAGATCTAATAGAATCTGAGATATCTAGATCGATAAGTATAGATTTATCAGAGGTATTTAAAGAGTATTGACAAAGTGGAATACCCTCTTCCTTAAACAACCCTAATAATGATTTTGCTTCAGAATATTATTAAAATTTTTTAAGGGAACTTACAGTAAGTTCCCTTATTTAAGTGCAATTTTTCGTATTTCGCCCCATGAGATAGAACATTCCAAAGCCAGACCTCTTCTGTTTGAGTAAAACTTTCCTTGGGATGTACCTAAAACAATCCCCGTCACACTTACACCAATAAACCAAGACTAGTAAAAATCATCAGGCTTATTTTTCATTCTCCTTCCAGTGTAATAATAAGGATGAATTGATAATCACCGCGACTGAACCGGCATTATGTACCAGCGCGCCCACAACAGGTCCGAGAACCCCTGCCATGGCCAGAATAATTGCGACAAAGTTTAGGGCCATAGAAATGGCCATATTGAATTTGATCGTATTCATCGTTCGTTTTGCTAAGGCAAGCAAATGGGGAATGCTCTTTATATCGTCACCCACCAGGGCAATGTCCGCTGCTTCCACGGCTATATCACTGCCGATACCTCCCATAGCGATGCCTACATGAGCTTTTTTTAGAGCAGGCGCATCGTTCACACCGTCGCCTACCATACAGACCAAGTCGCCGTGGCCTTGATACTCTTCGATAATTGCCATTTTATTTTCGGGCAGGCAATCCGTATGGATGTCCTGAATTCCCGCGATCTTTGCCATATGAGACGCGGCATGGTGATTGTCACCTGTTAGCAATACGTTCTTAACCCCTAATTTCTCAATCTTCCTAACCACATTCACAGCATCGGGCCGCAAAGTGTCCGACAAGGCGATAAAGCCCGAAGGCTCGCCGTCCACAGATACAAAGATGATGGTGCAGCCTTTATTTCTGTATGTATCCGCCTTTTCTACGATGGTTGGGGTTAAGAGGATAGAGTTATCGCGCAGCAGTTCTGCATTCCCGGCCAGTATCCTGCGGCCGTCTACCAAGGCGGAAACACCACGCCCCGCAAGCATCAGAAAATCGCTGGGTTCCGGTATAGATGGGTTAGTGGCTAGCTTGTAATGAGCGACAATGGCTTTTCCTAACGGATGCTCGGAACGCAGCTCTGCGGAAGCCGTCAGAGACAGCAATTCAGTAACGGTCAGGCTGGGAACAAAGCTTTCGACGGCTGCGACGTCAGGCTTTCCATAAGTAAGGGTGCCTGTTTTGTCAAAGGCAATCCGCTTTACTTCAGATAGTCTTTCCAAAGCGTCTCCTTCACGGATCAGGATACCAACTTTCGTGGCATTGCCGATACCGGCCATAATAGCTGTTGGCGTTGCCAACACCAAAGCACAAGGACAAAATACGACCAAGATGGTCACAGCGCGGATTATTTCACCTGTCATCAACCAAGTGGCTCCAGCAGAAAGCAAGGCAATAACTACAATCCAGGTAGCCCATCTGTCTGCAATCCCGACAATCTTCGCTTTGCCGGCGTCCGCCGATTGTACCAGCCTTATCATTCTTTGCAGGGAACTGTCCTCACCAACTTTTGTAGTCTTCATTTCGAATGTCCCGTACTGATTGACCGTACCGCTATAAACCTCATCACCCTCGCACTTGTCAACCGGTAGGCTCTCTCCGGTCATCACTGCCTGATTAACCGAGGTTTGTCCCTTGATAATGATGCCGTCTACAGCTATGGTTTCGCCTGCAAGCACCCGTAGAGTATCACCAACTTTGACCTGCTCGGCAGGGACAATAACTTCTTCCCCATTCCAGACAACCCTTGCGGTGGTCGGGGTGAGGTGCACCAGCTTTTCAATGCCTGCACGGGCTTTTGCCACAGTTCGTTCTTCCAGATACGCACCGATTGCCATAATAAAGGCGACTTCGCCAGCGGCAAAAATTTCGCCAATGATAACCGCGGCAATTAAGGCGATGGATACCAGCACATCTGCTTTAATATCAAATTCGGTAACGAGGCCGACAACGGCCCCCTTGATGATCGGTATCCCGCACAATAAAATTGCCAGCCATGCGACATCAAAGGGTAAATCTCCCACATTTAAGAAGCTGATTACGACGGAAATGAACGATATTGCTAGAAATAGGACTGTCCTTTTTTCGTCGTCTTGTAATAGTTTGATCACCTATATCATCCTTTCAAATACCTATCTTTTTACTATTGTAGTTAAAATAATTAAGTTAGCCCCTTCTGTCTTCCTTGAGTTGATTACTCACTCATAAGCCGCCCGAATTTAGTAAGTATTTCATATAATTCTATATTCAAGATATATTCCGATAAAAATATCCCCTCACAACAACGATGTATGTCCGTAACTTACAAATATTGCGAATAGGGAAATCGACTAGGATGGACTTTTCTTTTGTGGCATCTAGTCTTTATTAAAATGGATTAAGTATCTTTTTTCTTAGGGATCCGTTTTTCTGACTCCTTTTAATTGAGCATAGACTTTACTTGCCCAGATTAAAAAGTTTCCATATTTATCTTTTTGAGGGTATCATGGAATTGCTTTATTTCATCTTCGCTCAATACAGAGACCATCTGTTCCGTTAATTGTATGTGGTAGTTATGGTGTTCCGCAAAAGCATTCTTCCCTTTTTCCGTCAGTACAATTAAGTTAACCCGTCTATCTTCCAGAGTTGATTCACGTTTTGCAAAGTTTTTCTTCTCCAGCCTATCGACCGTTACCGTTGTAGTTCCCGTCGTAACTCCCAGTTTTTGAGCTAGAGATTTCATATTCATTTTTTCGTGTTCTCCCAATACCTCTAAGGCATGGGCCTCTGAAATTGTTAAATCGCTTGCACGTACTATTGAATTTTCCCAAGATGAAAACCCGTTAAAGAAAAATAAAAGTTCATTGGTTAATTCTTCAAGCATAAACCATCCTCCAAATTTAGTTAAAACACCATATTGTTTGATATTCAAGTTGTATTATACTAAAAATATCCCTCCCTGACAATAGTTCAAAGCCCAGAGGACTTATTATCCATAGTCAAGTCGAGATATTTCAGACATTTAACTATCCGATATATTACTATCTCTATATAAATGTATTACCCAATGCTACCTTCAGGCCCTTGAAATATGCTGATTCAACATATTTCAAGGGCCTGGCATCTATCCCGCTATTTCTGTATACTTTTCTTCTACCTGTTGGAATTCCTTTTTAAGTTGACGATGGACTAAGCCGATGGCTAACGGCAGAAAGACCGCTGTCATCTTTAGCAGTGTCCAGATATTAGGCAGAACCTGCTCAAAATTAATTCCCATCAAGGCCAAATCCCTAACTTCAGAGACAAAATAGGTAAGGGGAAGGACTTTCGAAATCATCTGCACAAAATCAGGCATTGCCTGAAGCGGCCAAGTGAAGCCGGATATCAGGAAGGAAGGCACAGCAAAAAGCATAGCTAATTGGGTGGCTTCAAGTTCGTTTTTACAAATAATAGATAACATCACTCCTAAGGACATGATGGTCAGGAGAAAGACGGAAAGCAGCAACTCAAAGATCCATATGCTGCCGTGATAGGGCACCTGGAAATAACTAATGCAGAGATAATAGACTAAGTTAGCGCTCAACATATTAAGCAGAAAGTGGACAGTTAACTTCCCCAAGACCACTTCTATTGCATTATAAGGCCTCAGTTCATTAATCGTTCCAAGACTCTTTTCTCTTGACAAAGCACTTGCTACATAGAGCAAGGCAATTTGCTGTGCCACTGTACCAGCTAAGCCTAGCAGCAAAAAGTTCGCATAGTTGAAGGTTGGATTATACCATATTCTAAGAGCAATTCGCGCGGGCAGGGCGGCTGAGGCTGCCTGGTTCGGAAGCAGTCCTGCTCCACTCTCCAGACCCTTGATACTAGCACCTGCGGAAAATGTTCCTACTATTTCATTAGCCGCAGAAAGTACAGCATTACTGAATAATAGGTTCGTTCCATTGACAATCACCAGAACGGTACTGCCTTCCCCGGTTTTTATCTTAGCGTCCAGATCTGCTGGGATAACGATGCCCGCAGTGATTTTACGATTCTCCATCTCGCTGCGTAGTTCAGCTTCGCTTACCACCTGGCCAACAACATCAAACTTCTCAGAATCCCGAAACCCCTGGGCGATAGCCCTGCTAGTGGCAGTGTTATTATAATCCAGAACTACAGTCTTGATGTCCTTAACCACATGAGTACTGTACATCAGACCAAATAGTAGCATATATAGCAGCGGTATCATGAATATCACTACCAACATTCGTTTGTTTCGGATAATATACTTGAGTTCACGGAGGGCTACTTTTAGAATACCCATTGTTCAGACTCCTCACCCTTAATTAAATTTTACACTAACCTCCATACCCGGCCTTAAGGCTGGCGAGTTAACCTGAACTTTAACATTATAAGAAACGATATCCTTTTCCCCCCGATCATTGGTAGCCCGGGTGGTTGCAAATTCTGGTTTGCGACTAATATCTATGATTTTCCCACTAAGTTTCTTATTTTCCTGGCTGGAGATCAGAATGGCAACTTCCTGTTCTAACTTTAGATCAGTCAACACACTCTCACTTACCTTCACGTTAACCCAGTTGTCCAAATAATTGGTGACACTCATAAGGGGCAGTCCCTGGGAGACCATTTCCCCTTCTTTTACGTTAAGCGAAGTAACCGTCCCATCACAAGGTGCTTTGATTTGAGCCTCCGCAAGATTATTTGCGATCTCCTTCAGTTGCCCTTCGGCAGCAGCTTTTGAAGCCTGTGCTCTTTGAATATCTGCAGCATAGACGTCGAGTTGTGCACGTGCCGCCTGAGCCATCCCTAAGTCAGCTTCAGCAGCTTCCACTCCTACTAATGACAGCTTATATTTATTTTCCGCTCCATCCATATCTTGATCCGAAATAACCTTTGCTTTATGTAAATCTAACATACGTTGATAGGTCTTCAGCACTAATTCTGCGTCGGTTTTAGCCTTTTCAACTCCAACTTGTGCTTTGGCGATGGCAGCGTTGGTCGCACTGTCTGTGGCGGACATTGCGGCTGTTGCTTTGATAATGTCTCCTTGAGCCACCTTTACGGCAGCCTGTGCTGCTTCTTCCTTTGCTTTAAGATCACTGTCGTCAATTTGGGCCACTATGTCTCCTGTCCTGACCTCCTGACCCTCATGTACATTTAACTTAACTACCCGGCCGGGAATTTTAGTATTAACGCTAACTTCTTGAGCTTCAGCATTTCCAGTGAAATATGTAGCGGATTGTTGTTGAGTAGCAATCGCTACTCCTACCGGAAAATAGGAAGCACACCCTGTTAGGGTTGTAGCCAAGGTCAACAAACCGATTATTTTTGTTACCTTTTTGATGTATTGCAAGTTCACATTTCTTCCTCCCCATGTTTTAGTATTCCATTAAAGATGATGTCTTGGATATGTGTCAAGCGCTCTTCGAGCATAGAAGGAGCCATCATATCCTCCTTCCAAAAGGTCTGAAGCATCTCCCGTCTTGAAAAATAGACTAGGCATAGAGCATTAACACTCACCAGAAGATGACGGATATCAATATTCTTACGTATCAGACCCGCCTGCTGGCCTTCTTGCAAAAACTCACGAAGCACAGGCTCAGCAGGGTCAATTAGTTGGGGAAGGACTCTGTTCGCATATTTCTCCTGATTCAAAGCCTCCCAGCTCATTAGACGCACAAACTCATCGTGCTCTGCCAAATAATAAAAGTATTCCCGTATGGCCTGCTTAATCACTGTTTCAGGGTCCGTTCCTGACTGGATTACTGACGACCCTCTTGCATAGAGCTTAGTATAATTGTAACGAAGTACTTCCACATATAAGTTTTCTTTACTCCCGAAGTAGTGATAGATCATGCGCTTATTAATCTTTGCGTCATCAGCAATTTCATCTACTCTTGAACCTTCGAGTCCTTTTTGGGCAAAAATAGCTGTTCCAGCTAAAAGTATTCGTTGTTTGCTTTCCTCCGACCGAGTAAGGTCACCATTTTTTTCTGTATTAAGGGGATGTGTCGAGTTATCTTTCATTTTTCATGTCACCACTTTCATTTGCTGATAGATTGCTTTCGCGTGATTTACGTCCAAGCAAGCAAGTAAGTAAGTAAGTAAGTAACTAGTTAGTTACTTGATATAATATAGAACTTATAACTTAGTCTGTCAAGAGCAACGCCTGTGGATTCTTAGAACGAGTTCCCTTTGATTGATTCATCAGTGATTCCTGCCTTGGGGCATAGAACTCTTAAGTGATCCTTCTTTAATTTTTACATAGGTGGGTATAAATTTTTGTTTAGAATTTCAGATTTTTCACTGATCCAAATATTTTTACAAGACAAATTTCAAACTACAATATTTTCCATATTATGGATTAGATCAAGATTAAAGGGGGTAAGTTAAATGGCATTTGGTAACGTCAGTGGAGCCGCTTGCGGTTGTGATCATGGAAAAGGATTTGGAGCTGGCATTGCGGCTATTGTAATAATAATTCTTCTTCTCATCGCATTAGGAATTGTATTCTAATTTTAAGTTAGAAAGGTGGAAACATTATGTACGGAATGAGTAATGTATGCTGTCCTCCTCAGGTTGCCCCAGTCGCTGGTTATGGGTATGGCGGAGTCGGTGCAGGAGTCGGTGCAGGAATTATCGCGATTGCTATTTTAATTCTTATTGCCTTAGGGGTAATATTCTAAAAGTGCACGCAACCTCAGCAAAATTAGCACCAAAATTGCATTAAATTAAACAGGCATACCTTCCCATAAGTAAGGAGGTATGCCTGTTTAATTATTCGGATGCTTCCAAGTTCAAAGTAACATGGTCATATGGTTCGGGAATTCCCATTGACATATCGTAGCAGTGCATCCTTCATCACTTTAGACTCAATCACCCGGTAAATCATTCCACATTGATTTGCTTCAGTCCACCAGTTCTATCAATTTCACCAACTGGTGTCTTCTCCACGAACTCTTTGCTGATATCATAAAGAGCCTGCATCACCCGGGCTTCCATACTTTTGATAGGTTTTTGCACGGGCTCAGGCATTCTCTCCACAGCTTTATGAAATAAAGACAATTTGAAATTAACCAGTTGTTTAAGGATTTCGTCATTCATTGCTGACACCTCCAAAGTGAACTTTCAGAATTTCATCTTCAAATTTAGCTCCTTGGACAGACAGACTTTGCAAAGTTCTGGGCAAGGTAATGGTTCGTTTAATGTTTCCCACCCTGATAATCAACTCATCCCCTTTTTGGTTGAGGGAAAGATCCCTTTTTGTGGTGAAAGGCATATAGATCTCCATAATATACTCGTTATTTTCTTTGCTTATTTTCTGTGTCCGGGCATTGTACTTAATTGCCGTGGGCTCTTCTCCTTTAAAGATCTCTTCACTCATTCTCTCCAGCATCTCTAAGCCCACAATTTCTTGTTCAAAGAGCGGCACATAATAGATGGGCACAGGGGAAAAGCTGTCTCTAATCATTTCCTGATATTTTTTCTGGATATCTTTCCAGAGGGAAAAATACTGATCGGAAATATTACTGGGTATAATTCTGTTGACGACAACGGCATCCACATTAAAGTCGTAAATATTTAAATAGGTAAAACTGCGCTGAGCTTCTTTAACAACCATCTTTTCCGGATTGACAACAATACGAATACTTGTAATCTCCCGGTCGGAAAACACCTGGCGCATTTCATCAAGCTCGTGGTAGATTTTTTCTATCTCTTCCATTACCGAATCAGTGGGCAAGGGAATCCCGAGAATTGGTTCCGCTACCGGCCTCATAAATTTCACAGCTTTTCTCTTGATAGGAAAGAGTTTGTCCATCCACCAGCGAAGCATTTCCGGGAAGCTAAGCAGGGCTAAGGTCTCCCCTGTCGGCGCACAATCAATGATAATCACCTCAAAGGTCTTTTCTTTATAATACTTAAGGATTCTCAAGAGACTCAGCAAATCCTCCATGCCGGGAAAGACCGTTAATTCTTCCGTGGTAATATCTTTAATGGTTTTTGCCGTAAATAAGGTGGTTAAATATTTTTGTACCTGCCCCCAGCCTTTTTCAACTTCGTGCACGGAATCAATTTCTTGGGCCCAGAGATTGGGACGAATCTCTTGCGGCTCAGGAGACAGCTTAATATCCAAAGAGTCTCCCAAGCTGTGGGCACGGTCCGTACTGACAACCAAAGTTTTTTGGCCTTTTTTTGCGCTTTGCAAAGCGGTTGAAGCGGCAATACTGGTCTTTCCCACTCCGCCTTTTCCGGTATACAAAATAATTCTCATGGTTAATTCCTCCTGCATTATATCGGCATTTTATTTCCCCTAAAGTATTATATTCTTGACGAATAGTACCTTATGCGAAGTATTTTGTAAAAAAATCTCCATAATCCATTTGCAACCTCACATTGACCTTCTTTTTTAAAGAAGTTAGTTAGCGTGAGCATCTGGATTAAGAAGTATGAAAACTTATTCAATCGGTATTTTTCGTAAGAAATGATCCTGCTTCTCATGGTTCTCAGCGTCTGGATCTTTTCGGCTCAACTCATTAACGATCTTCATGATAATCTTAAATAGAAGTTGACGTTCTTCGGCGGATAAAAGAGCATTGAATCTTTCCAGGTAAGACTCAATCGTTGCTTTAAGTTCTCTCATCATTGTTTTGCCCTTATCCGTAAGCTGGATCGTTACAATTCGCCGATCCTCCTCGCTCCTTTCTCTTTGCAGATAGCCGTTTTTAACTAAGCGATTGACGAGCCCCGTCGTGGTACTAAGAGGAGCATTCAGATAATCTGATATCTGACTCATGATTACCTCTCCATACCTATCGACAATCAGCATAGCCAAGAGTTCGGTCTTGGAAACACTCAGATCCAACCGAATCCATTCTTCAGGGAAAAATACTTTCTTTAAATTGTCCAATACGAAATCTAAAATCTTCTCCTGCCCCATGATAGACCCCCAGATATTATTACCTCAAGAGAATACTTCGTTTAAAGAACTATTCTTCTAACAAAATACCTTATTGATTTGACTTTGTCAAGTTAATTCTTTTCGTGTAACCTGCCATCAGTTAATTCTAGTTATGCAGATTTAATCTTCGTTTAGGATTTCAGATATGATCCAAAAAAATTTCACTTAGACAAATTTCAAATCGTCATAATTTCCATATTATGGATTAGATCAAGGTTAAAGGGGGTAAGTTAAATGGCATTTGGTAACATCGATGGAGCTGCTTGCGGTTGTGATCATGGAAAAGGATTTGGAGCTGGCATTGCTGCTATTGTAATAATAATTCTTCTTCTCATCGCATTAGGAATTGTATTCTAATTTTAAGTTAGAAAGGTGGAAACATTATGTACGGAATGAGTAATGTATGCTGTCCTCCTCAGGTTGCCCCAGTCGCTGGTTATGGGTATGGCGGAGTCGGTGCAGGAGTCGGTGCAGGAATTATCGCGATTGCTATTTTAATTCTTCTTGCCTTAGGGGTCATATTCTAAATCAAGCTAAAGTAAAAAGTTTTTATAATAATGGAGAAAAAACAGCAGGAAGAATATCTTCCTGCTAACTTCATGAACGGATCCAATATAGCTCTCAAACTGGGCTGCCATAACCAGGAATATAAAGAGAATCCCCATTCCCAAGGCTATCACCAGCTCAATAAAGCCATCTCCCAATGGATCATCAACTGCTCCATTAAACTTGTTCACGGTTAGAATAAAGAAGGTTCTGACTCTTGAAATTTCCATAAGCTATATAGCTATGATTTTCGAATACAAGTACTGGGAATTGTCATCCATAGAGATATGGATTGAGAACCCATGGATTGCAGATTCATCATAATTTAAAAGATTTTTTCCTAGACAAATTTCAATTGGATATTTTTTCCATATTATAAATTAAGTCAAAGTTAAAGGGGGTAAGTTAAATGGCATTTGGTAACGTCGATGGAGTCGCTTGCGGTTGTGATCATGGAAAAGGATTTGGAGCTGGCATTGCAGCTGTTGTAATAATAATTCTTCTTCTCATCGCATTAGGAATTGTATTCTAATTTAAGTTAGAAAGGTGGAAACATTATGTACGGAATGAGCAATGTATGCTGTCCTCCTCAGGTTGCCCCAGTCGCTGGTTATGGGTATAGCGCTGTCGGTGCAGGAATTATCGCGATTGCTATTTTAATTCTTATTGCCTTAGGAGTCATATTCTAAAAGGTTACGTTGAATTGGCTACCATTTGAAATGGTAGCCAATTATTATGCTTTATCGCTCAAATGACGTTTAAAAGAATAGGGTCGTTCCAATTTATCTAATTTAAGCAACAAAACTCCGCATATAACAAGCAAGCCTCCGAGGAGTTGGCTGCTTGTCAGTGTTTCTCCCAGAATGAAGCCAGCTAATACAATAGTTATTGCAGGTTCCATGGTACTTAAGATAGAAGCCTGGCTGGCGCCTAAAAGGGATAGCCCTTTTTGATAAGAAAAAAGAGGGATAACGGTACATAATATTGCTGTTCCAAGACCAACGATCCACAGCGCTGACTGGGAGTGACCTGAAAAGACATTGGTCGGCGGATAAATGGCCATAGTAGCCAACATACAAATGATGCTTGTAGAAGCGGATACGGTAAATGGATCCGCCTTTTCGGAAAGATACTGTCCGAGGATATTGTATAGCGCATAAAATAGCGCTGATAAAACGCCATAAAAAAAGCCCGGCATGCTGATTTTTTGCCCTGATATATTTACAACATCTACAACCAGCAAGCAACCGAAAAAGGCAATAAGTAAAGTTACGCCCTTAACCAAGGATATTTTCTCTTTAAAAAACATGGCGGACATAAGTACAACCATTAGAGGATAGGTATAAAGCAATATATTAGTAATGGTGGCTGACATATACTTAATGGATAGAAAGTAGGTATATGAACAGCCAAAAAACAGCAATCCCTGGATGGTTAATAGAACAAGACATGATTTGGATATTTTCAAGCCCTTTTTTCGACTGACCAAGTGGATAAAAACCATTAAGCTACTGGCTATGAGAAATCGCGAGAATAACATGAGATCCATGGTTAAACCCAGGTTATACCCCCATTTTACGAATATGGGCAAAGCCCCATAGCCTATAGCTGCGAGAATTATTAATAGATAACCATTTAACATTTCATTATTTTCCCTTCTCCTTGTTACATATTACACGATATTCAAGAGCCCCATTATAAGTAAGGTACCAACGATCTGTCAAATACCTAAGAATGATACCGGGTATAGACATCTCCGATTCCTTTTGTTGATGGTCATACTGTAAATGCAAAAAAAGCTCCCTCAAGGAAGCTTTTTTTGCTTTCAGAAAAAGATAAATAGCTGCAAATGAAAATGAGCAGTGATTACCGGGTGAATTGACTAAATTACTTATTCTCTACAAATTGAAGTTTAAATCCATTGGGATCATTAATGAAGAAAAACTTTGTGTGAGGATTGGGCTGAAACGGTCCGCTTTGAATTTCTATTCCTCTTTCTTTAAGGAATGTCATAAATTCATCCACAGACTCTACTTCAAATCCCCAAGAAATATCTGTCCCACAATTAATTTTCGTATCGGCTGCGTTACAGATCAATTCAATCTTTGTTTCTCCGTCTCCTAAAAAGGCTATCTCAACCCCCGGTCCGGCAGGAAACCTATTAACTAATTTTAAGCCCACTATTTCCTGATAAAACTTTAAAGATTCCTCTAGATTTGCCACCCTTAATGTGCTCCAGCAGAATTTCATAGGACTAATCCTCCCGTAAATTAGAATTGTTACCCTATAATTTGGACACAGCTCTCATTTTCTTAAGATGAGGAAACCATGCCGATTTTTGTCAATATTTCAAATGGACACTTGATTTCCTACGTTGTTATTTAGCGTCTTTTACCTTACTGGTAATTATAGGTATTATGGTAGCTACTACCAGAATCACTAATATCATAATTGCCATGCCGTTAGAAGCAGCGAAGCCCCTTGGCTCACTTCCTTTTATAACACCTAATACTTGAAGTATTATACCGATAAGTCCTACTATAGAACCACCAGCTACCAACCCGGAAGATAAACTAATTCCATTCGATACTTTAACTTCTTTTTCCTTTTCCGATGTGGAGGTTCTTTCTATGAGGGAACGAATTAAGGCACCTACTAAAATTATGGAAGTTGTAGAAATTGGTAAGTAGAATCCTATAGCAACTGTCATTATAGGCAGGTTTAGAAAGAATAAAACGATTCCCATAATAACACCAAAAATAATCATGACCCAAGGTAATTTTCCTGAGATTATACCAGCCGTTAAGGTTGCCATTAAGTTAGCTTGAGGCAGGGCAAAGGGAACGTTATCACCGGTCATGGCAAGTTGATTGGAAAGTAATAATATAGTACCGGTTACAACTACAACGCCAACGATACCCGCTATGGCGAAGTATTTTTGCATTTCGTTTTTATCTCCGCCTATTATGAAAGCAACTTTTTGGGATTGGCAGTAACCGCCGGCTGTTGCTATAGCAGTAACGATAAATGTACCAAATAGAAGTAAAGATCTGTTGCTTTCAGGATTTGTCCATCTCATTACAACGAATAAAAATGTTACAAGAACTAAAGAAGCTATAGTCATACCAGATACAGGAAGGTTGGAAGTTCCTATAGTACCTGTTAAGCGACCAGAAACTATGACAAATAGTAATGATAAGAATAATGATAAAACAGAAGCAGTTACGGCCATTAGTATGTTACCGCCGGATACCAAGAAACCGGCAATAAGACCTACGATTATACCACAAAGTAGGATTAAGTTTGTGACAGATGAGCTATCATCATTGTTTGATGACTTAGCATTGAGAGTTTCTTTAATTGAAAATATTATAGTAGGTATTAACTTTACAGCACCAATTAAACCGCCGGAAAGCATCATACCTGCGCCGATATATTTTACATAGCTGCCGGCTATATCACTAACTTTCATAGCGTTGATCGCAACAGCAGGATTATTCCATACGGTTACGTCACCTTTTGCCAGATCAGAGAAGTAACCTATTAGAGGCAAAATACCGAAGTTCGATAAAATCGAACCAGCAAACATAGTTAAAGAAACTTCCATGCCAACTATGAATCCTATGCCTAGTAATAAGGGATTTACTTCAACTTGAAATCTCCACTTGTAAAAGGATTCGTTGACATAGCTTATAACGTTATTAACTAAATTCAAAAATGATCCCGTTATAATAATTATGACCCCACTTATTCCGAACCCTATTCCCATGTACTTAAGAGATTCTCCAGCGCTTTCTGAAGCTACAAGTGTTTCAGATATAGCCATTGACTCAGGGTACATTAATTCACCGTGTTCTTCAACGATTAAGTAATTATGAACTAAGGAAGCTATGGCTATACCGAATAAGACGCCGCCTACACCAACAACAAAACCTTCTAAAAAAGAAGCTTTTGAACCTATTAAAATAATTGCCGGTAAAACGAATATCATCCCACTGGCAATTGATTCCCCGCCACTTGACATCCCTTGAATTAGGTTCTTCCCAAGAATACCCTTTTGTTTGGCAAAGGCAGCTATAAGTGCGGAGCCTATTATCGAACCTGGAATACCAGCTGCAACTGTAAGGCCCGATTTCATACCTGAATAGGCAGTAGAAGCTGCAAACAAAGCTGCCAAAACAATACCGATTGTTAATACTGCGGCGTTTCCACCAGATTTTTTAGAACCGCCGGGAATGAAAGGTACATAGTCTTTTCCGGCTACGCCACCATATGCATCTTTAGATAACTTATTATCCATAACATACCTCGCAACATATTTTTCTTTGTAGTATTGTCACCTAATTTGAAAAATATTTGTTTGAGGTTAAATATCAGTTGTTCTTGTTCAACCCACCTAAAGAAGACCGGAATCCATTTGTGTAAAGTTATCTTCTGGCACCACTAAAAGTCTATCTATGGTTTCAATCATCTCTGGCTTATCCTTAGGAATATTCCCATTAATTGGAGCATAATTCGACATGTGATCACTGAGCAGCTCGAAAGGACCTTCTAAGTTAGCTATCAGAAGCCGGGTTTCCCTTAAGACTTCATAGGGACTGAGAAGCTGAAATCGCCCTTGTTGGTAGTCTTCATAAAGGGGCGTCCCTTTCCAAGGAACATAAGTGCGGAACCGAACAAAATCCGGGGTAAAGGCATTAAGCACCCGAGCACTTTCTAAAGCATGTTCTTGAGTACGTTCACGTCCACCGATCCCAAGGAGGATATACTCACTCAGCTCAAGACCGGCCTCTCTCACCTTGAGACCTTCTTCGATCATTTCAGCTGCAGTGAAGCCTTTTTTAATCCTACGAAGAACTTCGTCATCCCCACTCTCCATTCCCGAGTGTATACGGGTTAAGCCTGCTTCTCTTAGGAGGCGAAACTCACTGAGTTTTTTTAACTTCATGAATTTCGCAGAGCCATAGACGGTGATACGTTGCAAGTAGGGAAACATTTCCCGAGCATAGTGAAGGATCTGTAAGAGCTGATCTGTTTTCATTAAAATAGTGTTCCCATCGGGGAAAAAGATCGACCTTACTTTGTTACCATGAAAATCTCGGGCCATGAGAAGGTCCTCTTTTATATCGGCCACGGATCGGATTCGAAACTTTGTGTTCCGATACATACCACAAAATGTACAATCATTGTGGGGACAGCCGATAGTCGCTTGAATCAGCAAACTTTCGGCTTCACTGGGTGGACGATAGACCGTTCCTTCATAACGCATGAAATCACTCTCCTTGCAAAGTCTATTCGCTAGTAGCTTCTTCCTTACGACATTGCTCTATATGCCTAATCATCTCATAACTTTTCTGCGAAATAGGATGAACCTTGTCTCTCCAATACAAAAAGGTTTAATATCTACTGTGATTCCAGCATAAATATTACTTCTTACTTGGCCATCCAATCTTATTAATCCTCCCTTCTATGATTTAAGTGTACAACATCGCAGCAATGCCAGTGACATAAACTCAAAGAAAATGTCAAACACGCTTGACATTGTACGTAAAGCTAACTATACTTATGCGTAAAGTTAACTTTACTTTTTGGAGGATCCACAAGTGAAAAACCGTATTCAAGAACTGCGTAAAGAGAAACGCATCACGCAAGAAGAATTAGCCGTATTATGCACTGTCACTCGACAAACAATTATTTCATTAGAAAATGGCCGCTATAACCCTTCCATTTTTCTGGCACACAAAATTGCTCAAATATTTCATTTGACAATCGAAGAAGTATTTCTTTTTGAGGAGGATATTCATGAAGTACGCTAAAAAAACCCTGCTATATTTTATTGGACACACTTCCGTTGGTATTATTGCACTATTATATGCCCTTTTTAGCCCTTTCTCAGGGGGGGCCAAAGAAGGAATAATATCGGGTATAATCGGAGGATTCATCACAACCGGAGTATTAGGGATAGTTGTTAGCTTACGCTTAATCAATAACCCCCAAAAGGCAGCGGAAGTTGAAATGTCCAAAAACGAGGAACGAACTCAATTCCTCAGGATGAAAACTGCTGCTGCAATTTATTCTGTCATGATCTATGTTGAAAGTGCCGGAATTCTGGTAACAGGACTTCTCGGGTTCAGAGAAATATGCCTAACCCTTGGGGCCGTGTTAATTATCAAAGTAATTCTGTATATAGGATTTGCTTCTCACTATTCTAAAAAGTACTAATCTTCAGCTCAAGCCGACATCTTCTCCACTTTACAAGATTCTACATACCCTTCTGTTCGGCTTCTTTTTGGCATATCCAATTTAAAAATTCGGCGGTTTTGAGATGAGTAATCTAGATTAGTCATCTCAAAACCGCCGAATTTTTAAGCGTTTCATTATTTAACTACTGATGATTCCTGACCCTAATTTCTATTCTTCGCCCCAGGCGACAAAACATTCCTAAAGTCAGACTTCTGCTGTTTGAGTAAAAACTTTCCTGACGAACCAAAAATAATCGCAGTCACACTTACACCCGTGAACCATGGATGGCAAAGATCAACGGGCTTATTTTTTATTCTCTTTCCAGTGTAATAATAAAGATGAATTAATAATCACCGCGACTGAACCTGCATTATGTACCAGCGCACCCACAACAGGTCCGAGAACCCCTGCCATGGCCAGAATAATTGAGACAAAATTCAGGGCCATGGATATGGCCATATTGAACTTGATAGTATTCATCGTTCGTTTTGCTAAAGCAAGCTTGAAATTACTCCGTCAAATTTGGAGGCTTGAGAGCTTTCCTTCAGCAAACATTCAGTTCATCCTCAATTCCAATTCAGCAAGCTTCGTTATAATGCCAATATCCCAGTGAAGCATTAAACATGAGGAGAAACGAGGTGTGAACACTGAACCAAGCTATGAAATATCGTCATGAGTTGAAATTCTTTGTTAATTTTCATCAATATTACACCCTGCGGCAGCGCCTTAAAAACCTGATGGAACAAGATGAGCACGTCGGTTCTACTGGAGAGTATCATATTCGCAGCTTATACTTTGATGACATCGGCAACAAGGCCCTTGCTGAAAAATTAGGAGGGTATTACCTCTTATTGTAGATCAATTAGTTCATTATTTCAGCTGAATTTCAGCTGCATCTCAGGGTCATTTAAGGATAGCATTGTAAAGTATACCTAGAGTCCTAACTCAGTAAGGGAGGCTAAACATCGTCGATACTAAGATTAAAAGGAACAAGCCAGATACATCCTACTCATTATATTGTTAGCCACAGCCTTCGGGTTATACCTCCTGGCAGATCGTTATCTGATCGAACATGTGGAAGGCAAAATATTAAACTTTAAAGGAGTAGAAAAATGACATTTAAAAAACTTAAGACGATTTATGTAGGGCTGTTCACCATCCTCTTAGTTGCTGTAATTGGAATCGGATCTGTTTATGCTACTCAAAACAACATTGTTGCCAAGGTCAACGGGGTGGCCATCTCTGAGACAGAGCTGCAGGAGTTTCTCCTTCAGCAAGGGGGCAGTGATGCCTTAAATACTTTGATTCAACAGAGTATCATTGAGCAAGAAGCCGAAAAACAGAATATCCAAGTTACTGAGGCGGATATTGATAATGAACTTGCAACAGTGAAATCATCCTTTGATAGTGAAGAAGCCTTTAGCCAAGCCCTTGCAACAAATGGGATCACTCTGGATACTCTTAGAACAAATATCCTGACCAATCTTCAAATGACCAGACTACTTGAAGCCCAAAATCCTATAACTGAAGATGAAATTAAAGCATATTTCGATACGAATAAAGCCAGTCTAGACGTTGCCGAGGAAGTAAACGCCAGCCATATTCTAGTGGCAACCGCAGAACTTGCCAACGAGATTAAAGCAAAGATTACAGCCGGTGAGGCTTTTGCCGACTTAGCTAAGCAATATTCGACTGACGAAAGTACCAAAGAACTAGGTGGAAACCTTGGCTTCTTTGCTAAAGGAGAAATGGTACAAGAATTTGAAGAGGTGGCCTTCTCTTTAGAAGTTGGTCAAATCAGTGATCCGGTCAAGACAGACTACGGATATCACATTATTAAGATTGAAGCCAAAACGGAAGCAAAGGCAGCCACTCTTGAGGAAAGCAGCGCTAAAATCAAAGAGATCTTGTTAGATCAAAAATTGACTACAGAATTTGATCCTTGGCTTCAAGAACGATTAGCCGAGTATACTATCGAAAATTATTTGACCTAGAATTGTACAACCTTCATTCTATCGACTACGAGGGGGGGCTAGCCCCCTCGTTATTTGCTTTTAGGGGATGCAAAATCCAAATGGTGAGTGCATATTTTTCTTTCTGGATATGTTCTCAATAGTAAGTGACTTTTGTAACATTCTCTCACTCAACCCCTGCTGTTTAAGTTTATTTAATAGGTTGTATGTGATAGAGTATCCTTGAATTCATACTATTAATTTCATCAATAGCAGAAATATTTCCCCTTCTATATAAAATGGCTTTAAAATCGATTAATTGTTCGTTTTATTGTTTTGTAAAAATTATCTCCGACTTAGTTAGAAATATCAATGTTGATCTTAACTTTTCCATTCCAATTTTCTGATTATAAAGATT
Organism: Desulfosporosinus sp. HMP52; assembly: GCF_000765145.1. GTDB lineage: Bacteria > Bacillota > Desulfitobacteriia > Desulfitobacteriales > Desulfitobacteriaceae > Desulfosporosinus. Next base: position 35,068 of record NZ_JMGA01000041.1, on the reverse strand, counting down.
GATTGAGAGGAACAACTATGAAAGTGAACGCGTATGCAATTAATTCATTTGCCAAAACCACCGAAGGAGGTAACGCGGCAGGAGTAGTTCCAAATGCTGATTTTCTGTCAGATGTACAAATGCAAAAAATAGCTGCCATTCTCGGATTCAGTGAGACAGCATTTGTTCTGAAATCAAATCTGGCAGATTTCAGGGTAAGATTCTTTGCCCCGGGGGAAGAAGTCGATCTATGCGGACATGCTACAATAGGAACCTTCTATACTCTGGCAACTCTAGGCTATCTAAAGCCGGGCAGCTATCTGCAGGAAACCAAAGCAGGAATTTTGGGAGTTGAAATAACGAAAGACTTGTCAATTATGATGAGTCAGCCGCTCCCCTCTTTTTTTGAAACCGTTGAAAAGAGCGAAATCGCCGATTCATTATACATTGAAACAACCAGCATCCATGAAGATCTACCGGTTCAAATAGTATCCACAGGTTTGAGGGATATCATAGTGCCCATAAAAAGCTTGGATATTTTACACACCATAAACCCGGATTATGAAAAAATCAGAGAAATCAGCAGAAAGTACAATGCAGTCGGTTATCATGTATTCACACTTGAATCAATCAACAACTCCACCGCCAGTTGCAGAAACTTTGCCCCCTTGTTTCATATCCCGGAAGAATCCGCTACAGGTACATCAAACGGCGCTCTTGGCTGTTACCTTTATAAATACTGCAAGCTCGATTTTAATCAAGCTTCACATCTTATCATTGAACAGGGTTATTCTATGAAAAAACCGTCGGAAATACTGGTTTCCCTGGCAGTTGATGGGACGGAAATCAAAGGAGTCAAAGTCGGCGGAAAAGCATTAAATTTATCTTCAATTATAGTTGACATAGATTAGTTCGTCGTCCTTAATCAAGACTCACAGGCTATTCTCCCTAAAACGGTTCAATTCTAGCATTCACTTATTTAACAGATTGCGATACATTACATATATAACAGCAACCACTAACCAGATAACTCATTAACGCTTAAATGTTATTGACACAGCAAAATTCATCCTTTATAATAAAAGACAAATACAGTCTTTAATATCTTTAAGGAGGGTCTACTATGAAGTATACGAAAGCAACGAATTATGCTTTGCATATAATGGCCTATTTCGTTAAGCAAGAAGGAAAAGACAATTTAAGCCTTCAGCCTTTAGCTAGTCACATGGATATATCCCCTACCTACCTGTCCAAGATACTAACTCAATTAGTCAAGGCTGACCTTATTCAGTCTACACCTGGAGTAAATGGAGGTTATAGTCTTAGGAAACCTAAGACTGAAATAAGCTTTTATGACGTCATTCAAGCCATTGAAGGCAGCGGAGCTCTCTTCACTTGTGAAATGGACGAGAATCGCGCTTGTCACATAGAAAAGGTTATGAGAGACGCCGAAGAGAAAATGGTGAACCACCTTAAAGAAAAACGCATTTATAACATTGTGTAAAAAATGAGTTAGAAATAGAAGCAGTTGCAACTGCTCATTTTTTGCCATAATTATAGATAATTACAGTCTTTATTATATTTTATAGGAGGTATTATTATGAATCACATGCATCATCACAACCAACTGGATCAAAAATTTTTAAACAAAATTGCCTTTTTAGATAGTAGACAAAGGGAGCGTCTCATACCACCCGAAGCACTTATTAGCCAAATGCCAATTCAAAAAAATCATACTTTACTCGATGTCGGTGCCGGCTCAGGTTTTTTTACAATTCCTATGGCAGAAAACACATCTAGCAAAGTGTACGCTATGGATCCTGATAGACGTATGCTCAGCGTCATAGAAGATAAGGCTAAGGAAAAAGGACTTACTAATATTGAACTGATTCAAGATTATATCGAAAACTTAAGCATTCAAAATAACAGTGTTGATTTTGTTATGGCATCCTTAATACTCCACGAAGTAAGTTCACTGACAAAAGCACTCACAAATATATTTGAGGTACTAAAAGCAGGAGGACACTTGTTATGTCTGGAGTATGAAAAGGACGACTTGATAATCGAAGGGCCTCCAATGTCCATTCGTATTGGCTCAGAGGAACTCGAAGAAGTATTGTCCTTAATTGGCTTTGAAATTGTGAAGAAGACTAAAATTAATGATGCTATATATACTGTTTTAGCTGTTAAGAAGGAGGGGTAAATTATGGAAACTAATAAGGATACGCTCAGTACTATGCCAGTCAGTAAACTTTTACTCGAATTTTCACTTCCCGCTATTGGCGGGATGATTATAAATTCCTGATAAATTTGGTGGACAGAATATTTGTCGTCAGAATTGGTGGTCTTGCCATGGCAGGAATAGGATTGAGTTTACCGTTTATGATGATGCTATTCGCTCTCCCCTCTGAAAGTTTGCACCCCTTCCCAAGGGGTGCATTTATCTGCGAAAGGATGCAAAAGAAGAATACAAATTGAGCACCGTTAAAAACGATGCTCAATTTGTCTTAAAAGGTTTGTACAATACCGGTTCTTACGAAAAAAACTAAAGCTAGAATCTAATCCTGGGTATGTCTGCTTCCTTAAGATTGTCTTCCCATGTCCAAAAATGAGCCTCCCCGTTGCCCACCCGGAAAAGAATAAAGTTAGGATCATCTGCAGTATTTATACCGAGGGCTTTTAGAAAAGTCTTTCGTCTAAAGCATTAGTCTTTAAAACAATATCCTCAACAAACTCTACACGGCCTGTTATCCGTAAATGCTTCACAGGTTGTAATGTTACAAAACAAAGTTCCACATTAGAATTAGCTAGCAATTGAGAGTATAAATTCTTAGAACTGGCAGTTGTAAAATAGATTCCATCCTCTTTTACCCACAATGGAACCATTCCCCTACCCCTAGGTTGACCTCCATCGTTAGTACACAAGGTACACGTTGCTTGACTCTCGGTGATAAATCTAATGCAATCTCCAAAATCCATTTCTATACCTCCTTTTGACTTTTGAATATTCTACCAATTTCAGAAGAAGGTCTTTGCTAATCTGTCGGCCAGTTTTAATTCTTATAGGCTAATTTTACCATAATATTATGATATAACAACACATATTGAATTATTATATACAGAAGTGATTAATATTCCAATTATAGCTCCTATCCGACAAATAAAAGCGACAAATTTTCAGGAACATTGGATGTACAATCTAATTATTGGAAATCATTTTGACATAACGGAGGTAGTTATTTTGTATTACGACCTTGCATCCAATGTACTCGATGTGATGTTATTATGTGGTATTCTGATCTGGTTTAACTTATCTCTTAAAAGCAAATACTCTCGTTTTTTGTTAGGTATTCTATTCGGACTAATAACTATCTTTGTTATTAAGGGCAGAATTGAAGTTGTCCAAGATCACTTTTATGACTTCCGAAATATCACTATGACGATGGCAGGATTTATTGGTGGTCCAATCACTGCTATAATTGCAGCTTTCATAGGTGGGCTTTATCGATATTTTGTAGGTGGAAACGGCTCCATGGGAGGCGTCTTCAGTATTGTTATTTTTGCTTGTTTTGGAAGTATCTTAAGAAACCAGGTGAAGAGTAGTCAAAATGGCAAAAAACTTCTATTTTGGTATGTCATCGGAATGGTTATGTCATGTATCTCTTTATTTATTGTTGCCTTTACTCCCCCGTGGGGGGATAATAGGACAGTTGTTCTTAGTGTCATTACTGTCCCAGTTTTAATCATCAATCCAATTGCCACAACCATATTATTTAACTTCTACTTCTTGATTTCCGAGTTCTTTGGCAAAGCCTCAATCCTAAATGCAATTGTTAACGTTAGTCCAATTAACTTAATGGTTTTCGATAACCATGGGCCAATTCTGCAAAGTAAAAATCTAAAAATGCAACATCAAACTTCCCAAATTGCAGAAACCTTTGTTCAATCACCGGATTGCAAAAGAACCTTCTTGAATGCCACAAAACAGGAGCATCTAAAAATCTGTACAGATGATCAGAGACACTATGTCGCTGACTTGTGTAGTTTTCAGCTGCCCTGTGGGGAATTTGCCTGTGCAGCTATCCTTAACGAGATTACTGATCGGGTGAGAGAACAAGAAGATCTCAGAGGTGCAACCAATAGATTTGCCAAAGCATTTCAGTTAGGTCCTCATATGATGGCTATAGTCCAGATGTCTGATTTTCGATATATAGATGTTAACGATCGTTTCCTTGAAGAAAGAAATTTCAACCGTGAAGATGTAATCGGTAAAACACCCATCGAGTTGGGCTTGCCTGAGAGTGAATTTGTGCGAATCATGGAAATCCTCGATATACAAGGGTCTATACAAAATGTTGAGTGTTCATTAGTAACAAAATTCGGTTTGATAGGTACGGTAATTCTTTCTGCTGAAAAGATAAAAATCGACGATCAAGAATGTATTATGTTTGCTTATAATGATATTACTGAAATGAAACGACTGCAAACAGAAAGACTTGATCAACTGTCAAAATATTTGACATTAGAGGCGGAGCTTTCTCGAAGTAACCAACTAATAGCAGACATTATCAATAGTATGCCGGACGTATTTTACGTATTAGACGATCAATGGCGCTTTACCTATATCAATAAAAAAGCCTCAGAGTTGTTCCTCAAAACACGAGAAGAGCTCTTAGGTGAAGTTTTATGGGAAACAATCCCCCAAGCTAGAGGAACTCTGCTCGAACTTAATTATCAAAAGTCGATCAATGATTGCCTACCCATAACATTCGAATACCTTAGCTTTTTACATAAAGACACATGGTATGAAGTCACTGCTTATCCTTCCAAATTTGGGTTGACCGTTTATTATCGAGATATTACCAAACAAAAACTAGTACAGGAAAAATTGGTTACATCTCAAGAAGAAATGACCTACATTCTTGAAAGTATGACAGATTGTTTCTTTGCCATTGATAGCAACTGGCTGTTCACTTATGTAAATCGCGCAGGAGAAAAGGTGATGGAAAAATCACGTGAAGAATTGGTAGGCATGAAATTGACTGAAGTTTTTGAGGCTAATGACACAACCCTTCAGCGGTTTAATGAAGTAATGTGCGAAAAGAGGTCGGTCACTTTTGAAATTCTTTCGGAAGCCTTAGGTAATAAATGGTTAGAGGTAAGTGCTTATCCTATAGGAACCGGCCTAACCTGTTATTTTCGAGATATTACAAGCCGAAAGATGGCTCAAGATGAAATGGCCAGACTCGACCGTCTTAACCTTGTTGGACAATTGGCTGCAGGTATTGGACATGAAATAAGGAATCCACTGACAACAATTCGTGGCTATCTCCAATTGATTGGGGTTAAACCAGATTATGCAATTCTGAAGCCAACCTTCGACCTAATGATTTCGGAAGTTGATCGTGCAAATTCCATAATTACGGAATTCCTTTCCCTGGCTCAAACCAAAAAAAGCGAACTGAAACAACAAAACCTTAACGACATTCTTGATCAGCTATATCCGCTTTTAGAAGCCGATGCGTTTTCTCAAAATAAACAAATCCGCTTCACTCTGGGAGAGATTTTCGATCTAGAATTAAATGCCAAAGAAATCACTCAACTCATTCTCAATCTAACCCGCAATGGGCTCGAAGCAATGGAAGAAAGAGGTTGCCTGACTATAGAAAGTTATTTACAGGATGATAAAGTGGTACTGGCAATTGAGGATGAAGGATGCGGTATTCCACCTGAAAATAACCCAAAACTCGGGACCCCCTTCTTTACTACTAAAGATACCGGGACTGGGTTAGGTCTAGCTACATGCTACAAAATTGTCGAAGCACATGGAGCTAAGATCTGTGTCAATTCCAGCTCAAGAGGTACAACATTCTATATTACTTTTCCTATTCCAGATAAGGCAAAGGAAAAATGCCAAATGATCGCCTGAACGTCATCATCTATTCAAAATACTTGTGGTGATGGGAATCGAACCCACAAGCTGATAACTAACCAATTACTCTTCCAATCGAGCTGCACCAGCGTGTATTTTCTCAGAGTATCGAAAAATTCCTACCTATTTATAAAGGAGCAAAACCTAACAGGTAGCAAGGCCTGCTTTCAATCAAGCAGGGCAATTTCGACTTTCAGAAGCTGCCCTAGTTTTGTCAAATGCACCTTCCTTACCACCATAACGACTACTGGCACATGTATCATTCAAACCTATCTACTTTGAAAAGTTTTAGATCTTCATCCACTTCTCCCAAATATAGATTGCTGAGCATCATTCCACCTAATATGGAGAATAAAATGCCATTGGCTCCGTATCCTAAGCAGTACCATAACCTTTCATTCTTAGGATCTTTCCCCAGGAAACCCAGGTTATCATCAGTGGATGCAAAAGCCCCACAGTATCGATACTCGATTGTAATCTTCAACTTCGGAAATAGGTTTTTCAGGCGTTGTTCTAACTTATCATAACTTTTGGTGCATAATTCTTCATTTAATATATCGGGTAGAAATTTAGTGTCCTCTCCGCCAATGATGATTCTATTATCACTCGTTGTTCTGAAGTAATGATAAGTAACATCATTGTCTCTAACAATGACTCCCTTGTAAATATCCTCTAGATTATCGATTGGTTTTGTGGCAACATTAAAGGCGGTCGTTTTAGTTCCGAAGACCCTTTTCGTAAAAAGATGCGTGTTATACCCAGTCGCCACAATTATCAGTTTACCTTTAACTTTATGGCCAAAGACCGTTTCTGCTGTGACCCCCTGCTCGCTATACCTCACATCCAAAACCTCTGTGTTTTCATACACGTTTAACCCCATACTAGAGCCCACCTCTAACAGAGCATGCGTAAATTTATAGGGATTCAATTGGGCTCCTCCACCTTTACTTAATAGACCAGCCTTAACATCAAAGGAAAACGGATTAGTTTCCTTATCAATAAATTCTACCTTAAATCCATTTTCCTTTCTCAGCTTATACTCTTGCTCAATCTCCTTTGTTTCTGTATCTTTAGCTGTATAGTACAAACCATCGACTCGCTTAAAGTCACAAGTATTGCCATTTTCGGCGATAAACTCTTCGATTTCATCTAATGCCTTAATTCCTAACTCATACGATCTTAAAATATTGGAGATCGAGGTATATGACTTTAACGCCATCGCATTGCTATCAAGCTCATATTGCAGAAGTGACGTAGAGATACAAGTACTTCCATGAGCAATTCTTGATTTCTCTAATATGACGGCCTTAATCTTCCGTTTAGAGAAATAATACCCTAATATCGCTCCGGTTACCCCTCCACCGACTATGATCACATCGGTCTCAATGTTCTCCGTTAAATAATCATACTGCCTAGGCAATGGACCAATTCTCCTAAAAATACATTCTCCTTGGACATACTGTATCTTCATATAATATTACTCCCTTATTTCTCAAGCAAAATTCATACTTCACATATTGAAGAAAGGTGACTCTTGCTCAGATATTAGCACTTGTTTAATTCATAGTGTAGCTTTCGCTATACAAATCATATTTATGTATAGTAATGAGTAAGGGAATCACAGCATTATCCGCATTTACTGCAGAATAGTTTTTCCTGTTATACCAAAGGAACCGGACAGGCATTTTTTTATGTAATGAGTCCTATAATAATTAAATATTCATGCTATATCTCTATACTATCCAGCATAGCTGCTGCCTGTTTTATCAAATCCCGCTCCTTCGCCGGAAGCGCAGCAAGGAACTTTTGTAAACACTCGCCTAGCACAATTTGGCTTTCCCTTAGCTCATATTGATCTAAGGCAGAGGGCATCGGATGTTTCTTAACCAGCGCTGCAATTTCAGCAGGGTTTAACTCCCTAAAAATGCTGAGAATTTCTTCTTCGCGAAGTTCCGCATCCAGTAGAATATCCTCTAAATCGGCAAGGGAGTGTACTTCACTCTTGATTAGGGCTTTCTGGTCAGTCAGATAACGGCATTGCCTAATTTCTTCTAATATCTTACGATATTTTTCATCGTCCATCTTCTCTCCAAAGGAAAAAGCGAGCTTCCTGTTGTTTTTCGGATATTTGGGGAGGATGAACACACGATCCAGTGTTTGCAGCAGGACCGCGTTTTCTATTACCGCAGCAATTTGAGGCAGACTGCCCCTTAGATACCTTTTTAAGGGCTCAGTCAGTTCCATCTGTCCGCTCAGTTGACTTACAGCTTCCCTGAGAATTTCCTCGATTTCGGTTCTTCTTTTGCCACGAAATAAATCATTTAGAATTTGGATAGAAGAAGGTGCCATTTCCAGCCTGTGGACATCCTTGCCGGAAAGGAGGCATCCGATTGCCGCTGATAACAACGGTTCATAAATATTAATGAGCAACTCTTCATAATGTTCATCGTATCCACAAAGCAGGTGATGAACATTCTCTGCAGAGAATTGCGCGCAAAATAGATTTTCGTAGTAGATGCACTCTAAATACTTCTGAATAAACTCAATCCCAACCAACCGTTCCATCATATGATGAACTGGATAGTCTGCCGTGATATGAATTTCCTGTGCGGCAAATTCAGGGTAATATAGCTTGAAAAAGCCTTTTATGCCGTCCACAATAGTGGAGCGGTAAAACACATTTTCGGTTTCCAGCAAATTACCGATAATTGAAGAGTGCAGAACTTTTGTTGACTTTATCAGTCCGTCGATACGCTCACGTCCGGCTTGATATAGAGCGTACATGCTTTCTTTTTGTATTGCTGCCACTGCTTCATCGGGGTTAGGATAGGTCTTTAACCATACGCCAATTGTGAACATAATGGAGGTAAGAAGACTCTGTGCTCCTTCTACTCGGATCGAGCTGCTGCCCCCGCTATTATACCTCTCAGTTTGCTTGGCCAAAAGTGAGAGGCAGTCAAATTGTATTTTTTCAAGCTGTGTCTCTGACAACATCCCCAAAACATATGCTTGCTCAAGTAAAGATTTGAAATAATATTCACTGCTTAATGTTTCTCTTTTGATTCTCCTGATCTTTTCAATATCTTCCATACTCATCCTCCTCATCATTATCCAATTGGATAACATCGTCTGAATAATCCAGAGCATAACCATAGCGCAAGTTTCGGGCAAGCTTATATAGTTCCCGCCCCGATAGCAGTTCAAGCGAACCTTGGCATGTTCCATTAAAAGCATTTTTCATATATTTGATCAAGTCGTCATCGCCCATCAGATCAAGAGTTTCATTCTTGTAATAATAAAATATTTCTAAAAGCTCATGCATGGTATCTTCATAGTTATGCCTTGAAAGATAAGGTGAGTTGCAAAATTCCTTAATTATCTTGTCAATCACGCCGCCACCGAATTCAATCCGGCCATTTTCCTTTAACGCAAAAGAGCGAGTTGCAACCAAGGCGAGAGCCTGTACCTCTGTCAGAACAAGACCAAATTTCACAGTCAGGTCATTGCATTTCATGACTTCGTTGACAGCTTGCTTTTCTACCAGAGCGCCACTGAACAAGGATAATTCAGAGCCCATAAAAATAATCCTCCTACCAAAAAATACTGTTGACAAATCAAATTATATGTGTTATAATAAAGTGTTATAAATAATATTTTTACTTAAGCATTATACAATCATCAATTCTCATTGTCAAGATAAAGCAAACTACCTTTATGGTTTGATTTTTATTTTTTACAATATGATACGGAAAAAGAAACAAAAAAACAAAGGGCATTCGTTTAACTATCTTGGTGCGCCTTTGTTTTTTTCTGTGTTAAATTGTCATGTCTTTATATAGTACATAGTACATGGATCAAGTATTGAAAGTTAAAAAGTATCTGCCTTCATTCAGCAGATACCCTAATGATTTTAAACTGTCTTTATAATTTCTTGAACTCTTCCAATTTGCCCATCCTCGAGTCTTACTTTAATTCCCCTCGGATGTTTCTGGGAGTTTGTTAGGATATCTTTGACAATACCACGGGTCCTTTTTCCTGTTCTTTGGTCTTCTTTTAAAACAATATCTACTGTGATTCCAGAATGAATATTACTTCTTACTTGGCCATCCAATCTTATTAACCCCCCTTCTATGATTTAAGCAATAACACATTGTACTAAACATTTGTTCTTGTTTCAACGTACATTTGGGAATAATATCCTTGCTTTCTGAGCGAAAGCTCTTTTTCCGTGACTTGAAATCGTTAATAATTCCAATGCATTGGTTCCTAAAAAAGTACTAATTTGCAGTTCAAGACAACATTTTCCTCACCTTATAGGATTTCTATATACCCTTCTGTTCCATTCACGCGAATGAGTTGCCCATCTTTGATCAGCTTGGTAGCACTTTCTACCCCAACAACTGCCGGTAAGCCATATTCCCGGGCAATCACTGCTCCATGGGTCATCAATCCTCCAACTTCGGTGACCAGACCTTTTACGGATACAAACAAAGGTGTCCAGCTGGGGTCAGTAAAGGAGGTCACTAAGATATCTCCAGCTTCCAGCCCAGCTTCTTCCATGTTTAAGATGACCCGTGCCCGCCCCTCTATAACTCCGGAAGAAACAGGCAGACCTGCAAGAGCTTCCGCTGGGAGATATAGCCTCTTGGGCCACTTGCCCACCATTAAACTTAACCAGTTCAGCCAAAAAGTTATCATCCTTTGCCTTTTGTAAATAGGCAATGACTTCCGGGTAAGGACGAATCACATCTGCCACATCCATTAGCGCCAGACCCATTTCCGAAGTAATATTGTTGGGCACAGATTGAGAAAGGGTGTCTGCTGCGTTTTTTTCACCTAACCACTGGTTCATTTTTTCATTGAGCCAGACACTGGCATCCATAACAGCCATAAACACACTCGTACTTTTGGGGTCAAATAAATTCTTCTTCAATTGCTGGATATCTTCCAGAATAAAATCCAAGAGATCCGTTCCTGATTTCCCTTGGATGGTTTGTTTTAGCTCTGCTATGGTTGTTTGACTCTCTTAATCAAATCGAAAACGATGGTCGGATCGTTTTCGATTTGGGCCGGAGAGCCCGCAGACGGTATCTGGTTACCCTCAGTTTCAATTCGAGGTCGCTCATCATCGTCTAAGACATCCTTTATAAAATCAAATTCAATACCAGTTGCCTTTGTTGCAAGTGCAATTTCTTCTTCAGTAGGGTTTACTACATTTATCCAAGACCCCTTTTCTTCGAGTTTATTTGTGTTATTAATGACATTATCAATCGTCCTATACACTTCCAACATATTACATCCCTCCAAATTGGATAACTAAATTCTGCTCCGACTCTGTTCCTTTTAACCCCGGCGTCCTTTTACAGGTTCAAATTCCTAATCGGGTGACTATGTTTTATGAGTACGCAGAATTAATGAGATAGAATCAGTTGATCGAAGCAGGTAAATTTTCAAACATTTTTTGCAAGTCCTTACGTTAATTTAGTAGGAGCAAAGCAAAAAAGTAAAACAGTAATTCTAAACGATTCTACGGCATTGTTCTGACGCTCGGTTATTCCCATCGTTATTGTTTCCCTCATCGTTCCCATTGCGTATTCCGTAAGCTGTTTTTCCGGATTCCTAGAAACAGGATAAGCCCTACTATACAGGCGAATGCTTCGGAAATTGTATTAGCCCAAATAACTCCATTAACTGCAAATAGCATATTTCCTAAGATCAAAATAGGAATAAAAGCAATGCCCCTAATAACAGACATAACTGAGGATTGCACACCTTTTCCAAACGCTTGAAAAATGCCTGTAAACAGTGCGGATAAGCCTGCAAAAATGGTGGAGCAAAGCTGGGCCACGAGAATGGTTTGCCCGATGGCAATGACCTCAGCATCAATACTAAAAACGCCAATGACCTGCGCTCTGAGAACAAAGAGAATTGCCGTCAGCCCCATTGTAATGCCCAACATGTAGAGTGTGGTTGTCTTGATAATTTCCATTAAGCGCTCATAATTCCTTGCAGAATAGGCAAAGGCAATCAGCGGTACCGCCCCCATTGAAAAGCTCATGCTAATAAAGTCTGCAATTTGAACAACTCTCTGAGATATACCAAGTCCTGCAACAACGTTGTTACCGTAGAAAACGGCAAAATTGTTGAAAAGTAAGCAGGTAATTACCATAAATCCATCAAGCAAAAAAGCTGAAACTCCTACCTTAAAGATATTATTATAAATCTCTTTACTTGGTTTAAAGTCCTTAATTGACACACTCTGAACGGTGCTTTTCTTTTGCAGATAGTAGATGAACCATGCAACAGAAATCACATTGCCAATGACCGACGCCAGCGCAGCCCCCATGATGTCCATGTGCAGAATAAATATAAAAATGGGATCTAGTATCACATTTATTCCGACACCGGCTAACATTCCAATCATGGAGGCGGTGGATGCACCCTCTGCACGAACAGATTCCTCCAGCGAAAGATTGGTAATAATAAATGGAGCGCCAATGACAAAGATCAGGATATAATCTCTTGTGTGCAACAACGTATCACCTCTTGCTCCCAAAAGCTGTAAAAGGGGAGATAGAAGTGGCAGACATATTGCCATAAAAATGACTCCGGTGAGCATTGATAACCAGAAACTTACGGACGAAACTTTTCTCGCTCCTTCGACATTACCCTCGCCTAAAAGTCTCGACACATAGGTTCCCGCGCCTACTCCAAATAGGTGACCGAGCGCCATCAGGAACGCTGAAAACGGCAATGCTAGTGTGACCGCTGCCATCATGGCAGTATTATCAAGTTTACCAATATAGAAGGCATCCGTTATGTTGTAAATAATCATAGCAAGAAAGCTCAGCATCATAGGAATAGCCATGTGCATAATTGCTTTAGAAACAGGCGCTTTCTCGAGGTAATGGAGCGATTTCTGATCCGTATTTTCCATATTAAAAACTCCTTTCAAGCAGTACGCGTCCTAAAATTGGCATAAAAAAATAAAGGCAATGCTTTAATGCAATTGTTTCGCGGCAGTGCCTTCATATTATGTGGTGTAATTCTGCTTATTCTTCGTCAGGTTTCTTATGTGTTGGCGCAGGGCATTCTCCGTGTCCTCGGTTCATACCAGGATGGCGACCAAAAGGCATCATTCCCGGAGGATGACCCATTACTGAACGGGGATCAAAGCCAAAGCGATGGTCAAACGGATTGCCGCCACGTTGGCGAGGATCGAAACCTGGTCCGGGCTGTTCGTCGCCAAGCTGAGCTTCAATCGTTTCGATAATACGGCTTAAATAGATACTCAAATTCATTTGCTCTTCTTCACTCAGACATTCAAACAGCTTGTCAAAGCTGAATTCCTGCTCAGTTGTGGCCTCTGTTCCCTCTTTAGTGAGCTTAATATTCATAATTCGGCGGTCAGTTTCCGATTGAGTACGGGTAATGTATCCGTTCTTTTCCAACTTAGTAAGAAGCTCGCCCAAGGATTGGGGACGCATGTCTAGCAGGAACAATAAATCTTTTTGGCTAATTTCTGGCTGCATCTTAAGGACAGCTAGCACTCTGCCTTGCCCTTTACGAGGATCCCCCATCGGGCCATGATGCGTATGATTTTGCTGATGGTATCGATGGAGTAACCACTCAATGCGTGTAAATTGCTCAGTCAAGTCGTAGTTCTCTTCGTTATTTTCGTTCATATATACCCTCCTTTTAGTAGTGAAAGTTTCTTATAAGGTACCTTATATACCCATAATACAGGTACCTTATAATTTTGTCAATATTTTTCTTACAGGTACCTTATAATAATCAGCGATTTAATTATAATACGGACTATGCTGCCTCTAAAGGCTACTCATCAATTCAAAAACAAAATGCGAAGGTGAGAATTTATCTTCTACCTTCGCATTAAATATGGGCGAAGCGATTGTAAATCGGCTTACTCATGCCGGAGCAACGGTCATCACGACAGCACGCAATATCCCGGATGAGTTAAAGGACTCAGATTTATTTATTCAGGCTGATATCAGCACTCCCGAGGGCACCGCAAAAATTTGGGGCGGCATTGTCCGCACAATATAAAGGAGAATGATGATTATGATATACAATAAATTTCAATTATCAAAACCGATTGAGGCACATTTTCAGGCAACAAACGCGGACGATCCTGTAACCTTCCTTTCGATTTTTACCGATGATGCCGTCGTAATAGACGCCGGTAAAGAATATCACGGAAAAACCGCCATCAAAGAGTGGAGCGATCGCGACTATTTCGGCGTCCATCTGAGACTGGAAGTCACAAATGCCGTTCAGGATGCCGCAGAGATTGTCGTAACTGCAAAATCAGATGGAGACTACGACAAGAGCGGGTTGCCGAACCCTCTATATCTTGATTTTCACTTTACGGTGGAGGGGGATAAAGTCACGCGTTTGCGCAACGTCCTTTCCTCCAACGGCAGGTCAATCCCGTTGCCGCAGCCGATTGCAGCCTTTTATCATGCCTCTGATGTTTATGACAACGCCCTGCTTGCGGGCTGCTTCGCAGCGGATGCAGTGTTGGTTGACGAGGGAAAGGAATACCACGGTCCCGAAGCCGTCAGTGGGCATATTCTGGAGGCAAACCGGGATGCTAAGGTCATGACGGAAATCGCTGACTGCGTAGAGAAAAACGGTGATACGATTGTCACCGCAACGCTTTTCGGCAATTTCGAGGGCAGCCCAATTCCGTTGGATTTCCTTTTTAATCTTGAAAACGGAAAAATCAAAGCCCTGAATATTGTGTTGGCGGGTAAATGAAAATGGCAGGAGAATTCTTCTTTCGAATATCGCCTAATCACACGGTCCTCTGTAATTAGTGCTCTTGAGATATCACATCGCTTTATTCTGTTCTTAAGAAGAGCATATTGAAAAGTCCCCTCCGCAAAGTCAGGCTGTATTCAGCGCTGGCCATAGGATTGATTCTAATTTTGTTTTTTACTTCAGACCTTCAAGGCTTATCCAGACGTCCCCCAACTGACAATCCGATAATACACTTTGGCCGTCAGCCCGTAGACAATAGCATAAAACAGGGCAAAAACCAGGATGGTACCCGCTGTGCACCAGGCGAACAAGCCCACATTGGTGAGATTCAATACTGCCAGTAATTTAGTAATGATAGGAAAAGCGAAGGCAATATGGATCCCGGCGGTAACCAGGGGCAAGAAAAATACGATCAGAACCTGACTGCGGATCGAGCCTCTGACCTCTTCACGGCTCATTCCCACCTTCTGCATGATTTCAAAGCGGGCCTTATCGTCATACCCCTCGGAGACCTGCTTGTAATAGATAATCAGCACGGTAGCCATGATGAACAGCGCCCCCAGGAAAATCCCCAGGAAGAACAAGCCTCCATATATTGCGAAAAAGGATTCCTTGGCTGCCACTGGGGATTCGATGCTGCTGCCGGGATAATCACTGCCCAAGGCAGTGCGGATGTCCTGATAAACAGCCGAGATGTCAGCCTCGTCGGCCTCCAGATCAAAGCCCAGATAATATCGATACCCGGAGGGATCATCCCCATTTTCTTTGGCCCGGGCCTCCTCCATGGCTTTGACCACATCCATATCCTTGACCACGACATAATAGCTGCCCGAGATGGATACCCTATTCGGACTGTTTTCAAAAAACGAGTCCAGCCTTTCCTTGACTGAGAATGTCCGGTTGAATACCGTCAGGGTATCTTCTTCATACTTGCTGCCGCTGGAATATATCAGAATCTCATCATCCCCCAAGCTGGCCGTTCTCTTGGCCAGCCGGTTATAATCCTCCAGAGGAATCAGATAGAATTCCCTGACCGAAGAAGAGTCGTCGGAGATGTTGCTCAGATTCGTGATCAACCTGTCCCCCTCTTGATTGCCAACAAAGGCCACATACCTGTAGTCCAGCCTATCCTTCCCCTCCAGCCCATGCTTCACCAAGACTTCCTTAACCGACGTCTGCAAGCCCTCCACGGATTGCTGAGCAGGCATGGGGGTGGATATCATAATATGTTGGGGATACCGGGTGCGCAGCACGTCCTCCATCCCAATGTACAAGGACACGGTGGTGGACACCATCACCAGCACAGCCGTGGCCATGATGCAGATATTGGCCAGCCCCACGGCGTTTTGCTTCATCCGGTACATCATCCCTGCTACGGCAGTAAAATGCCGGGTCTGATAATAATACCCCTTGTTCCGGCGCAGCAGTTTAAGCACTGCGATGCTGCCGGCGGTAAACAAACAATAGGTGCCGACTATCACCAGGAGGACGGCAAAGAAAAATTGGGTCAGGGCGGCCAGAGGAGATTGGGTGGTGAGGGAGATATAATACCCCCCGCCCAGGCTCAAGGTTCCCATCACCACCAAAAGCCATTTTGTTTTCGGCTCCGTCTCCCCTGTCTGACCGCCCATCAGGAGTTCAACAGGCTTAGCCAGATGGATTTGGCGCAGGGTATTGAGCAACGTCAACAGGAAAATTCCGGCGAACAGGAACAGCACGGCAGCCAGAGCGGGGCCGGACACCTCAAAGCCCAGGGGCACCTCAAAGTTGAGGATTTTCAGCAGAACCATGAAGATCAGCTTGGAGAGAAGTATCCCGCCCAGCAGCCCTGCCCCCAGGCTGATCCCCGCCACATACAGGGTTTCGATGGCTAATACTCTGGCGATATGCTTCTTCTCCATGCCCAGGATATTAAAAAGGCCAAATTCCTTTTTACGCCGTTTGACCAGAAAGCTATGGGTATAGAAGAGAAAAATCGCCGAGAAAATAGCAATCACATAGGTACCCATGGACAGGATCGATTGCACTTGGGATCCGCCGGCCATTTTCCCCAAGCCCTCATTTTCAGACAGAAAAACCATGATGTAATACATCATCACCGTGCCGATGCAGGTCAGGATGTAGGGCAGATAGGTCTGGGCATTCTTTTTCAGATTGGTGGCGGCCAGCTTGGGATAAAAGAATCTACTCATGACGCCCACCGCCTGTGGCCATGGTGGTCAAGGTATCGGAGATCTTCTGGTACATGGCTTCATCGGACATTCCGGCTTTATAAAGCTGGTGGAAGACCTCACCATCCTTAATAAACAGTACCCGTTGGGCATGGCTGGCAGCTTTCACGCTGTGGGTCACCATTAACAGAGTCTGCCCCTCCGAATTGATTTCTTTAAACAGGCGGAGTAAGCCCTCAGCAGCCTGGGAGTCCAGGGAGCCGGTGGGTTCATCCGCTAGAATCAGCTGGGGTTTGGTAATCAGGGCGCGGGCTACGGCACAGCGCTGCTTCTGCCCTCCCGACACTTCATAGGGATATTTGGCCAGGATATCACCGATGCCCAGCTTGCGGGCAATGGGCTCCAGCCGCCGGCTCATCTCCTCATAGGACTTGCCGGAGAGCACCAGGGGCAGGAAAATGTTATCCTGCAAGGAGAAGGTATCCAGCAGATTAAAATCCTGAAACACAAAGCCGAGATTTTCCCGACGGAAGGCGGAAATCTCCTTTTCCTTAATGGTGCTGAGCCCTTTCCCCTTGAGCAGCACCTCACCGCTGGTGGGTTTGTCCAGGGAGGCCAGAATATTGAGCAAGGTGGTTTTGCCTGACCCCGATTCACCCATGATCGCTGCATATTCACCCTCCTCCACGGAAAAGGACACATTGGCTAAGGCCTGAACAGGGCTGCCTCCAAAGCGGGTTGTATAGACTTTTTTAAGATTATTCACCTCGAGAATGGTCATCAAAAAAGAACCTCCTTTGCTGAGTAGGTTCAGTATAGCAAAACTGGAAAATGCCCTACCATAACTTCGGCTTACATTTTCCAGTTTAAGCTTACCCTTTTGTAAGGTAGATTATATTTCACTAAATGGCCTTTCCTGCTTCATAAGCTTTAGATAAGAGTTCTTGATTATTAGCTGCAGTGCTCGGGGAGAGATATCAACTTTTTATCGTTCTCACCCTGCTTTTCCTACCGGCTTGCTGGCAGTCCATACATCAAACGAGGGATCATACGTCCCTTTTTGAGCAAAGATTCCACCTCACCCAGACAGACAGCCCCCAACTTGATATAAAACTCTTGAGCCTGGGGACTTGTAACGATCTCAAATTCCCTGACCCCTGAGGGTTGGCAGGTGAACTCAAGCAAATGCTCCCATAATAACTTCCCGTATCCCCTGCCTATACTTTGAGGCTCGATAAAAAAGTATTCTAAAGAATTCGCCGGTTCCCTTGCCACCAGACCATAGAACCCCAGAATCCGATTCTGATCTTCAAGGACATAGGTCGGGTTAAGTCTGATAAACTCTTCCGTCACCCGGTAAAGGGAGCGGAAGTTTTCCATATACTCCTGGTCATACCCCCAGTAGGCCTCGGAATGATAGGCAATGTCCGATAACGCCCGGGCATCTTTAGCTTCAGCTCTGCGAAAATTAACCATGCCTTTTTCCTCGCATCATATTTTTACAAATCCACTCTTGCCAGCCGGAATCGGCATATTTCTGTTCAAACTTTGGTTTTGCATAGCCATGAGAAATCAACAAGTCATAGCTTTGCATTTTGGGCAAGCTTTGCAAAAGATTTCCTCCGAAATTACATCTTATTCTTTTTCTTTGCTCCCATGCTGGAGCATAAACATCTTATAATATAACCCTTCTTGAGCCAAAAGTTCGGCATGCGTTCCCCTCTCCACAATTTTGCCATGGTGAAGGACTAAAATCAGGTCGGCATCCTGAATGGTTGAAAGCCGGTGAGCAATAGCGATAGTTGTCCGGCCTTGGCGCATCTTTCTTAAAGCCTTTTGAATAGCTTCCTCTGTTTCAGTATCCACGCTGGCTGTTGCTTCATCTAAGACCAGTATCTGGGGATTGCCGGCCATAGTCCGGGCAAAACAGATCAGTTGGCGCTGTCCGCTGGATAACGTTGTCCCCCGTTCTCCCATGGGCTCTTCAAGTCCCTGGGGCAGCTTGTCAATAAAATCTTCGGCCTGAACAAAGGAAATAGCTTCCCGAACTTCCTTTTCCCCAATCTCAGATCTGGCCAAGGCAATATTACTGGAAATAGTACCTGCGAATAAGAAGGGGTCTTGGGCAACCAGCCCTACTTTTGAACGCAGCTCTTGATGGGAGTGCCGGGAAAGGGAAACTCCATCGATGAGAATTTCTCCTTGAGTGACCGGATAGAACCCCATGAGCAGGTTAGCAACGGTACTTTTACCGCTGCCTGTATGCCCGACTAAAGCGACAGTTTGCCCTGGGTAGGCGGTGAAGCTGATTGATTTTAAGACCTTTGCCCCCTTGTCGCCATCATAAGAGAAACTGACATCGTTAAATTCAATTTTTCCCTGACTGATCCCAGGAGAATCCACAGAGCTGCCCTTGGGAGTTATTCGCCGGTCATCCAATAATTCAAAAACCCGCTCGGCAGCAACGAAAGATTGTTGAAATTGGGTCAAACGCTCCATCATCATGTTGACAGGTTCAAAGAAACGGTCCAGGTAGTTAATAAAAGCGTAAAGCACCCCTATTTCAATGGGCCCCGTCAACGATTGGAACCCAAAGTAATTTAAAACCATGATTAAAGCCCAGGTATAGATCAGGTCAACCGCCGGCCGGACAAAAAGGCCTTCTAAACGAATATTAACCATCTCTTCCCGGTAGTAATTATTGCTGATGGTCTGAAATTCCCGGCGAAAGCGCTTCTCCTGGCGCAGAGCCTGGATGATATTCATTCCCTGGACGGATTCATTCAGTTTGGCATTAAGATGACTAAGTTCCTGGCGCAGCCTTCGGTAAACCTTGGTACTTACTTTGCGGTAAGATATCATCAGGATGATAATCATCGGCAGTAAGATCAGACAAAAACAGGCTAAACGAACATCTAAATAAAACATAGCCACAAAAACGCCCAGCATGAAAACCATATTCTGGACAAAGGCCGCTAAAACCCCCACAAACAGCTCTTTAATGGCTTCCGTATCATTGGTTATGCGCGAAATTAAGGCCCCGGCGGGAGTATTGTCGAAAACCTTAAACTCCAGGTTTTGTACATGAGAGAAAACATCAATTCGCAGCTGCCGGACGATTTTCAAGGCAATTTCGTTGAAGCTGACTAATTGATAATAGTGTAATATTGCCGACAGTATGTTCAGCCCCAGATAGCTTGAGGCGAGAATGATCAAGGCCCCCCGGTCAAAGGAGCGGGGAACTAAGTGCTGATCGAGAAAAACCTTAACCAGAACCGGACCGATGACATCGGCAAAGGTAGCCAGGATCAGAATGAAAGAAGCCCAGGTCAAAGCTTTTTGATGAGGGATAAGATAGTTCAGTAAGCGTCGGATCACCATCTCAATGCTTCTCCCCCTCTGCAAGCAAGGATTCCAACTGCTGCCTTCGATAGGTAGCAGCATACCAGCCCTTAAGAGCCATCAGTTCCGGATGGGAACCTTGTTCTGTGATTTGTCCGTCTTTAAGCACGATGATTAGGTCTGCTTCTTCGACGGCGCTAAGACGATGAGAGGATATAAAGGTAGTTTTTTGGACCCGCATTTTCCCCAGGCTCTCTAAAATCCTTTTCTCGGTTTTCGCATCTACTGCCGATAATGAGTCGTCTAAAATGAGAATTTCCGGTTCCAGCAAAAGGGCCCGGGCAATAGATATCCTCTGCTTCTGCCCTCCTGAAAGAGTAACCCCTCGGTCACCAACCAAGGTGCCATACCCCTCGGGAAAACTCAGCACGTCTGCGTGAATATCGGCAATTTCTGCTGCCTGATGAATTTCCTCTAAAGAGGCCTCCGGTTTGCCTAAAGCAATATTTTCAGCAATGGTCGTGGAGAACAGAAAACTATCTTGAGGCACATAACCTATTTTACTGCGCAAAGATTCCACGGTTACATCGTAAATCGACGTGCTGCCTATTTGCAGATCTCCCTGGTTAAGATCAAACTCCCGCAGAAGCAGGCGCAAAAAAATTGTCTTCCCGCTCCCTGTTTTACCGACAATCCCCAGGGTTTGCCCCTGCTCCACCCGGACACTGATATTTTGCAAAATGGGTGTATTGCTTCCGGGATACGTAAAAGAAGCTCCTTTATAGATGACATCACCATTGTTGAAGCGGCTAAGGGCCTCCTCTTTTTCCTGGATTGTTTGCTTAATCTTCAATAGCCTCTCTATTCGGTCATAGGAGGCTCTGCCCCGTTCAAGAATGTTGAACAGCCAGCCGAAAGCGAGCATGGGCCAGATAAATTGGCCTAAATAGATGGTAAACTGAGTCAGCTGCCCGAAGGTTAATTTTCCATGAATCACGTCAATTGAGCCAAAAATAAGGGCCAGAAAAAAAGAAAGCCCAATAATCAGCTGGATTGTCGGGTCAAAGAGGGCATCTACTTTGGCAACAGCCAGGTTCTTCGCCGCCACATCCTCGGATAACCCGCGAAAAGCTTCTAATTCTGCCTCTTCTTCTCCGAAGGCTTTGACAACTCTCATCCCATTAATGTTTTCCAGCACTTTATTGTTAAGATCAGAAAAGGCGGCTTGGGCATGGTGAAACCGGTTGTGCAGCATTGTCCCATAACGGCTGGTAGACCAAGCCATCAGGGGCATTGGCAAGAGGGCAATAAGGGTTAGTTTCCAACTGATAAATGCAGCCATTGATAAAACCACTAACCCCCCGGTTATTATGGAGTCCACAAAAGTCAAGACCCCCATGCCGGCAGTCATTTCAACGGCTTGGATGTCATTGGTGGCATGAGCCATTAAATCACCGGTGCGATGCTTTTGATAAAATTGCGGGGACATCAGGGTAAAGTGATCAAAAAGCTGCTTTCTAAGCAACCTGCTTAAACGGCTTGCCGCTCCAAATATCATTAACCGCCAGGAAAAGCGCAAAGCATAAACGGCCAAACCTATCCCGGCAAGGATCAGCGTCCAATAAAGCAAGGATTCCGACCTTAGGGCCCCGCGACTGACTTCATCGACAATAACACGAACAACATAAGGAGGTAATAAATTTAGCAAAGCGACCAGGACTAAGACAATGATCCCTAAGATATAGCCTTTTTTCTCCTGCTTAAAAAACCACATAAGATCTTTAAAAAGAAGCAACTAGTCTCAGCTCCTTATTTCAATTGGTATCAGCTTCCACATCATCTTTTGGATAGGCCCAATACAAAATGGATTAATTGCCATCTTAACATTCTTTGCCCTATTTACCATGGAGAGAACAGTTTTGAACAGATATTCTGTCTGGAATCTATAAAAGGTGACGACATGGTTATCAAGAAGAACCTCCTTTGCTGAGTAGGTTCAGTATAGCAAAACTGGAAAATGCCTTGCCATAACTTTGGCTTACATTTTCCAGTTTAAACTTACCCTTTTCTAAGGTAGATCATCATTTTATTCAGCCAAACGAGTTCACTCCGTCATCGTATCCTACCTTATTAAACAGAAGGAAACACCGCATTCAAATCTACCGTTAAATCTGGAAATATCGATACATTTATTTTTTCCTCATCTGTGTATATTTCTGGCCTACCATACCTACCGTTACTTTGCAATAAGAATACACTTACAAGTTTACCTTCTGGCTCCACAATCCAGTATTCTAAAACTCCAGCTTTTTCATACTGATTAAACTTGGTAACCCTGTCATGTTTAATCGAAGATGGAGAAATAATTTCAATTATCAAGTCGGGTATACCCTTGCAACCTTGTTTATCAATTTTAGATTGGTCACATACAACAGTAATGTCAGGCTCAAAAACATTCTTAATGTCTTCGTCTTCCTTTTCGTCACTCTTAATTAACCTAACAGAGAATGGTGCTGCATAAACTTTACAGGGTTTCCCCTTTAAGTAGACTGAAATCTGAGTAGATAAATTCATGGATATCTCCTGATGTTCTGGTGAAGGAGTTGCTTGCATATACGGTACACCCTCAATGATTTCTACTCTTTCATCTTCAGGCCATGCTAGGTAGTCTGCATACGTGTATTGTCTTTCTTTTTGGGGTAATGGCATAATGGCACTCTCCTTTATTCAAAATAACGATCCTCTCCACCTAGCCATTGAGACATTTATCAATGAGATAATACCATTATATCACGGAAAGGTAAATATTTCCGTATGTAAAATTGGTTTCATGGAATCACCTCATTCATCTTTTGGGCAAGGGGCGGTATAATATCCTCTATTCTCTCTTCCCCATAATAGGTAACATGAACTACTTGATTATCCAAATAGGCAAAGATCTGTTTGCGGATTCCATCCTCTACCATATATAGTTTATCAAAGGACCGGTGATTAACCTCCTTAACTTCACTGTTATCACGCCAAACATAGCGATTAATAAGATCAAGAGTAAGGTTTTCTGCCATGCTCCCAAAAGTCAGCATATAGTATCGAGTGGTGATACTCGGAGAATATACACCGCTGTTATCTCCCCACATTTCGCCGTTGACAACTCCATGTTCATCGATTTCATATTGAACAGGCGCCAGCAGGCTCCAATCGAAGCTGACCCTATTTTCCCGATCAACATTATCATGATAACCTGTTTCCCGCCTAAGATTTGGGCTTTTTTCTATTTCTGCAAGCCTGATAATTGGTAGATTAATATTGCCTTCCGGAAGCGTATAGTCATTGCTTCTAGCAATATCAACAACTGGTATGATAATTGTAAATAAGGCCATGGGTAAAAATACACCTGCCCATATACCTCCCAATAACCTGGCTTTTCTATAATCCTGGTTATGATCAATTTCTGCACCCTGGAGCAGAGATTGTTTGAGTTTGCGAACTACTCTATAGTTGCGAATTACAGAATAAAAAACGTACAGCTCAACAATCACAATGAACATCTGCTGGACAAATTGACCTTTTATCATAAATAAAAAGGGCTCGTCGTTAAAATAATAGACGCTGATCATTATTCCCAAGAAAACCACCATTGCAATGGATAGAATGATTAAATTATTTCTCAGTCGCTGGTTTAATTCTGACAGGGCAAAACCTCGCTCAACTGGGTCAGTATGCAGCTCAGTGATGCAGGATTTCTCATCAGCAGAAAACACATAGAAATAACCGTTCTTTGCGATAAAATTCCAACCGCAATCATAATAAACATCCAGTTGTTCCTGGGAAGGTGCTTCCTTTAGATAATCGATTCTATATTTGGTTTCCTTTGGTTCTCCTTTTTCAAAATAGACAAATAGACGACCAATTTTCTTTAAATGCAGACCTTTTCTTGCCATATCAGAAAACCAGCTCTCATTCCGGCCGATAGCATAGATATCGTCAAGCATAAGCCTTCTTACTATCTTGCCCATCTATATTCACCCCTCTAATATTCTTCCATCCTGAATCATGTCTTTTAACCTTTCATAGTCTGCTTTGAGGGCAGCTCTGCCTTCTTCCGTAATAGCGTAGGTCTTCCTTCTGCCATCATCACTTAATATTTCAATGAGATTATCTTTTTGCAGTCTTGTGAGAACGCCATACAACGTTCCCGGTCCCATTTTTATCCGCCCATTTGATACTTGTTCAATTGCAGCCATTAGTTGATAGCCATGATTAGGATTCATTAAAGCCAAGAGTATATAATACATTGCTTCCGTCATCGGGTTCCCTGAATAGGACACATTATCCCACTCCTTAATATTATGTCATGCGATATATCGCATGACATAATATTACTCAAGAAACTTTTCTTTGTCAATTATGCTAAATTGGTCACCAGTGACCAATTTAAACTGCTCTGTCCGTTAGAGGAGTTTGGTTCCCCATGTTTATGTCACGAATATAAAACTCCCGTCCTTCAATTTTCCGAAGTACGGGAGAATCTTCCCAGGTTACACCCTCTCTTTTAGTTCACAGATTTTATTCTTATCCCTGATACTAACTAAAAGAAGCAACTAGTCTCAGCTCCTTATTTCAATTGGTATCAGCTTCCAAATCATCTTTTGGATAGGCCTATTCGACTACTCATCGTTTCAATCAAAACCGATTTATTTTTGACAATCTACCCCAGTGCCCTTTAGATTCACTCCAGCACCATATCCACCCTATCCAAGCCGATCTTCACTTTTGTGCCCTTGCCCGGCTCCCCTTCAATCACAATGGTGTGGGACAGCTGGGTCAGAATCCGCCGGCACAGATAAAGACCGATCCCGGTGGACTTTTTATCCCTACGGCCGTTATAACCGGTAAAGCCTTTTTCAAAGACACGGGGCAGGTCTTCCCCGGCAATGCCTATCCCTGTATCGGCGATCACCAGGGTTTTGGCATCGTCCCTTTCCAGATAAATGGAGATCTTCCCCCGGGTGGTGTACTTCAAAGCATTAGACAAGATCTGCTCAATGAC
This sequence comes from Desulfosporosinus sp. HMP52, assembly GCF_000765145.1. GTDB lineage: Bacteria > Bacillota > Desulfitobacteriia > Desulfitobacteriales > Desulfitobacteriaceae > Desulfosporosinus. Next base: position 9,810 of record NZ_JMGA01000041.1, on the reverse strand, counting down.
AAACACCAGCCATTTTTCATCCGTCAGCACCTCACAGTTCAGCTGGGAGAAATCCAGGCTGATCTTCTTACGGATAAACATCTTGGCATATTTGCGCACCGCCTGCCGGACGATATCATCCAAAGCATAGCGTTTCAGCACAAAATCGGAAGAAGGGCTCTCCAGTCGCAGGTATTGGAGCACCATTTCCACATACTGTTCAATTTTAAACAGCTCCATGGCCAGCTCCCTGTTCTGCTCCATACTCTGAGCAGTACTCCCATCGTCCTCCGCCGAGGGGAGGGACTGGAGGAGGAGACCCATGGCAGCGATAGGGGTTTTGATCTGATGGGCCCACAGGGTATAATAATCCACCAAATCCCTCCGCTCATTATCCGCCCGGGAAACCAGCCTGATCTTATCCCGGTAGAGGGAGGTGATCAGCTCCTGATACTCCTTTTCTAATAATCCCTTAGCCTCAGGGAGCCCTTCCAGGCTGAACATAATCTGTTTCTGCAAATCCCGGAGCACTCTACAGCGTTGATAATAGCCATGGAAATCCGCCGTCAGAACCAGGAGAGCCAGGACGGCACAGAGCAAAGCAGCATAAAGCACCGCTTCCGCCGGCAGATGATACAGATAAAACACCAAGGCAAAGACCCCGGCAGAGATGCAGTACAAAAGAATTCCCCAGCTCTGCCCCCGGAGGTACTGCTTCCCCGCTGCCCCTAGGCTGATCTCTTTCATATCACGTCACCATATACCCTATCCCTTTTTTGGTCACAATAAATCCGGCCAGCCCTGCAGCCTCCAATTTTTTGCGCAGCCGGGTCATGTTCACCGTCAGAGTGTTTTCGTCGATATAACTGTCCGTTTCCCACAGACGGGCCATGATTGCTTCACGGCCCACGACCTTCCCTTTATTCTCCAGCAGCATTTTCAGGATCTTATAATCGTTCTTACTCAACTCGACCTTGCTGTCATTATAGGTTAAGGAAGCATCGCTGGTATTAAGGATGGCTCCCCGGTGCTCCAACAAATCCGTCTGTCCGGCAAAATCATAGGTCCGGCGCAGCATGGCTTGCACCTTGGCCGTCAAGACACTCAGATCAAAAGGCTTGGCAATAAAATCATCCCCGCCCATATTGATGGCCATGACGATGTTCATGTTATCGGAAGCGGAGGAGATAAAGATGATGGGTACCTTGGACACCTTGCGAATCTCGCTGCACCAGTGGTAGCCATTGAAAAAGGGCAGCGAAATATCCAGGAGCACAAGCTGGGGATTGAAAGAGATAAACAGAGACATCACCTGCTCGAAGTCGGTCACACATTCCCCTTCCCACCCCCAGGTCCCCGTATGATTTTTAATCGCTTTGGCAATGACGGCATCGTCTTCAACAATCAGGATCTTATGCATGAAGCAGACCCTCCCTTTTCATGCTACTATTCTATCACAATCCCTCAGTCCCGATAAGGAACATGCCGAAGATTACAAGAAGACCGCCCAACCACTGCTGGTAACCGGCGCTTTCGCCTAACACTGCAGTCGCCAGCAGCAAGGAAGTAAGCGGCATCATGCCCGAAAAAGCCGCCGCTGTAAACGCGCCGCAGCGCTTTATGCCAGAGTACCAGCAGATAAATGCCAGAGCTGTTACAAATACGCCATACCAAAGAAGAGCCGTCCATTCCATCATGCCGATTCCGGCAAGTTCCTTCAAGGGATGCTCAAAGGCTGCCGGGATCAGGCAGAGAATCAGGGCAATTGCCGATACAATGGCGGTCTGAGCAAGAGGACTTGCTGGTTCTTTCAAGTCCGCCGCCGCCTTAACAGCGGAAATACGTGACAGCGTATTGAAGGCCGACTCACAAGCCGCCGCACAAAGTACGAGCAGATTCCCGCCGATGTGTTCTAAGGATAAACCCTTTCCCGGCGTTAATACTCCTTGAATGATCAGAATGCCTCCTACAGTACAGAGTATTCCGGCAAGTTTTCTGCCGCTGACCGGCTCCCTTAATACAATCATAGCCAGAAGGGCTGTTATGGCCGGCGTCGCGCCGGTGAGTATGCCCGCTTCTCCGGAGCCGGTATAATGAAGGCCCCATAGTAAAAACATACGGAACAGAAAAATACCGCATAAGGCCTGTAGTGACAAAAAGAGAAAATTGCGCAAGGACATTAAGCGAAGATACCGGACAAGTTGTTTTCTGCATAATGGAAGCAAAAACACGAGGGCAAAAAACAGGCTTACTGCCGTGATTGTAAATGTGCTCAGCTTTCCCGTAACGAACCTAGCCGATATGACGCTGGTTCCTGCCAGGGAAAAAGCGCAAATCAAATATAATTTCCCGCTCAAACCATCCATTCTAACATCTCTCCAAAAATGCATTACATTCTTTTAACCTGATGGTATAATTCTACCCAGATCACTGGTTCTGTTAAAGAGCCAGTATAACGCAGAATTTACAGAGCCAGTTGGAGGGGTTATGTTAGGAATTGAATTGAACCGGAACAACGAATTGCAGTTATGGCGTCAAATTTACCAGTACTTAAAGGAACTGATGCTATCCGGGCAGCTGAAGGCGGGAGAAGCTCTGCCCTCCACACGGGAATTGGCGAAGGAGCTGAAGGTTTCCCGCAATACAGTTTGCGAGGCTTACGACTTGCTGATTGCCGAAGGCTTTATCCTCAGCCGTCAGGGAGCCTCCACCCGGGTTTCGGAGGGTTTATGCCTTGAACCCGTTAAACCGGCATCCTCTCCTAAGCTAAAAAGCAAGGCAGTCCGGTCAATTTCCGTAAGTTTTCGGACAGGCAGACCCGACTTAAGACAATTTCCCCGGTTTCTTTGGCAGCAGTTGCTGCATAAGGCCTCCGAAGAACTGCCCCTTGAGGATTTTGGTTATACCGGCCCCCAGGGATTGCCTGCCCTTCGAGAGGAAATTGCGGCTTGGTTGTTCAGAAGTCGAGGGCTTAAGGTTTCATCGGAGGATATCTTTGTTACTGCCGGCGCAACCCAGGGACTGCATCTCATTGCGGATATTCTCTGTGGGGATGGCCAAAAAATATTGATGGAGGACCCCTGTCATCTGGGCATGCTTGGCACGTTCCTAAACAAGGGCTGCTCCATTATTCCTATCCCCGTTGACGCCGAGGGGATGCAAACTGATTACCTGTCAAAATGCGGAAGTACAGGCCCAATCTATGTTACGCCATCTCATCAGTTTCCCTTGGGCGGAATTCTTCCCGCCTCACGCCGTGCCGCGTTGATTCGCTTTGCCAGAGAAAAGGATCTTTATATCATCGAAGACGATTATGACAGCGAATTCCGCTATAGCGGCGAGCCTATTGCTCCCCTTTACACTTTGGACCCGCAACGTGTGATTTATGTCGGCACCTTCAGTAAAGCAGTTTTTCCGGCACTGAGAATAGGTTATGTAATTTTGCCTTATCAGCTTCAAGAGCGCTGGAGAGATCTGCGTACGCATACGGATGTACAAAATCCGCCCTTTGAGCAGGCGGCTCTGGCAGAATTTTTAAGAACGCGCAAGCTTGACAGACATGTCCAAAAGATGCGTAAAATTTATGGCCGGCGCCGGCAAGTGTTGTTGGATTCGCTGGCAGAAGCTTTTGACAGCGAGTGGATAGCTTATGGAGATTCCGCCGGGCTGCATGTTGCTATAGATTTTCCAGGAAGGCGATTTGACGAGGGGTTTAAAAGCAGCTGTCTAAAAAACGGAATATATATAACTCCTGTAGAAAGCCACTCTCTTGAAAAAGGCAGGCATCAAAGCAAGCTGCTTATGGGCTATGGGCATCTGGAACCTGATGTAATCAGAAAGGGTGTTGTCCTATTGTCTGATATTATTAAGAAATGAAGGTGATATTATAGGGACAAGGAAGATGGCAATAAGATTAGTAAAGTGGGAAAGAGATATGACCAATTTTCTCTTATTCTGTTTTTGGAAAAATCAAATACTTATCCTCTACCCAAAAATACCATCCACCAGGTGCCATTAAGTTTACGAAAGAACCTTCTCTTTTCTCTATTCTTCCTCTAACGTCGTTAGGAGTTTTATTAAATGCTACAGAATTTAATTCATTAAACTGCTCCACCTCATAGATTGGAGTTCCTTCTTTAAGGTAAACATCTCCCTGCACTTGTTTAACATTGTCTTGGGTTAATTTTACCGTTTCGGATTCTGGAATCCATCCCTTATGGTTAATTCCCTAAGGCCATGCCGTACCATCCTTCTTTGCAATATTCATCAATCAAATTCCTATGCTTTCCGCTTGAAAAATAGCCTGCTGCCTTTGATTCTACATAAATGTACTTATATATTTCAAACACATCCTTTCATACTAATGCTTTATATTTACTCATTATTAGCTACTAGCGTAATATCCTACGAATGCGCCGCAACATAAAAATGACGCGTCTATTACTAATCCTTCCAAATCCTCAACCCTGAGTACAATGCCAGCAGAATTAGACTTATCCAAATCGAATAATCAAAGTAATTCTTAAAGAGATTTATACTCCAACTATCTTCCCCTATAATCCAGTGAGCCAAAGAAGTGTGTATCGATATTCCATCATTAATACTTGGAATAGCAGAGGCTACATAGTTTACCCCAAGACTTAAAGATACAATTAGACTTAATATTACAAGTGGAAGCAAGGCTTTAAACAGTCTGAATTCTTCTTTTAATCTTCTTTGCATAACAAATGTGTACAATATCCAAACAATCATACATATGATAACAAAGAACATTTTCACCCTCCTTTGTTGCGCATAATCCTACTTTTTTGTGCCCATGTATATCAATTTGCGACGCATCAATCCCTGACTGAAATCTGTCATAAAGATGGTGAACCTGTTTTCATTACAAGAATGGTCAAGGTGATCTTGTCGTAATGAGTATGGCCTTATACGAGAAAAAACCATGTTTGATGAGATTTATCATCTCTAATGTGAAACTCCCTTTATTATACAGTACAAGTATCAATTATTGAAAGTTAAAAAGCATCTGCCTTCATTCAGCAGATGCCTTAATGATTTTAAATTGTCTTGATAATTTCTTGAACTATGCCAATTTTTCCATCCTCAAGTCTTACTTTAATTCCCTTGGGATGTTTCTGGGAGTTTGTCAGGATATCTTTGACAATACCCCGCGTCCTTTTTCCTGTCCTTCAAATAAACCCTTATCCTCTTCCTTATCATTACGCCTCCTCAAACTCAGAAAACATCCCTTAGGATAGTTTAAGAGCTAATTCCCTTTATAATCTAACAAATTGAATCTTTTTATATCCGTATCACTAAGTTCTACGACTAATTCAGCATTATATAAACGATCCTTAATCTCTTCTAAAACCTCAGGAGCAGGTGGGGGAATATCAACATTATTTCCTTCCGGGTCAATAGATCCAATTGTATAGGTAAGAGTTATTTCCGTCTCCATACCGCCACCGGCAAATCCGATGCCCTTAGGCTGCTTAAAGATATCCTCTGAAAATAAGCTGCGTAATTCTTCTTGAGGTTCAACCTTTATCTTGAGATCCCCACCAGGTTGCCTGATAGATCTGACCGGCATATTCTCAAACTTCAAACGGTAATTAATTTCTGTGCGTATAAAGTAAACTGTATCCTTTCCATCGTTGACTAAATATCCGGTTTGATCATCATTTTTTACGATATCAGCTTGAACATCCACAAGCTTCATAGGATGAAGGAATCCGTTCAAAGCAACATAAAGTAAAGAAAACCCTAAGATAAACAGGACAACGATTTTGGCAAGGCCAGACTTAACAACCGGAACAGTGTTCTGTTTGATCTCTTTTTTGACAATCGAATTTAATAAGGTGTATCCGCAAGCTACTCCGATTAAAGTGGTTCCTGGCATATTATACTTGAGATATACCCATCTAATTAATGAATTAAGCTGCGATGAAACGGAGTAATAAATTAGGATACCTGAAGCACTGATCAACAACATAGGTATTCCGAGAATCAAGATCTTTAACCAGTTAACAGATAACGTTCCTTTTAGCGAGCTTTGGATTCCGCCCTTTCCTTGCTTTGACCGCAATCGGTGCTTCTGTCATAATAGGAGTTGGCTTCATTCTTTTTTCTATCATTAGATTTAATCTCAACTCAGGGCTGCAGCCTCGGTAGGACGAATCTTCTTATCAACGTCGTTAGTCCAGCAAATGATAAGGGTGTGGATTATGAAAACAAAAACCAAGGTCCTAATCATACTAACGGTTGCCATTTTGTCCATAATGGCATTAATAATTCCCAGATACTCAAGCCCTTCGGAATTCCACCCAACCAATCAACCAATGGTTGCTTTCCAAGACGCTCAAAAATCCGGGAAACTGACTTTTTTAGAATTCTATGCCGACTGGTGACCCAGCTGTAGGAGCATGGAGCCCGTGGTGCTGGCTCTAGAGAAAGAATACCGAGATAAGGTCAACTTCATTGTCGTTGATATCGATGATCCTCAAGGGCAGGCTCTTGCCCGACAATTTAACATCTACTATATCCCCGCTTTTTTTGTGCTGGATCAGCAAGGCCAAATCACTTACAGCGCTTCAGGCCCTCAAAGTAAAAGCGTCTTGGATAATGCCCTCAATTCCGGCAATCCAAACTCTGCTTGGTACGAATCCTTCTTTAAAGATACTCTGCCCCGGGTTTTGTCTAATGGCGGTGTAACCATTTTACTTTTTGTTTTCTTAGGGGGATTAATGACCAGCCTAAGCCCCTGCATATTATCCATGTTACCCGTCATGTTAGGGTATATCGGCGGCTTGGAAAAGCCCTCTAAGACCAAAGGTTTTATCACCTCAACGTCCTTTGTCCTGGGCCTTGCCGCAACCTTTGCTTTGTTGGGCATAGCAGCCTCACTTTTAGGTAAAGCTTTTGGCCAGATAGGCTCCGCCTGGCTTTATATCATTGCTCTTTTCTCCATTATCATGGGGCTGCAGCTAATTGGAGTTTTTAATATCAATTTACCGGGTTTACAGGCTATGCCCGAGAAAAAGGGCGGAGTCCTAGGATCTTTTGGAGTGGGCTTATTGTTTGGGTTAGTTGCTTCACCTTGTGCCACTCCTGTATTAGCGGTTTTGATGACTTATGTAGCCGGTCAGGGTGTTCTTTGGTATGGAGGATTGCTGCTCTTCATTTATGGACTTGGGCATGGGTTACCCTTGATTATCGCCGGAACCTTTACAGCTGTGCTAAAGAGTTTACCGCGCTTACAAAGATGGAGCCACTATATTACATTACTTAGCGGCGGCCTTCTCATCCTATTGGGATTATATTTTTTTACACGAACAGGTTAGTTAACCACTCTATGTTGAAAAATCAAAGTACCCAGAAACACAAAATTCTGTTATACTTTTCTTAACTGAATATGAACCTTCGGGGCAAGGTGAAATTCCTTACCGGCGGTAATGATTGCCCGTGCAATTCAGCCCGCGACTCGATGCAGCTATTAATGCTGGATCGACTGACTTGGTGAAATTCCAAGGCCGACGGTATAGTCCGGACGAGAGAAGGTAAATACCAGGGTTTTGCAAACTGCTTCCCTGGTTCCTCTTAGACGCCTCGTAATAGAAATTATTTACGAGGTATTTTTCATGTTAATAATTCTCTTTCTTTTGACATGAGAAGGTTCAATTCAAATACAGTATTAGGATATGGAGGGTTCGAACTTGACTCAAAACAAACAACCATCTTCATTAGGTATCTGGTGGATCGCCCTTGGAGCAGCTTTGTGGGGACTTGATGGTGTCTTTATCGTTTCACTGCTGCACAATCTGACATCCTCGCAGATTGTCTGGCTGGAACACGTCTTACTATTTTTCTTCGCTTTCCCGGTGCTTCTCCGGAAACGGCATGAACTCAAGCAACTTAAGCTTAATGACTGGTTGGCAGTCCTCTTCATAGGCTGGGGAGGATCAGCCTTAGCCTCTGTCTTATTTACGGCGGGATTTACTTATGGCAATCCTAACGTTGTGCTCATCTTACAAAAAATCCAGCCCCTTTTTGCTGTACTCCTGGCCACATTAATACTAAAAGAGCGTTTGCAGAAAAACTACTGGAAATTATTCATTGCTGCACTCATCGGAGCCTACTTGCTTACCTTCGGACTGCACATTCCTTCAGCTGCCGAGAATACCTCGCAGCTCATTGGATCACTGTTTGCCATAGGAGCTGCTGCACTTTGGGGAGGATCCACCGTTATGGGCAAACACCTGGCCGGCAAAGTATCTTTTACTACTCTAACTGCTCTTCGCTTCGCCGTAGCCCTGCCTCTGTTGACTGTTATGGTCTTGGCACAGAACCCAGACTGGCAGAGCATGGGTAAAGCCCTTAGTTTGGCACCTGTTTGGTCTAACCTCCTATTTCAAACCCTCGTGCCTAGCCTTATAAGTCTATTGCTTTACTACCATGGATTAGATGGAGTGAAAGCTTCTCATGCCACCATTGCTGAACTTGCCTTCCCGGCAACAGGTTTGCTTCTTAACTGGCTGATCTTACACCAGACCATTGACCTTGGGCAATGGATTGGCTTTACTATTGTCTGGCTGGCTGTATTGCAGTTATCCAGAATGAACACCAAACCGGGTAAATTGGAACTGTCCTCTGAATCATCATCTCCTCAGCCTGCCGATTTGGCCAGCAAATAATAGATTCAATACATTAGAAAACTTGGCTAGCGCCCGAAGACACCGGCTTCGCACGTATTAAATCTTCTTGCAGTATATAACGCAAGTTTATTCTGCCTAACTGTATAAAAAAAACGCCCCTGTAGGGGCGTCACTCATTTTTTGCCAGTTCTATAAACCATACTATAACAGCCGAAACGAATATGAGGAGAACAACCCATTTCATAAGGACCCCCTCTTTTCATAGACTGTTTTATGATTTATTTTATGTTTTATAATGTACGTTTGTTATTTTATATTACTTCCGCCGTCGCAGATTTGAAGGAATTTTAGTTGCTGATATTTTTTGTCAAGAAACATCCTAATAGTTTTGTACTCGAACTTCAAAATATGCTCTGAGATGTTCACAGACCGGACATATCTCAGGTGCTTCTCTTCCCTCGTGAATATGACCGCAGTTTCTGCATTTCCAATAAACCTTGCCATCTTTTTTAAAGACTTTGCCCTCTTCCAGGTTCTCTAAAAGCTGCTTATAACGTTCCTCGTGTTCTTTTTCTATTTTTGCCACACTTTCAAATAGCTTGGCAATATGCTCTAATCCTTCCTCCCGGGCTTCGGCAGCCATTCTTGGATACATATCCGTCCATTCGCCGTTTTCTCCGGCTACCGCCGCTTTCATATTTTCAATAGTATTTGAAAGACCACCAAGTTCTCTGAACCAAAGTTTAGCATGTTCCTTCTCATTTTCTGCCGTTTCCAAAAAAAATGAACTAATTTGCTCATACCCTTCTTTTTTGGCTATGGATGCAAAGTAGGTATACTTATTACGAGCTTGAGATTCTCCTAGAAAAGCTTCCCATAAATTTTTTTCCGTTTTAGAACTAAACTCTTCCATAAAATGTCCTCCCTCTTGTAATAGCTTATTGTAAAAGTGCTTTTAGTCATTTTATAATTATTTCCAGTTTAAATCAATTAAATTTATTGCATCACCCTAAATAAGAGAGCCTTTTCCCGGGCTTGTACCAAGAATCTTACGCGCGTAAGATTCTTGGTACAAGCCCGACCGGTTACCCCTGCCTCCGTCAGTCCTATCAACCAAGGTTGTCAGGTCGATTCACTTGTCACTGCCATAGGCTTATCTTATAGGGAAAGGACCCCC
>NZ_JMGA01000040.1 GCF_000765145.1 Desulfosporosinus sp. HMP52 | reverse complement strand
AAGTAGGTTATTGCCAGGTAAACAAGCGAAGGCCATCTCTACATGAGATGGTCTTTCTGCGTATATTTATGAGTTTGGGGTCGAGGGGTTCCACGATCCACACTGCAGGAGTATGCCCTATAAGTCTCAGTGTAGCAAAAAATCACCCTAACTAGGAGGGATCAGAGGTGGGGTGGGGAAGGCTGGAATGCTTATCTTCAGCGCCTAGTACTCGTTGAGAGCCTTGTGGGACAATACCATTATATTCGCCGGGTTCGCAACCCTAAAAAATTCGCTTACCACGAATTAGATAGTGGCAATCTACTGGCTAATATGAGTGGATTTAACATGACTTTGATAATTATAAAGGGCCGTGTAGAAAATTGGCCCAAAAATTTAAAGAGGTATTAAAAAGCGGTCTGGTTTACTCGTATAGATTAGAAGAGACCGCTTTTGTCTTAGTGTTGTGGAAGCGGAATGTGGAACCAATACTAATAAGCTCCAGGGTGGCTTAATATGCATATATTTCAGATATTGTTATGAGTTTAATGGTATACCGACATAACATGATAAAAGATTATTATAATGGCCTCGATGAATTAGGCAAGAAAATCTCCCCATTGGAGTTATTTTCTTGCCTAAATTGAGATGGTATTTTTGATTACGTCATGATGACCATTTACAAATTTGATGATAGTTGATCGGAGTGTTTTTCTTTTTCATGTAAACTTGCGTCATAGCCAAAACGAAACTTTTGGCCACAATAGGAACAATGAACAAATTTACCATCTTGTGACGGTACTGGCATACTGCCCCACCTCCTTGCTCGCGATTTTGCCCAATTTTAAATGTTTTTATACTTTTGCTAAAGATTTGTAGAACCTTATAAATCTCTTCATAAAATAATATGAGGTGATGAATGATGTGGCGCAAATGGGCCAGAATGGTTAGCTTGGAAATGGAATGGATGAAAAGGGACATAATACGTCGTTGGCGCTTGGATACTCCCATAGGTGTAATGGGTATACTATTGCTGGTTTCGGTTGTTTTGCTTTTCATTGTTATCGGCGGCGGATTTGCTTATATTTTTCGTTTGTTTGTTCCATGGGTTTCTGGTGCACGTGTAGGAGACGTTTATTGGTATTCATTAGGGCTTGGAATAAAAGTAAGCTTTTTGTTACTATTGTTTATTGGTTCACTTGTAATGTTTTTTTTACTTAAAATTAATGAACGACGCTAATCTTAGTAAATTCTTGGAGTCAAAAAATACATAAGCGTTGAAAATTATCCAACAAAATTAGAGAAAAGCTCTCACAAATTAGCTAAGCATTTCGAAACCTTTGTTAATTTGGATGAAAAAAAGTCTGCTGCTTTACGCGCATCCATCTGATTCTTTAGAAATGCTTTGCTTTTTTAGATAATTAGCCCTATCATGGTTCTAAGTGTAGATATACTTAAATAATACTTAATTACATACACTAAGTGGACAAACTGTCTATAATTGTCGTATCTATTATCTTGCATAGGGGCCATTCCTATGTTAAAATTTTATGGGTTAAGAAAGGGGTTGAATCTGTGGATTTATCTGGAATCACGGGCACACAGATTTTTAATGTCATTATGGTGCCAGTTCAAGTTATCATTATATTTTTAACCTTCTATTATTTCGTCCTTTCAATGTTTGGACTTTACAGGAAAAAAGAGATTAAGATACATACGCCAGAGAAGAGTTTTGCGATAGTGGTAGCGGCCCATAATGAGGAAGCTGTTATTGGCCCACTAGTTGAGAATTTACTTCAGCTGAACTATCCCCGAGAATTGTACGATATTTTTGTGGTTGCAGACAATTGTACAGATAAGACTTCTTTAATAGCAAAGAACGCCGGAGCTATTGTACATCGTCGCTTTAATACTGAGAAGCGCGGAAAAGGGTACGCCTTAGAGTGGATGTTTTATCGCTTATTTAAGATGGAACGCCAGTATGACGCAATAGTTATTTTTGATGCAGATAATCTAGTTAAGGAAAACTTCCTATTCGAAATGAATAGCAAGCTTTGCCAAGGGCATAAAATTGTTCAATGCTATCTCGATTCTAAGAATCCATTTGATACATGGGTTACAAACACATTTTCCATTGCGTTTTGGGTAACTAATCGAATGCTGCAGCTGGCCAGATTTAACACCGGTCGCCTTTCAAATGTGTTGGGTGGAACAGGTATGTGCATTTCTACAGACGTGCTGAAAGAATTCGGATGGGGGGCCACCTCCTTAACGGAAGACCTCGAATTCAGTATGAAGGCTCTTTCTCATGGGATTAAGACAACTTGGGCACATGATGCAGTTGTATATGATGAAAAGCCATTAACATTTGTTCAAGCTTGGCATCAGCGGAAACGTTGGGCCCAAGGGCAGGTTGATGTAGCCGGACGTTACTTTTTTCCTCTCGTAATCAAGGGTATAAGAGAGAAGAAAATAATGTATTTAGATGCTGCAATTCACCTCTTTCAACCTGCACTTGTAATGATTGCCACTTTTTTCATGCTAACCAATCTAATAGACGCCTTTCAACCTCAATACACTCATGTGTTCACCTTGGTAATGCCTTGGACAGGGTGGCAAATTTTGTCCGCTTTCCAATACCTATATCCGGTTGCGGCATTGGCTCTTGATCGTCTACCTTGGCGAGCCTATGTAGGGCTTATTCTATATCCGATTTTTATCTATAGTTGGATTCCTATTGTGTTTTTAGGGTTTATAAATCGTAAGGATAAGCAGTGGTCACATACCAAGCATACTCGCTCACTAAGTATTGAGGAAGTAGCGGTTAAACAGAAAAAAGTCTCATCAAATTAATCTGAAGTATGCTTTATTCTAATAAATTTTGCTTTTGCAACATTGTTTAGTACTTTAAACCGTTCCCTGGTATTTTGAAGAAGGTCTGTACAGGCCTTCTTTTTATAATCATTGAATTCCACCAACGCTTCTGTTAAGAGTTAGTAAAATTTTATTTTAAAATTTTAAAAAAAGCCTTTGACACAAAGCCGTTTTTTGTGTATACTGATAATCGTCAGTTCTCGGGTGATTAGCTCAGTTGGTAGAGCGCCTGCCTTACAAGCAGGATGTCGGCGGTTCGAGCCCGTCATCGCCCACCAGTATTGATATTGGTTGTAAGATGGCCCCGTGGTGTAGTGGTCAACATGCCTGCCTGTCACGCAGGAGATCGTCGGTTCAAGTCCGATCGGGGTCGCCATATTTTATAACAGGATAGTAAAATCTATCAACATCCCTCCATTTGCCTCGGTAGCTCAGTCGGTAGAGCAGAGGACTGAAAATCCTCGTGTCGGCGGTTCGATTCCGTCCTGAGGCACCATGCGGGTGTAACTCAGTGGTAGAGTGTCACCTTGCCAAGGTGAAAGTCGCGAGTTCGAATCTCGTCACCCGCTCCAATAACAAATGGCGGCATAGCCAAGTGGTAAGGCAGAGGTCTGCAAAACCTCTATTCCTCAGTTCAAATCTGAGTGCCGCCTCCAATTCATTTGCCGATGTGGCGTAACTGGCAGACGCACGGGACTTAAAATCCCGCGGACTTAACATCCGTACCGGTTCGATTCCGGTCATCGGCACCATATGGGTTTGTAGCTCAGCTGGTTAGAGTACCGCGTTGACATCGCGGGGGTCGGAGGTTCGAGTCCTCTCAAACCCACCATATGAAATTAAGGTTTATAGTAACATAGACCTACCTGTCAACAAAAAGAGCGTTACATTACTCATTGATTTAGGTCAATGGGTAATTTTATTTTGCAACTCTAAATTATTCCCTCTCATCAATATGGTCAAGGAAAGAAGGTGGTTTTATGCATTCACATCAACAAAGCAAGGCACCGATTTATGAGGCTTTGCTAAAGTACAAATCAATGCGTGTAGTACCATTTGACGTACCGGGACATAAGCAAGGCAAAGGAAACCCGGAGCTTACAGAGTTTTTGGGGGAGAAATGTCTTTCGGTAGATGTTAATTCCATGAAACCGCTGGATAACCTTGTCCATCCAGTCTCAGTTATTAAAGAAGCTGAGGAGCTTGCGGCGGATGCTTTCGGCGCTCATCATGCCTTTTTCATGGTTAATGGTACCACATCGGCGGTTCAAGCAATGATTATGAGTGTCTGCAAACAGGGCGATAAAGTAATTATGCCGCGGAATGTCCACAGAAGTGCTATCAACGCTCTAATCATTAGTGGAGCTATTCCTGTTTATGTAAACCCTGGCGTTAATAAAAAGCTGGGGATCCCCTTAGGTATGTCAATTAGCGATGTTCAAAAAGCCATTGCAGAGCATCCGGATGCGAAAGCAATCTTTATAAATAACCCAACCTACTACGGAATTTGCTCTGATCTGAAGACCATAACAGAACTTGCTCATCGCCACAATATGTATGTTTTGGTTGATGAGGCCCATGGTTCACACTTCTACTTCGGAGATAACTTACCAATCAGTGCTATGGCAGCCGGAGCTGATATGGCTGCAGTTAGCATGCACAAGACAGGCGGATCCCTGACCCAAAGTTCTTTTTTGTTAAAAGGAGAGCGTCTGAACACGGGTCATGTCCGACAAACGATTAATTTAACTCAAACCACCAGCGGTTCATACCTGCTGCTCTCTTCATTAGATATTTCCAGAAGGAACTTAGCTCTTGGCGGTAAGAGTATCTTCGAAAAAGCCTCTGCTCTTGCTCATTATGCCCGGGAGGAAATTAATAAAATTGGCGGCTACTACGCTTTTTCTACGGAACTTATTAATGGGGATTCGGTATATGATTTTGACCATACTAAGCTTTCTGTCCATACCCGAGAGATAGGTCTGGCCGGAATTGAAGTTTACGATATTTTGCGCGACGATTATGGAATTCAAATTGAGTTGGGTGATATCGGAAACATTCTTGCCATAATTTCGGTTGGTGACCGTGCCCTGGCCTTGGAACGTCTAGTTTCATCATTATCCGAAATAAAAAGATTATATACAAAAGATAAATCGGGAATGCTTGATCATGAGTATATTAATCCGGAGGTTGTGATGGCACCGCAGAAAGCCTTCTACTCCAACCAACGTTCTGTAGCTATTGGAGACAGTACAGGCTATATAAGCGGTGAGTTTGTCATGTGTTACCCCCCAGGTATTCCGATTTTAGCACCTGGGGAACGGATAACTGAAGAAATCATCGATTATATCGCTTATGCAAAGTCTAAAGGCAGTTCCCTTACAGGCACGGAAGACATGTCCATTGAAAACATTAGAGTACTGGAGGAATAGGGATGGAATTATGGTATACCGAACAACACACGGAAAATGTCCGTTTTTCGATAAAGGTCGATAAGTGTCTCTATACAGACCAAAGTGAGTTTCAAAGAATCGATGTCTTTCACTCAATGGAGTTTGGCAATTTCTTTACCCTTGACGGATTGATGATGGTTACGGAAAAAGATGAGTTTATCTATCATGATATGATCGTCCATGTTCCGATGGCAACCAACCGTAAGATAAAGAATGTTTTAGTGATTGGGGCAGGAGACGGCGGAACGGTCAGAGAACTTACTCGTTACAACACCATTGAAAAAATTGATATGGTAGAAATCGATAAAATGGTAGTAGATGTCTGTAGAAAATTTTTCCCCCAGACGGCCTGTAAGCTGGATGATCCAAGAGTACAACTTTATTTTGAGGACGGACTGAAATTTGTGCGGTCTAAGGAAAACTCATATGACCTAATTATTGTTGATTCAACGGATCCTTTTGGTCCAGGGGAAGGGTTGTTCACTAAAGAATTCTATGGGAACTGCTATAAGGCCTTAAAGGAAGATGGTATTCTGGTTAACCAACATGAAAGTCCCTATTATCAGGAGTATGCCAAATCCATGCAGAGAGCCCATAAACGTATTAGAGAGCTTTTCCCGGTTTGCAGAGTTTATCAAGCCCATATTCCAAGTTATCCCTCGGGGCACTGGCTGTTTGGGTTTGCATCTAAAACCTATGATCCGCTAATTGACATAGATCAGCAAGCATGGAACAGTCTCGGACTGACTACAAAGTATTACAATACTGAAATTCATAAAGGGTGTTTTGCCCTTCCAAACTATGTACTAGAATTACTCGCTAACGCCGGTGAGTGATAAAGCAAAACTTGGTATTTTTAGAGATGATACCTGTCAGTGAGACGTATTAAAATAAATAGTCTATTTTCTAATAGCGTTTAACGGGGACGATCCCTTTGAAACAATTGTTTTAAAGAGATCGTTCCCGTTTATAATATTTGTCTTGAAGTAGAATCAAAACTTGAATTTATGGAAATATTAAGGAATGTCCAATGTATTTTTAAAAATTAAAAGTACTAATAGATTGGCCCAACCGAAATATGGCTTAAGTAAGGTCATATACTCTAATATGGAGGGGTGCCAGTGGAACATTCCGTACAATTAGGAACTCAATATTATCGGGAGAGTATCTGTGCACGTTTACAAGAACTGCAAGACCAAGAAGAACTCCCTTTTCAAATTATAGAGCATCAACAAGGGAAACGCTGGGTGATTGAGTGTCAGTTCCAAGATTCTTCATTAGAAACCATGGAAAATGAAGAGGTGGTTCAGAAGATCCACCGCTATTATTTAGCGAATGCTTTAGCCGAGACAATCTTACTTCATTGGGAGAAAGACCATGTTGTAAGGATACTTAAGAAACGGCCTGACTTAAAACAAGATAATTGGAAAATGCTTTTGAATAAGGCTTTAGACTATTTGAATAAGGGACTGGGTCAAGTTCGAGGGAATCGGGTTAACCGCAAAACAAGCCTGGTCACCCAGATTTTAAATTGTTTAGACGATAGTTCAGTATTCGATATTGAAGGCTTTCTGCGTTTTCGAGCCAGCGACTATAAGAGTGAAGTGAATAAAGCAGTGGAGTTTGCCATAGAGGAGTATATTGTCGAAAGAGAATACATTGAGTTTATTGAACTGCTAAAGCACTTTGTAGATAGTCAAAAGCCACGGCTTGAGTGTTTACATGTCGGCATGACACCCCAGGGAAAATTTCATCTCTACAATGATGAGGGGGTCAAAGTAACTCATCAATTCCTTGAAGATTACCAACTAGACAATATTCACGAGTTAGGGTACGAAGATTTATTGGTAAGTGCATTAATTGCTGTGGCACCGCGGGAAATCACCTTACATATTCGGTATGAGGGATATAAAGACACTTTAGAGACCATTCGTAATGTCTTTGGGAATCGTGTTCACGACTGTCAAGGTTGTGCCTTGTGTGAAAAGTTTTGACAGATAAGAAAGATCTTTGTTATAATGAGTAATATTCCTTAATTCTTGGATTTAGGAATGTCAGTTAAATGAAACCTCATATTAAAATACATTTTAAATCATTGATGGGGAGAGTATCCTAGAACCCTATCGTGCAAGAGAGGGAATGCCAAAGGCTGAAAGCATTTCTCGCGATCGTATAGGAGAAGACCACCCTTGAGTGTTGGGCTGAAATAAGTAAGCTTAGCCGTTTCCCGCGTTAAGGGATCGAGCGAAAGGGGTTAATAAGCCTTTTCAATTGGGTGGAACCACGGGAGTAAACTCTCGTCCCTACTTAGTAGGGACGAGAGTTTTTGTTTTACCAAGCAGAAGCCCAAACTTGTATTTTTAAAGTTCACCTAGGTTGAGACCTTCGGCGGGAGTTTGTGTGAACAAGTGTTCTTTACTTGCTAGAGATTTAAAGAATCTACTAGTAAAAAGATAGCCAAAATTTTAAACTAAGGTAAGGAGTGATTTCGATGATTAAGATTACTTTAAAAGATGGCTCAGTACGAGAGGTTGAACAAGGAACGACAATTGCAGAGCTTGCAGCTTCCATATCTCGAGGATTAGCCAAGGTAGCTGTGGCGGGTAAAGTTAACGACAAAATGAAGGATCTTTCTTGCCAGCTTACTGAAGATGCAGCTGTTGAGATCGTAACTATAGACAGCGATGAAGGACTTGACGTATTAAGACACTCCACGGCGCACTTGATGGCCGAAGCTGTAGCTAATCTATTTCCGGGTACAAAGTTCGGAATAGGACCGTCAATCGCTAAGGGATACTACTATGACTTCGATTCGGAGCATGTCTTTACTCCGGAGGACTTAGCAAGCATTGAGAAAGAAATGATGCGTCTTGTCAAGGAAAAGAACGAATATAAGCGCCGAGAGGTCACTCGAGAAGAAGCTCTAAGTCATTTTAATGAGTTAGGGGAAAAGTACAAGGTGGAGCTAATTGAAGGACTTCCTGAGGATGCTACTATTTCCATGTACACTCAAGGGAATTTTACTGACCTTTGCGCGGGACCCCATCTACCGTCAACGGCAAATATTAAAGCCTTTAAACTTATGAGCCTAGCCGGTGCATATTGGCGCGGGAGCGAAAAGAATAAGATGCTCCAACGTATTTACGGAACAGCATTTGCAAAACCTGCAGATCTAGAAGAGCACTTATTCAAATTAGAAGAAGCAAAACGGCGTGATCATCGCAAACTAGGTTTAGAGCTGGATCTCTTTAGTTTACACGAAGAGGGCCCAGGATTCCCGTTTTTTCATCCTAAAGGCATGATCTTGCGCAATGAGCTGGAGGATTTTTGGAGAAAAGAACACCGCAGACGGGGATATCAAGAAATAAAAACTCCGATCATCTTGAATCGATCAATGTGGGAACAATCCGGGCACTGGAATCATTACAAAGAGAATATGTATTTTACAGAAATAGATGATCAAGATTTTGCAGTAAAGCCAATGAACTGCCCCGGTGGTATGATCATGTATAAAACAAAGATGCACAGTTATCGTGACCTGCCCCTTCGAGTCGGGGAGCTGGGACTGGTGCATCGGCATGAGCTTTCAGGTGCCCTGCACGGATTATTAAGGGTTCGCAATTTTACTCAAGATGATGCCCACATCTTTATGCTGCCATCCCAAATTAAGGAAGAACTAATCGGCGTAATTGAACTCGTTGATTATTTCTATAAAGTTTTTGGCTTTGATTATCATGTTGAATTATCCACACGCCCGGAAGATTCCATGGGTTCAGATGAGGATTGGGAAACTGCCACCAGATCTCTTCAAGAGGCCTTAGAAGAGAAAGGGATAGAGTATAAAGTTAATCCTGGTGACGGAGCCTTTTATGGCCCTAAAATCGATTTCCATGTAGAGGATTGCCTGGATCGAACCTGGCAATGCGGTACGATTCAACTTGACTTCCAAATGCCTGAGAAATTTGATTTATCCTATATTGGTGAAGATGGACAAAAGCACCGACCGGTAATGATTCATCGGGTCGTATACGGAAGTATCGAACGCTTTATTGCCCTTCTGACCGAGCATTATGCAGGGGCTTTTCCCGTTTGGCTGGCGCCGGTTCAAGTACGTATCCTGCCAATCAGCGAACGTCATCATGAGTATGCTAAATCTCTGGCATCCCGTCTTAACGATCTCGACATCAGAGTTGAAACAGATGAGCGCAAGGAAAAAATCAGTTATAAAATTCGAGAGGCCCAAACGGAAAAAATTCCATTTACGCTTGTCGTAGGAGATCAGGAAGCCGAGTCTAACATGGCAGCTGTTCGTAGGTATGGTCAGGGAGATGCAGGGGAAAAAATGTCCGTAGATGCTTTCATTACGCTTGTACAAGAAGAAATTGCCAGCAAAAAAGCTTTGAAGGCAACCAGTAAAGAAAAGTAGATTATACGTTTGTTTAATTAGGCAATTGACAATGTAATAGTTTTGATGTAAGATATACGATGTCAAGCAGAAGCCATCCGCTTCTCACCTTACGGCATTTGTCGGTAAGGTTCTTCTGGTCCTGAGCTTAAAGTTTGCTTTGTGATTGTTTAGAAGACGGGTGGTTATCCATCCGTCTTTTTGTTTTGAAATTAATAAAAAATTTTTAGGAGGTGGTCTCTTATTAGCAAGGACTTAAGAATTAATGACGAAATCCGAGTAAGGGATGTTCGTCTCGTCGGTGAAGAGGGAGAGCAACTCGGGATTATGACCTCTAGAGATGCCCTAAGCCTAGCGGTCGAGAAATCGTTAGATCTCGTAGAGATTGCACCGACGGCTAAGCCCCCGGTATGCAAATTAATGGACTACGGCAAGTATAAGTATGAACAGGCTAAACGAGATAAAGAAGCTCGTAAGAAGCAAAAGAGCATGGAAATTAAAGAAGTCAAACTGCGTCCGAATATTGAGGACCATGACTTTGAGACCAAAGCCCGTAACGCCCAACGTTTTCTTCAAGATGGGGATAAAGTTAAAGTGACAATAATGTTCCGCGGACGTGAAGTCACTCATCCTGAGCTTGGTAGAGCCCTATGTATAAGACTGGCCGAGTTTTGTAAAGCCGAGTCTACCGTAGAACGCGAACCAAAACTTGAAGGTCGAAATATGATCATGATTCTAGCTTCTATTAAACACGATTAATGCAAAAGGGGGATAAAACACAATGCCTAAAATGAAAACACATCGCGGCGCAGCAAAGCGCTTTAAGAAGACGGGAACCGGTAAAATTGTCCGCATGCATGCATTCACCAGTCATATTTTAGAGAAAAAATCACCCAAGAGAAAGCGGAATTTACGTAAATCAACCGTAATGCATAAGACCGATGCAAAACGGATTGCTAATTTAATTGTCTATCTATAAAAACTTGAGGTAAAAGGAGGTCTTCGAAATGGCTCGTGTAAAAAAAGGCATAACTAAGCATAAACGCCACAAAAAGATATTAAAGCTAGCAAAAGGATATCGTGGAGGAAAGAGCAAACTCTATCGTCCGGCGAATGAACAAGTCTTAAAGTCATTAGCATATTCTTATGCTCACAGAAAAGATAATAAAGGCAACTTCCGAAAGCTTTGGATTGCCAGAATTAACGCAGCTGCCCGTATCAATGGTTTATCCTACAGTCGTATGATGAACGGATTGAAAATGGCTGGAGTTTCCGTCAATCGCAAAATGTTAGCAGAACTCGCAATCAGTGATGCTGCAGCGTTTACCGAAATTGTTAATGTCGCGAAAGCACAAATTAAAGCGTAAGTTTAGGAGGATGCAAAGCATCCTCTTTTTCTTCATACTATCAGAAAGTATAAACTTACGTTATATACTGCAAGAAGGTTTAACCCGTGCGAAGACAGTGTCTTCGGGTGCCAGCCAAGTTTTCTTTATGCAAGGATAACTGCTGAAAGTCTTGGTTTACCCTGCAGATTAACCAAATACTCATATATCCGGTATGTATTCAGGTCATTCTCTCTTGTTTAAAAGTGTCGACCACGGTTGAAGCATGACTTTAATTTAGCAAATCAAGCTAAAGCTGAACAAATTTGTACGGAGGTGGGCAAAGAGTGATTGAGTCATTACAAAATGAGCAGGTTAAATATGTTGCCTCTTTACAAAGGCGTAAAGCTCGTGAGGAGTCCAATGCCTATGTTATTGAGGGATGGCGATTTGTCGAAGAGGGAGTGCGTAGAAACGCGCCGCTTATTAAGGTCTTTGTTTGCTTAGACTATGAAGCCTTAGAATGGCGGCATATTCGGACAAAGCTAGTGGAGCGAGGGATTCCTTACGAGGAAGTAGATCCTCGTGTCCTGCGTAAGATGAGCGCTACAGAGGAGCCTCAAGGGATTTTAGCCCTAGTCCGCCAAACAACTTATTCGTGGTCAGATTTACATATTGATTCCAAGACAGTGGTTCTGGTTGTGGATGGTATTCAAGATCCCGGAAATTTGGGAACTATTTTACGCACAGCGTTAGCTGCTGGAGTCAGCAATGTTTGCCTAACTCCCGGGACTGTTGATTTATATAATCCGAAGGTCTTACGAAGTACCATGGGGGCAATTTTTTCGTTAGTTCTTCTGCCCGGTCAATCGCCGGAAGATATTCTAAGCTTTTGTAGGAATCAGAATCTTAATGTTTTAATGGGTGATGTGCAAGGGACTCCCATTTATCAGGCAAAGCTAGCAGATGGCCCCTTAGCTATTATTGTCGGAAACGAGGGTAAAGGTCCGTCTCAGTCCTTTCGCGAGGCAGATATTCAGCGGATTACTATTCCTATGGCCCAAGAAGTAGAGTCCCTAAATGTCGCTATGGCCACGGGGATCTTGCTTTATGAAGTTGTTCGCCAAAGGGGATTCTTGTAAAACGACGAAGTAATATGCTATAATTTCTCTAAACATTGATAAGTGCTTGGGAATGTCTTCATTGGGTTGATTCTGGTATAGTGGAGACTTATAATGAGTCCTAAAATTTTATAGGCAGTAGTATAAAACGATGATCAGGTTAAAAGGATATTTTCTTTACAGGGAAGCAGGGTCAAGATTGAGAACCGGCTAGGAAGATATCCTCCTCGGGTCTGTAGAGGTTTAATTTCCCCTGTGAGTGGTCTATTGATTTGTAGGTAGACCCGGTATCCACCGTTAATTGGAGCTTGAGTGTGGTTGAATATACCAAACTAGGGTGGTACCGCGAGAATAACTCTCGTCCCTTTTCGAGGGACGGGCGTTTTTTTATGTTGATTAGCTTATATCGATATGGATTTTGGAAAGGGTGATTTACTTGAAGAGTGAAATACTGCGCATTAAAGAAGAGGCCTTAAGAAACCTTAGGGAGTTGGAAAGTCCTGAGGCTCTCCAGGAGCTGAAAGTTAAAATCTTAGGTAAAAAAGGCTCCTTAACCGCAATGCTTCGTCAGATGGGAAGCTTAAGCCCTGAGGAAAGGCCTATTATGGGTCAAGTAGTCAATGAGGTTCGTTCTCGTCTGGAACAGGCCTGGGAAGAACGAAGTGCGGAACTAGAAGCAATGGCCTTGCAAATGAGACTGGCAACGGAACGTATTGATATTACCTTGCCGGGGACTCGTATTTCCAGAGGACATATCCACCCTCTCACCCAGGTTATCGAAGAGATTGAAGATATCTTTTTAGGTATGGGTTTTCAGATTGCCGAAGGACCGGAAATTGAGTCAGACTACTATAACTTTGAAGCCCTTAATCTTCCTAAGGAACATCCCGCCCGTGAGATGCAAGACTCCTTCTATATAACCGAAGAGATTTTACTTCGTACACAGACCTCTCCTGTTCAGGTTCGAACTATGGAGAAGCTGCATCCTCAGCTTCCTGTGAAAATTATTGCCCCGGGAAAAGTCTATCGTAACGATGATGATGCTACCCATTCCCCCATGTTTCACCAGGTTGAAGGGCTGGTAGTTGACCAGGGCATCCGGATGTCTGATCTTAAGGGGATTCTCTTAAACTTTTCCCGGGAGATGTTCGGCGAGTCCAGAGAAATCCGTTTAAGGCCTAGTTTTTTCCCGTTCACTGAACCAAGTGCAGAGGTAGATGTGTCTTGTATGCTCTGTGGAGGGGCAGGATGCCGGCTTTGCAAAGGAACGGGATGGATAGAGATTTTAGGCTCGGGGATGGTTCATCCAAAGGTTTTAGAGATGGGTGGATACAATCCTCAGGCTGTCACCGGATTTGCTTTTGGTATGGGTGTAGAGCGAATTGCAATTCTTAAGTATGGAATTGAAGATATGAGACTCTTATTTGATAACGATTTACGATTCTTGCAGCAGTTTTAAGGGGGAAAGGTTCATGAAAGTCAGTTTAGAATGGTTGCGCGAACTTGTGGATATAGACCAGAGTGCAGTAGAGTTGGCGGAGACCCTAACCCGCGGTGGGATAGAAGTTGAAGATGTCGAGGACCTGAATAAAGGCTTCGAAAAAGTAGTCATTGGTGAGATTCTTAGTTTAACAAAGCATCCCGATGCAGATCGCTTGTTAGTTTGTGCAGTGAGTGTGGGTCATGAGGAAGTAACAATCGTGACTGGTGCCCAGAATTTGTTGACCGGTGACAGGATTCCAGTTGCCTTAATAGGAGCAAACCTACCGAATGGGCTTTCGATTAAAAAATCCAAACTCAGAGGGGTTGTCTCCCTGGGCATGCTATGTTCTCGGGAAGAACTGCTCCTTGATGACACAGTAGGACTGGATCGCAGTTCAGATGGAATCCTTATTCTGCCGTCCACTGCTCCCATTGGGGAGAGCTTCGGTCACTATCTAGGTCTTGATAACAGCGTCTTAGATTTAGAGCTTTATCCCAACCGCCCGGATTGCTTAGCTATGGTCAACGTAGCTCGTGAAGTAGCCTCTCTTACTCAGAAAAAACCTCATTTACCAAAGTGGGCAGATCAAAGCCAAGTCCTTTCCTTACCTGTAGCAACAGATCTGCGAATTATCATCGAAGATAAAGATTTATGCTGGCGTTATGCCGGCTTAATGGTTGAGGATGTCCATATTGAACCTTCACCCGAATGGATGCAGCGCAGACTCAAGGCTGCCGGTGTTCGACCCATTAACAACATAGTAGATATTACTAATTATGTAATGATGGAGATGGGGCAACCATTACACGCCTTTGATCGGGAGAAAATTAAGGGAAATGTTCATGTAAGAGTCGCACAACCCGAAGAAAAAATTGTTACCCTGGATAATGTGGAGCGTACCTTAAACCCCCACACATTACTCATTGCTGATGACAGTCAACCTTTAGCTGTTGCTGGGGTAATGGGCGGTTTAGACAGTGAAGTGACGGAGACGACAAAAAGCTTAATGATTGAATCCGCCCACTTCTCCTCCGTTAGTGTCCGTCGCACAAGCCGCCGCTTAGGCCTTAGATCTGAGGCGTCGAACCGTTTTGAAAAGGGCATCGATGTCTCTGGAGTCGTTGCCGCTCTGGGACGAGTATGTGATTTGCTCCAAGACTTAGGGGCGGGGCGACCGGTGGCCTTTGTGGATGAAGTCAAGCATATCCCACCTCGTCGGCAAGTTGCTTTATCCACGGAACGTACCTCTACAGTTCTGGGAATTGAGCTTGCAGTTTCTGAAATTCACCAAGTACTTGAGGATTTAAACTTTGAGTATCAAGAAAATGATGGTTTATTTCAGGTTCAAATTCCGACCTATCGTTCAGATATAGAGATTGAAGAAGATCTTATGGAAGAAGTAGCTCGCCTGATTGGTTACGACCGGATTCCAACTACTTTGCCGCAAGGGGATCAAACTCAAGGCAGGAGAACTCCTGAGCAAGAGTTCCGTCGGCGGATGCGAAAAGTATTGGCCCAGTCCGGGTTGGATGAAGTACTAACTTATACCTTCACTCGTGCAGAAGCAGATGCTCAATGGGGCAGTGCAAAGCATTCTATTCCCTTACTCAATCCCTTAAGAGAAGAACTCGGGGTGATGCGTACTTCCCTAATCCCAGGCCTGCTGGATGTGGCCGCTCGCAACGTGGCACGTCGTAACACGGATGTAAGTATTTTCGAGATAGGAAATACCTACTGGGGGGATGAACAGCCACTGAAGAAGCTCCCCAGAGAAGAATTGCGCGTAGCCGCTGTTGCCGTAGGGAAGAGCGACCGACATTGGTTCAACCAGTCAAGTAGTTATGATTTCTATTATCTTAAAGGCATCATGGAAGCAGTCGCTCAAGAATTCGGGCTTAAACTGGAATATCGCCTGGCTGAGAATCAATCCTTACTGCACCCTGGACGTTCTGCAGATATCTACTTACAGAATGAGTGTATTGGCTTCTTAGGGGAAATCCATCCTTCACTAGAAAAAGAGTGGGGACTTGAGCGAGCTGTGCTATTCGAATTAGAAATGGAGCCCTTGTTCAAGAAAATCAGACAAACCGTCCGAGCTCATTCCATTCCTCGTTTCCCTGCAATCCAGAGAGATTTAGCAGTTGTTGTGGCAGCAGAGACGTCAGCCGAAGCGGTTATGTCAAAAATCCGCAAACTCGGTGGCAATTTGCTGCAGCATGTAGAAATATTTGATGTCTATACTGGGAAACCTATAGCAGAGGGACATAAGAGTTTAGCCTTTACCCTGCGCTATCAGTCCTTAGAACGTACCCTAACTGATGAGGAAGTAAGTCTACTGAATTCGCGTATTTTAGAGGGAATTCAGCAGGATTTTGGAGCGGAACGGCGAAAATAGAAAATAAACAGCTTAAACAGCTCATAGACGGCAAAGTGTCTCTGCAGTAGGTTAGCAAGAAGGGACGCGTACAAGAGAGCGAGGGGAAATCGTGGCACAAGAACCGGTTAAGATAACTGTTGAGATTTTTGGAGAAAAACATGTAGTCCGCGGTGAGGGAACAGCATCCTATATCCAAGGCTTAGCGCATGAAGTAGATAAGAAGATGCGTCTGATCGCTCAACGGTTGCCTCGCTTGAGTGTTCACCAGACTGCGGTCTTAACTGCACTGAATTTTGCTGATGAACTTGCTAAGCTTAAAGAAGAGCAAGAAACTTTAATGCAGCTGCTTGGGGAGAAGACAGAGTAGCTCTGGCCGCTGCCCCAGGCAGCATCAAGACGCAATAAAACCACGACCGGTAAATTAATCGGTCGTGGTTTTATTTACAGAGTGAAAGGAAAAAGCCTAGGCCAGAATCATACGATCTGTATTCATGTGCGCCCCACTGGCTTTCTCGAACATTTCAAGCAAGTTGCTAATGGTCATATTATTTCGTTCTGTCCCTTTTATATCAAGAATTACACGGCCTTCATGCATCATAATGGTTCGATTCCCAAAGGTTAGAGCATGGTCAAGATTGTGAGTAATCATTAAAGTAGTAAGATGCTCTTGTTCTGTGACATTACAGGTCAACTCTAAAACCTTTTCCGCAGTCTTAGGATCCAGGGCTGCGGTGTGCTCGTCAAGAAGCAGCAATTTGGGCTTTTGTAAAGTTGCCATTAAGAGTGTTAAGGCTTGGCGCTGCCCTCCCGACAAGAGGCTTACTCGATGGGTCAATCGATTTTCCAGTCCTAAACCCAGTTTCTCAAGTTTGACACGAAATAAGTCTCTTTCTTTGGTGCCGATGGCCGGGCGTAAGCGGCGAGTCTTTCCTCGCCGATAGGCCATAATGAGATTTTCTTCGATGGTCATTGAAGCTGCAGTACCGGATAAAGGGTCTTGGAAAACCCGACTGATCATGTCAGCCCGTTTATGGGCAGGAAGGCGCGTGATGTCAGCATTTTCAATCGCTATTTTACCGGAATCAACAAAGAAATTCCCGGCAATGGCATTTAAGAGTGTGGATTTTCCGGCTCCATTGCTGCCGATTACCGTAACAAAATCATTGGGGAAGAGTTCCAGACTGAGCTTATTCAAAGCAATTTTTTGATTAATGGTTCCCAGGTTGAAGGTTTTCAATATCTCTCGAACATTTAACATATTACTGAGCCTCCTTTCCCTGTATACCTTTAAGCAATGAGGAGAGACTTCGGCGAATATTTGGAGAAACCAAAGCGATGATTACGATGAAAGCTGTAATTAGTTTTAAGTCCGTGGCCTCTAAACCTAATTGTAAAACAACAGCAATGATCGCCCGATAGATAACCCCTCCGCAGATAACGGCGAAAATGGCTCGGCCGATAGAGGAAGTTCCAATTAATACTTCGCCAATAATAACTGAAGCCAAACCGGCAATAATCATTCCAATTCCCATACTGGCATCAGCAAACTGAAGTTTTTGAGCCACATAGCTCCCGGCGAAGGCAACTAAACCATTGGATAGGGATAAGCCAAGAATTTTCATAAGGTCAGTGTTTACACCCAGGCTGCGAATCATTAGTTCGTTATCCCCTGTGGCTCGTAAGGCCAGGCCTAATTCCGTTTGCAGGAAAAAGTATATGACAGCCCCTAAGCAGACAACGGAGATTAAGCAGAGGACGAAGACACCGTACTCTTCCATAAAAGGAAACTTGGCAAAATCAGTGAAGACCGTTCGCGATCCCAGGAGTGAGATATTTGCTCTGCCCATGACGCGAAGATTGATTGAATAGAGGGCAGTCATAGTTAAAATTCCTGAAAGTAGTGGTGTAATTTTAAACTTGGTATGAAGTATTCCCGTAAATAACCCGGCAAGGGTTCCGGCAATAAACGCCATTCCAGTGGCTAACCATGGGTCAGTCCCTCCGACGATCATTGATGTCGCTGTAGCGGCACCAAGGGTAAAACTCCCGTCTACAGACAAATCCGCATAATCAAGAATTCGATAGGTCAGATAAACACCTAATACCATGATCGCATACATTAAACCCTGTTCCATTGTACCGAGAGCTATTTGTGAGAACATATTTCTTCAACACCCCAATTATATTTGCTGCGAATATGTGAACTTGTTCAGCGCCTACTGAACCTGGATATTTCAATAAGGAGTAATAGATTGACACATCCATACCAAGCAAAGAATGATGCTCCCACTTACAAGAAGTGGGAGCGGCGGAACATATTTAACAAGAGGTTTTGTCAATTATCCGGGACCTAATAATATTGTAATGTCTATTTTACAATAACTGCTTTTTTGGCAATATCCTCAGGGACAGTTATCCCAAAGAGATCAATGGCTGATTGGTTGAGCACGGTATCAAAGTCCTTTTGGGCTTCAATAGGCATATCTTGTGGTTTCTCTCCTTTGACAACGCGAAGAGCCATTTCCCCAGTTTGTTTGCCAAGGTTTTTGTAGTTAATTCCGATAGTTGCTAAAGCACCTTTATCTACCACGCTGCTCTCGCCGGAAATAATGGGGATTTTATTCTTGTGGGAAATCTGTACAACAGACTGGGCAGCAGAAACCACCATATTATCTGTAGGGACATAGATGGCATTAACTTTTCCAATCAATGATTGGCTGGCTTGAAGTACATCTGCACTGGTAGTGACCGTTGCTTCCACGATCTCTAGGCCGAGTTCAGCAGCAACTTTCTTGGCAATGGCAACTTGTACTTGTGAATTTACTTCTCCGGCATTATAGATGACCCCTACTTTTTTAACGCTGGGGACTAAAGTTTTCATTAGTTCGAACTGTTCCTTAATAGGGTTCATATCAGTTGTTCCAGTGACGTTTTTCCCGGGTTTATCCATGCTGTTAACTAATTTTGCTTCAACTGGGTCAGTGACGGCTGTAATTAAGATGGGAATACTTGTACTTGCACTGGCCATCGCTTGGGCTGAAGGGGTTGCGATAGCTAAGACAAGATCCAGTCCGGCGGAAGAGAACTTTTGGGTAATAGATTGGAGTATGGACTGATCCCCTTGGGCATTTTGATAGTCAACGGTTAAATTTTTCCCTTCTTCATAGCCGTTAGCTTTAAGAGTTTCCAGAAAACCCTGACGAGCGCTATCTAAAGCAGGGTGTTCAACGATTTGAACGATTCCAATCTTTAATGGCTTTTGCTCATCTTTGGCAGGGGTGCTTGTTCCTGATTTCGCGGCACCACATCCAACTAAACTAAGTAACAACATTAAGCTCAACCCGAACGCAAGTAACTTTTTCATCTTTAAATTACCTCCTCTTTAATCTTGGGCATAAAAAATACACCTCCGCAGGAAGTGCCTTTCGCCCAACTCCTACCGTACTACAATTCTACCAATATTTAATTAACTCAATCTTAAAGGATATGCCCTAGGGTGTCAATAAGAAATTATTTCTACATTTATGGTGCTAATGAGTGAGACTTCAGGCAGAAGTAATAATAATTAACCCCTTATCAGACACTCACAATTGCGTTGAGGTTCTCTGAGTAAAGCCCTAATTGTACAAATGAAAACTAAACAATTATAATAAAGTTGTTGCCCTATGGACTGGAAGAGAATGGGCAGTATAAGCGATGTACTTTGTAGAAATAGGTGAAATAATCACATGGATAAAATCAAGAGAAAGCAAGCCCTACCACTAGAACTTTTAGCGCCGGCAGGCAGCTATGAGGCATTTAAAGCGGCAGTAGAAAACGGTACAGATGCGGTTTATCTGGGAGGTAAAAGCTTCAGTGCCAGAGCAAGTGCCGCGAACTTTGACTTGGAAGAGTTACAGAAGGCTGTTCGCTATGCTCACGAGCGGCAGGTTAAAGTGTATGTAACAGTCAATATTCTGATTAGTGATCAAGAGTTTCCGGAACTGCTGAACTATCTTTATGACTTACATGAAATTGGTGTTGATGCAGTAATTCTTCAAGATATTGGAGTTGCGGAATTAATTCATAGAATTATTCCTGAATTGGAGACCCATGCCAGTACACAAATGACGGTAAATACGAGTTGGGGTGTTCGTCACCTGGAGTCTTTGGGCTTTAGCAGAGTTGTATTGGCTCGAGAAACCTCGGCCGCTGAGATGAAGGCTATCTCTGAAAGGACTCCGCTGGATTTAGAGGTGTTTGTCCATGGTGCACTGTGTATTGGTTATTCAGGTCAATGCCTGATGTCCAGCTTTATTGGAGGGCGAAGCGGAAATCGCGGTACCTGTGCTCAACCTTGCCGGATGACCTATCAGCTTATCAATGACAAGAAGCAGAACCTATTAGAAGAGCAGAATATTGGGGATCACTTATTAAGTCCACGGGATCTGAATTTAGCCGAGGAGTTAGCAGAGCTAAAACGAATCGGAATTCATTCTCTTAAAGTAGAAGGAAGAATGAAGCGGCCGGAATATGTAGCTACTGTTATTCGACTCTACAGGCAAGCCATCGATAGGATCGAGGTTCAACAGGAGGGTAATGCTGTCGCCCCCTTACTAACCCCTGCAGAGCATCAGGAATTATTGCAGGTTTTCAATAGAGATTTTACCAATGGATATTTCCGGGAGAATCTGGGTGCAGAACTAATGAGCTATTCTCGCCCCAATAATCGGGGGACCCGGCTAGGCCGAGTAGCCCGATCAGAACGTGGTCGGCTATCCATTAAATTAGAAGGCTCACTCCACCCCGGAGATGGAATAGAATTTTGGACCGGGCGAGGGCGTGAAGGGGTTACTGTTGGGCTTATTTGGAGGAATGGAATAGAGACGAATGAAGGATTGCCTGGAGAAACTGTTGAGATTGAGTTTTCCGGCATCGCCCAGCAAGGAGATAGAGTTTTTAAGACAAATGATGCTCTTCTAATGGAGAGAGCACGACATAGCTTCCAAGAGGGACGAGAACAGCGCAAAAATCCACTGACCATGCGGCTATCAGGGCATGTAGGTGAAAAATTATGTTTAGAAGTGATGGGCTCGCAGCGGAAAGCAACTGTTCATTCTGCAAGCCCTGCTCAAATGGCCATGAAAAGGCCGCTGACCTTTGACTATGCCTTCCAGCAGTTAGGCAGGTTAGGGACAACACCTTTTTGGCTGGACAAGTTAGAAATGGAAATTGATGAGGGGATTATGCTGCCGGTAAGTGACCTGAATGAAATGCGTCGTCTGGCAATTGAAGAATTATTGAAACAAACGCGGCAAATAGTGGATCGGCAAACCTACAGACAGAGAGTTGAGCGCTGGAAAGAGGGCCAAGCTTTTGAGAGAAATAGCTCAATTAGCCTAAAGAAAGACATTCTGCCTCAAGTCTCCGTGGCTGTTAGTGACCCGTTGACCCTCCAGGCTGCCCTCAAAGCTGGAGGAAAACGGGTATTAATTGGCGGAGAGCACTGGCGTTCCCGGCGCAGTTTTTCCCTTGAAGAAATTCGAGGCAGCTTCTTAGATTGCAGAAAACAAAAAGTAGATTGTGTTTGGCGACTTCCCCGGGTCTTAAACGAAGCTCAGAGTGAAAGCCTTCTCATAGATCTTAAAAAAGCGGCAGAGTGGGAAGTAAAGCCTAAAATCATGATATCTAACCTCGGAGAGTTAGAAATGTTAAAGAGCATTGATAGGGAATGGCCCTTCGAAGTGGATTATTCTTTAAATGTGTTTAATGAAGGGAGTCTTGCTTACTTCAGGAAGCTAGGAGCTAAGAGAATAACCCTCTCTCCCGAATTGCACCACGAACAACTTGCCTATTTAGCGAAATGGCCAGGTACAGAGGTTATAGTCTTCGGGGATTTAGAGATGATGGTAAGTGAGTATTGCCCAGTAGGGGCAACCCTTGGAGGAAAAAAAGGAGAACGCTGTGCAAGAAATTGCATGAAAGAATCTCATTTCCTGCGTGATCGCATGAAGTACGATTTTCCTGTGGAGACAGACCAAGAGTGCCGGATGCACCTTTATAATGTTAAGATCCTTAACCTCTATGAGGAACTTGCTCAAATTCGACGAATGGGAGTTTCAACGGTTCGATTACAATTGACCAGACAAACACCGGCCCAAGTTCAGCAAAGTGTACGCTTATTTAATGAAGCTTGGGATATGTTACAGGTGGCTAAAAAGGGTAAATGGACTTCGAATGATGGAATGGCTGAGTTGAGCACAATTTTTCCAGAGGGTTTTACAAAAGGTCATTTCTTCAGGGGTGTTTTATAGTTTAGTCAGATACGTGTTTAGATTAGACAAAGGAGGAACGAATGGGAATTGATGATAAAGTCCTTCATAAGTTGGACTTTCCAAAAGTATTATCAAGTTTAGCAGAGTACTGCATCCTACCTCGAGCAAAAGAATTAGCAATTGGTTTGAAACCTTATGTTGATTTAGAATCCGTTCGCTTGGCTTTGCAGCAAACAGAAGAAGGTAAGAATCTTCTGCGCGGGAATCCTCTGTTTTCAGTTCGCGGGGCCAAAGAAATTCGTCCCTATATAGAGCGATGCTTACGGGGAGGGGTAATTCACGGCGAGGAACTCCTGGAAATTCGAGATACCTTACGAGTGGGGCGCAAAATCAAGCAACTCTTGCAGGATTTGCGAGATGAATTTCCGGGGCTATGGGATATTACTTTGCCGATTGAGCCTCAAAAGCCTCTAGAGGATGAAATAACTCGTTGCATTTCTGAAGATGGAAAAGTGGCGGACAACGCCACTCCGGAATTAGCTGACTTCAGAAGAGCTATCAATAGGTTGCAGAACCGAATTAGAGAAAGTTTAGAAGCAACTTTACGAAATCCAAGTTATCAGAAAATCCTCCAAGACCCCATTATTACTCAACGCTCAGATAGATATGTAATACCGGTTAAACAGGAATATCGGACCTCATTTCCCGGTATTGTCCATGATCAATCGGCAAGTGGTGCCACCTTATTTATTGAACCAATGCCGGTAGTGCACCTAGGTAACGAATTACGTGAAGTAATCTTAAAGGAACAACGGGAAGTGCAAAGAATTCTGCAGATGCTCTCAGCTCAAATCGAAGGGCGAGGGGATGAGATTGCAGACCTGCATGAGGCTTTAGCTCAATTAGATCTTGTTATCGCTAAAGCTCACCTAAGTGTTTCCATGAACGCAGGAGCCCCTGAGTTGGTTGCCGGCCAGCAAATCAAGCTTGTTCAAGCTAGGCACCCTCTAATAAGCGGAAGGGTTGTTCCCCTTTCCCTGGAGCTAGGGATTGAATTTGACACTTTAGTCATTACCGGACCCAATACCGGAGGAAAAACAGTTGCTTTAAAGGTCGTTGGGCTTATGGCAGCTATGAATCAGTCCGGGCTGCAAATTCCTGCAGAAAGTGATTCCCGACTGGGAGTCTTCACCCAGATATTTGCGGACATTGGAGACGAACAAAGTGTCGAACAATCTTTGAGTACCTTCTCCGGACACATGAAAAATATCGTAGAGATTATTGAGCGCTCAGATGGACGATCGCTGGTCTTACTCGACGAGGTTGGAGCCGGAACAGATCCCACGGAGGGAGCAGCTTTAGCAATGGGTATTTTAGCAGAGCTCCATGAACGGGGCTGCCGAACTGTATCCACCACTCACTACGGGGCTTTAAAGACCTTTGCCTATGAGACTCCGAGGGTTAAGAATGCTTCGGTAGAGTTTGACACGGAGACTCTGCGTCCCACCTATCGGTTGCTGATTGGAATCCCCGGTAAAAGTAATGCCTTTACAATTGCAGGCCGGTTAGGGTTAAGCCAGGAGGTGCTTGAAAAAGCCAATACCTTCGTAACCGAACGAGAAATGCAAGTTGCCGACCTTATTGAAAATTTAGGAGAAACTCATCGTGAGATAGAAATAGAGAAGCAGAAAGCTGAAACAGGGCGTCAAGCGGTTGAAAAGCAAACTAAAGCCTTGGAAGAAAAATCAATTCGTTTAGATGAGGAACTTGAAATTCTAGTAGCCTTGGCTAAAGACGAAGCTAGTGAAATCATTCGTGAGGCTAAACGTGAGGCTGAAGCTATAATTGACGAATTAAAAGCTGCTTTGAGAAAAGAAAATAAACAACAGCAAGATATTGAAAAGGCGCGACAGGGATTTCGCAAAATATCGTCCAAGCTGGATCAAGGCAGGCAGGTTAAGCGGTCGGGCAGTGAATTGTCAGCAGATCAGATTATGCTGGGGCAAACGGTTTATATGACCAAGCTTAGACAGAAGGGACAAGTTATTAAGCTTCCCAATTCTAATGGCGAAGTTCTTATTCAGGCAGGTATCATGAAAGTTATGGTACCCCTCACTGAACTAAAATTAGCCCAAGAGGAAAAGAAAGCAACGCCCAGATATTCTCGTCAAATGG
Source organism: Desulfosporosinus sp. HMP52 (assembly GCF_000765145.1). Taxonomy (GTDB): domain Bacteria; phylum Bacillota; class Desulfitobacteriia; order Desulfitobacteriales; family Desulfitobacteriaceae; genus Desulfosporosinus. Next base: position 5,930 of record NZ_JMGA01000040.1, on the reverse strand, counting down.
GTATTGGGGTTCGAAAGGCCGAGGAAATCCGAAGTGAGATTGATTTAAGAGGTATGCTGGTGGAAGAGGGACGAGAAGCCTTGGACAAATATATGGATGATGCTGTACTCGGTGGAATCGGATTGATCTACGTTATTCACGGCAAAGGAACGGGAGCTATGCGAACGGGGATCCAAGATTTTCTCAAAGGACACCCTCATGTACGTAGTTTCAGACTAGGAGAGTATGGCGAAGGGGATTCCGGAGTAACGGTTGTTGAGTTGAAGTAGCCAAGGATAAGGGGTTGTTCGGGTCGGGCGGCTTCGTCCACATCCGTGCAGGACTAGCTAATTCGTGCGACGAAGACACTGTCTTCGCACGGGTTAAACCTTCTTGCAGCAGTGTCTTCGAACTCAGCACTCCGAGGCTGGCCCACCCGCTGACCTGGGAGCTTCGCCAAACCTCTGGGTAATACCTGAGGTGAACCGTGGCTGCGCTTCCCCAGGTCAGCTTTGTGGGCTTTACCGCCTCTTCATGCAATGAGTTCACTCCTGTGGATCGAAGCCGCCCTTTCTTACGGGTCTATTATTCTCTAGAGTGTTTTGGGGGATTTTCCAGAGTAGACATAGCTATGAATATTTTCATTTAGTTCAAATTAAAAGGAGAGCATTGCTCTCCTTTTAATTATTCTAAAGACTTATTGTTAGTCAGTTAATATTAATTTAACGGTATTAGAGGATGGCCCCACATCGGACTTCTTAGGATCTTTATAAGAAGCACGGAAGTAATAGGAACCTGGGGTAGGGGCTTTATCATTTATGGCGAGCGAAAAGGAGAGAGCCCCCTTAGGATTTGAAATCGGTATACTTCCGATAGGCTGGCCTGGGCGTTGGATGTGAATAATTACTGAATACTTTTCGTTTCCCGGAGGGTCAGAGATAGGGATTGTGACACGAGAAGTTTTGGCATCATAATTAATCTCTCCAAGTACTGGGGACGGAAGGGAAGTGTCTGGAGGGAGCTCATTCTCTGGAGGGACAAGAGCTGAATCGAGTATGGGATCAATCACTGAATTATTTGGGGCAGTTTCAGTCGGTGGCTTATAGGGGACCTCGTTTGATGGCCAAGTCCATGAAGGATCACGATTGGGTAAATTCAAAAAGGTTTTAGTAATAGTATTATGGGAATTTGGAGATGCCAACATATTAGGATTATCTGCGTCTACTTCTTTTTGAATCCAGACGTCACTGACCTTGGTAGGCAAATCTCCTTGGGCGGCAATTTCCGTTGCGACGAATTCTGAAGGAGTCAAACTACTGGGAAGAAGTCCGGACTTAGTATCGAAGGAGCCGCTCACGATTCCTGATGGCTGCTCAAATTGTGTTTGGACTGGCAGGTCCTTAAGAGCAGCCGTCATAACTTTCTTCCAGATTTGGGCGGGAAAGCTGCCGCCATAGACACTGCGTAAATAATAGGGTCCGGGATTACCGTTTTTATCCTCAGGGTTAGAGTCATATCCCATCCAAACAACTGCTGCATAGTTGGGAGTATATCCAGCAAACCAAGCATCTGTATTTCCGGTCTTATTTTTGAGATTATCCGGTAAGGAGGAAGTTCCTGTCTTACCCGCTACTGCCCAATTTCCAATCTGAGCGCTGACTCCGGTACCGCTGGTTACAACACTGCGCAGCATGCTGTTTACAATATAGGCAGTGGTTTCCTTCATAACACGGTTTTTGGTTATTTTAGGGGTGATTACAGTATTTCCTTTAGAATCTTCGACTTTCACAATGGCATGATCAGAAACGCTAACGCCATTGTTGGCATAAACCCCGTAAGCTGCAGCCATGTCCTTAGTACTTACATGGGTAGTTCCTAAAGCGAGGCTTAAAACACGATCGTCAGGTTCAAGTGGCAGTCCCAGATTGTTCTTACCAAATGACCAACCATAGTCTACTCCAATAAGATCCAGTAGTTTTACAGCATAGATATTAACCGATTGTTCCACCGCATGACGCATGGTAATAAGGCCCTTCCAGCCTTTAGTTGCTGTATCAAAGTTAGTTGGAGACCAAGCCTTTCCATTTCCTCCGTTATAACTTACGGGCATGTCATCAAGAACTGTACCGGGGAAATAGCCACCCTTTTCAATAGCCGGTCCGTAAACAACTAATGGTTTTATCGTAGATCCTGGTTGGCGCTTAGATTGCCAGGCTCTGTTTAATCCCCGGGGGGTATAATCCCGTCCTCCGACCATTGCTTGAATTTCTCCGGTTGAAGGTTCAACGACTGTTATGGCACCTTCGACCTTCGTATTATTAATACCTTGTGGAAAATTGGCTGAGTTAGCAAAGGCATCCTCGGCAGCAGTTTGGATTTTAGGATTAACAGTTGTATAAATATGCAAACCGCCACTAAAAATTTGATCCGGAGTTAAATTATAGTTCGTTTCCAGTTCCTCAATAACATAATCCACAAAGTAGGGGAACTTATAACTAACAGCAGCTACTTCTGTTTTTTGAGCGCCTCCACGGCTTTCTTTCATCGCCTCCACATAGGTGAAAGGAGCATCCTTTTCTTGATCATACTCCTTAGAGGTGATAATCCCGGCATCCCGCATTACTCCAAGGACGATGGTGCGTCGAGCTTTGGCACTATCGGGATGAATATAGGGATTGTACTGACTTGGGGCTTGTGGTAAGCCCGCCAATAAAGCAACTTCTGAAGGTGTTAATTTGTCAAGTTCCTTACCAAAATAAGTTTTGGCTGCGGCTTGGATACCGAATGAAGATTCGCCAAGGAAGATTCTATTTAAGTAAAAGGTTAGAATTTCTTCTTTGGTATATTCTCGCTCCAGTTGGATAGCCAGAATGGCCTCCTGAATTTTACGCGTAAATCTTTTCTCAGTGGGGTTTGCTATAAAGGCGTTTCTAGCAAGCTGAATTGTGATAGTGCTGGCACCTTCTTTAGTACTCCTGGTTCGAATATCATTCAATGCTGAGCCAACAATACGAATAGGATCCACACCGAAATGTTGCTCAAAGCGCCGGTCTTCAACTGCTATGAATGTCTTTTTAACAAGGTCGGGAATTTGTGAATACTCGACAGTTTGGCGATTTTCATAGCCGTGTAATACTGCAAATTCAACACCATCCTTATCATAGACATGCGAGGATTGCTTGGTGTCATTTAGTAACGAGGGATTCCATTTCGGGGTTCCGGCCGCTGCAACTACCACAAAAATTGCTAAGCCTGCTATAATAAGTGAAATAAAGGACGTGATTGACAAAAAAATAATTCTGCGTTTTGAATAGCGCTTCTTACGCTGAGGCCTCCTTGGATTATTAGATGATGGCATTAAGTCAACCTCCCAAAAATTAAAAATGAGGAGTGGACACTATTAAATTTCCTTGAATTATATCATACTTTTACAGTTGCAAGGAAACCCAAATAATTAATAGGAAAATAGTGGGATATATGTATTCCCAATTCCTTGATTTCTAGCATAAATAAAGATACTCATACGGCAAAGTAGTCGCTGGGCTTCGCAAAACTTCCCGTGTAATATTGTAGTGAATTTGCCTTAGAAACGTAAGCCTTTGAAACCTAAATAAGGTTCTTTAGATTTGTTAGTTGCGGGTAAGGCAGAGAAATTGTATAATATATCAAATTAGTCTATGTATACATTATTAATGGTATGATTGAGAACAAACTTAGTGGAAGGTAACAGAGAGTCGGTGTTAGGTGCAAACCGACCTGGAAACTAAGAGATACGCCTCAGGACTAGAGCTTAAAAACTCTCGGGTTCAGCCCGTTAGCGCTGACAGAGCTGGATTCCGCGCAGAGCGGATTCAATGTGGGTGGTACCGCGGAAGTGTTTTCGTCCCTCAACCTTGTGTTGAGGGATTTCCTTATTTCTAAGCCTAATTATGTTTGGACTTAGTAATACGGATATAAGATACTAATCGTGCCATATTAACTACTATAGAAGGGAGACTAAGTATGGACATTTTTCAAGAATTAAAGGATCGAGGATTAATCTATCAACACACAGACGAGAATGCATTGCGTAACCGATTATCAAGTGGGCCGATGGCGTTGTATTGTGGATTCGATCCCACTGCGGATAGTTTGCATATTGGGCACTTGCTTCCACTTTTGGTCTTAAGAAGATTTCAACTTGCCGGGCATAAGTCAATTGCCTTAGTAGGAGGAGGAACAGGGCTGATTGGCGATCCAAGCGGTAAAGCCTCCGAAAGAACATTGAACCCCAAAGAGATTGTTGAGCAATGGGCACAAAAGATTAAGAATCAATTTGGACGGTTCTTAGATTTTGAAACTGGGGACAATCCTGCGATATTGGCCAACAATTACGATTGGTTGGGCTCACTTCAAGTGATTGAATTTCTCAGAGATATCGGCAAATACTTCCCTCTGGGGGCTATGCTTGCTAAAGATTCAGTTGAATCCCGTCTGAGCAAAGGGATATCCTTCACGGAGTTTAGCTATATGATTCTGCAATCCTATGATTACTTAAAGCTTAATGAAATGTACGGATGCGAGATGCAGATCGGCGGAAGTGACCAATGGGGTAACATTACCGCCGGAATCGAATTAATTCGTCGGACTGCTGTTCAAGAAAAGGAAATGCACGGGCTGACTCTGCCTCTTGTCACCAAGAGTGACGGAACCAAATTCGGGAAGACTGAGGGAGGAGCAGTTTGGCTAGATCCAGAAAAAATGTCTCCCTACAAATTCTATCAGTTCTGGCTGAATACAGATGATAAAGATGTAGTTAAGTTCTTGAAATATTTCACCTTTATTTCTATAGAAGAGATCAATGAACTTGCCCAAGGTGTGGAAAAGGAACCTGAAAAGAGAAATGCTCAACGGGCTTTGGCAAAGGATGTAACAAAGTTAGTTCACGGACAGGAGGCCCTCGAGCGAGCTGAAAAGATCACGGCTGCGCTTTTTGGAGGAGGGTTAGGAAATCTGACTGCCCTAGAAATTGAGGAAGGCTTTAGTGATGTGCCCTCCGCAACAATCCAATCCCCAGAGACCAGTTTAGTTGATGCATTAGTCCAAGTAGGAGCGGTTTCTTCAAAACGCCAGGCTCGAGAGTCTATTGAGAGTGGGGCTATCTATATTAACGATATTCGTCATACCATTGTTGATTCAGCAGTTTCACAGCTAGAGAGATTAGATCAGAAGTATCTTGTTATTCGTCGAGGTAAGAAAAACTACTATCTCATTAAGTTCGAAGAATAATTAATGTAACCCTATTATAAAAGTACCGAACTGCTGATAATACTAGGCGGTTCGGTACTTAAACCATTAATTTGTCACCGTATGGTCAAATAGGGTTATGTCACCGTTGACAACTGCCATCGAGGATTATTATAATCCTTGAAAATTTACTCGAAAAACAGTTGACAATGTAATAATTAGATGGTAGTATATCGAAGTGCCGCAAAAATAACTGCTAATTTAAAGACAATATTACAGTTAATTCCACGGCCAATAAAATTAAGGTATTGACAACATAAGTTGAAAATGCTAAGATGTTGTTCCGGCCCAAACGGGTCACAACAAAAAACCTGATCTTTGAAAACTAAACAACAAGGACAGCCAATGAGAGAAACTCGCAAGAGTTTCAAAATAAATCATGAGTCAATCATCTTCTTCTAATGAGAAGTTTGAAATAACTTTTTTTGGAGAGTTTGATCCTGGCTCAGGACGAACGCTGGCGGCGTGCCTAACACATGCAAGTCGAACGGAGAATTTGATAAGCTTGCTTAGAAAAATTCTTAGTGGCGGACGGGTGAGTAACGCGTGGGTAACCTACCCATAAATCCGGGACAACCCTTGGACTGTCTCTTATAACCCTCCTGACGCTGCCGACGAAGGCGTAGGGGGAGAACTGGGGGGGCGCAGAGTCATTAAAAACAAAA
>NZ_JMGA01000039.1 GCF_000765145.1 Desulfosporosinus sp. HMP52 | reverse complement strand
TTTCTGGTACAGTGAGCGAACCTACAGACTTAAAATTTCTATTTAGATTTAGTTAGGCGTGGTAAATCCCAAAATTCCTTTTTTAAAGGGACTTCATAAGTAATCTTGGTATATTGTTCTTTATCATATGTCTGCCCTCTTAATAAATCTACCAAAAACCGTTCACCACTCCGTTTGTCTTCAATAACAACCATGCGGCTTGGATTGCTTTGCTGTCTTTCCAAAATAAAATCCCCTTATCTTTATTAAAGTCTGATAGAAATGTCATACTATGTAACTTCGCTAAATAATAACTTATTCCTTCTTTGCTTAAGTTGAGAAAATCTATCATTGTGATTCATCTAATATATGATTACCTATCTGGGGATAATATATAAGTAATGCTAAGCCCAGTTCTTTCAGTTAAGAAGAGATTAGTATTCAAACTAAACATGAAAGTAGGTTGTTATGGAAAATTCATGGGTCTCGCTTTTGCCTTTTTTAGTGGTTATCCCCATATCAGTTATGTCCAAACAGGTTCAACCAGGCCTGTTTGCAGGTTTGATTTTAGGGAGCTATCTTATTCAGCCGGATCTCTTTGGTGGCATCAAAACACTCATATCTTATCTTATTAACAATTTGGTAAAACCTAATAATATTAGAATTATTATATTTCTCTATGTTTTTGCCGGCCTTATAAACTTGACTAAAATAATGGGAGGAATGAAGGGATTTGTTGACCTTGTGGGCCGCAAGGTTAAAACTAAACGTTCAGCTATGCTGCTAATTTGGCTTTCAACAATTGGAACCTTTAATAACCCCAATTTTAGAATTGTGACCGTTGCTCCCATCATGAAGTTACTGAAAAGAAGGCTGCCAATCTCTTTGCAGAAAATAGGCTTTATGATTGAAGTAACTGCTAATCCGGTAGTTGCACTTGTTCCCATAGCAACTGCATTTGTTGGATATATGGTATCTTTAATTGGAACATCTCTGCAACAAGTGGGAATTAACGAATCCCCCTACAGTGTGTTTATAAAAAGCATACCTTTTAATTTCTTCTCACTCTCCATAATTGGCATAGGACTATACTATAGCTTTTTTAAAGAAATGAGAAATGAAACTCAGGAGGACTTGGTTGATACCTCCGATGCGCAGCACGAGGAGGAAGCACTTAAAAAGTGTATTGAAAACTATCAGAAAGAAACCCCCAGCAAACCAATAAATCTCATTCTCCCCCTATGTGTGATCTTATTTATGACTCTCTTTTTAAGTTGGAGAGACGGCCGATCTCAAACCAACAACTTCTTTGAGACCTTTTTAAAAGCTGATTCCCTAGGGGTTATGCTTGAGGCTCTTTTTGTAACATTGCTTTTGTCATTACTTTTCTTCCTTTTACAAGGTATTAGTGTGGCTAAAATCGTAACTCATTTCGTTGAGGGCGGCAACGAACTGGTTTCTGTTATCTTAATGCTTGCATTAGTTTGGGCCTTATCAGCTGTTTCCGAAGATTTGGGCTTCTCAACCTATATTGCTTCAAATTTAGTAGGTTGGATCCCTAAAAGCTTTATTGCACCAATTGTTTTTATCTTAGGAAGTTCTATTGCTTACTTCATCGGTTCATCATGGGGAACCTGGGGTTTATTAATGCCCCTGGCAGTAACATTAGCTCAAGAAACCGGTTCCAGTATCATCCTTGTAATTGGAGCTGTTTTCGCTAGTGGTACATTCGGTGCCTTTGCCTCTCCTTTAAGTGACAATGCCATAACTTTATGTACAATTCTTGACCTACCAGTTATGGAATATGCCAGGTCGAAATTAAAACCATCATTAATTGCAGCTATTATCACTACTGTCTTATTTACGGTTGTTTCAATATTGATATAACACTATTAAAGCCAATCAATCAGGCAATTTGGAAAGTGCTTTTTTGCTACTGACAATGACTAATACATCCTTTTCTTCTATTATATAAGCAGGGCCGGGGGCAACCACAATTTCGCCCCCCTTTTTCTTGACTGCCATAACATTAATTCCGTACGCAGCTCTCAGGTCTAATTCTCCAATACTTTTCTTAAAAAAGCGTGTAGACGCGGCAATCTCAAAGATACTATAATCCTGAGACAATTCTATAAAGTCCAGCACGTTTGAGCGAATTAAATTATTTGCTAGGCGTATCCCCATATCTTGTTCTGGATAAATGATTTGATCTGCACCAATTTTCTCTAACACTTTTCCGTGTTGAGTTGATTGAGCTTTTGCTACAACCATTGGAATTCCCATTTCTTTTAACATAAGGGTAATTAAAATATTCGCTTCCAAGTCATCTCCCATTGCAACAATTGCCACATCGAAGTTCCTAACCCCTAAAGCTCGAAGTGTTTCCTCTTCTCTTCCGTCAGCTTTTACTGCCTGGGTCACATCATTCATTAGAGCATGAACGGCATGCTCATTTTTATCCATTGCCAGGACATCATGGCCTAAATCACTTAAAGTTTTGGCTACACTCGTTCCAAATCTGCCTAATCCTATAACTACAAATTGTCTGCGCACTGTATTACCTCCATTAGCCAATTGAAATTCTCTAATCTAGATATTCCATTGATATTATGTTTCTTAACTCTAATAACACCTTTGTCTAATCACAACAATTATTCCCTATCACTACAAAAAAACTCAAGCTTTATGTATTAAAAAATCAGTAAAAATTTTTCAATCCCAGTTGAAGTAAATTCAATAAACTATTCGTCTAAAAGGATGCAAGGCGGTGAACGATATTTGCATTATCATGCTCAAACCATCCTTAAAGAGGATGAGAAAATAATTCAGGCTGTCCTAATTGGAAATGGCGAGGGATACGGCGATATCGTAGATCGCTATCAGACGAAATTATATCGGGTGTCTTATTATTATACCCAAAACATCGAGGATGCTCGAGATCTGGTTCAGGATATTTTTATAAAAGCCTACAACAATCTTTCCAGCTTTAAACAGGGGTCGGCCTTTTCAACTTGGCTCTACAGAATTGCCGTCAACCATTGTCTTGATTGGTGTAGGAAGAAAAGGCCCCAATATGCAGAAGTAAGTTGCTTGGATATTTTTTCCACTGAGGAAGAAGGCCCCGAAGATTTATATCTTCGGCAGGAGGTTGCCTCTGAAATCCAGGCAGCTGTTGTAAACTTACCAGCAATTTATAGTACAGTCTTAATCTTATACTATTTTGAAGACTTTAGCCCCCAGGAAATCGCTGAAATAACAAATACGTCCAAGCGAACCGTTGAAACCCGCTTATTTCGAGGCCGAAAAATGTTACGGGATAAACTGCACTCAAAGTCCTCTGGAGGTGAAGGTCATGACTTGTTATCGAAGCCAGGACAGTTGGCACAGTTACGTTAAACAGTGTTTGAGCGATGCAGAGCGAAACGAAATGGCCTCTCATCTAGGACATTGCCCCGAATGCCGAGATATTGTTTCTGATATCAAGAAAACGATAAAAATAATATCAAACCCAGACATCCCTATGCCTCAGTTTGATATCAAAGTGAATATTATGGATTCAATTGACAAGAACAGGTATAAGCAGAACTTAGTTAGTGTTAATACTTTTCGTCTTTTCGAATTGAGAAATTGGGGCTTTAGTATGATCGCTGCCGGAGTTTTCCTGATTGCCTTTAATCTAACCTCATTTAGCTCGATAATTAAAACAGATCAGGTGACAGAACTGGGCTCTTCACTTAGCAAACAAATATCTATTCCTTTAGACAAAGTGAGTCAGGCTGCTTTTTCTTTTTTAAACCACTTAATTCCTACTTCTCGAACTAATTAGTTTAATAATTTAAGGGGGACTAATCATGAATTGTAACTATCATCCTAACCAAGAGGCCTTGGCCCTTTGTGTGAAATGCAAAAATCCTATCTGCCCGGAATGTACAATTAAGGTAGACGATAAAACAATCTGTCGTCCATGCCTAGAACGTAGTCTTAGTTTCGTTTCAGCTCCAAGTTTCTCAACAGAAATATCTCCAAAGAAGACATTAATAGAGAAATTCTTATTTCTTTGCTACAGTCTTATACCAGGTGCAGCTCATATGCATCTGGGACTATTTCGTCGAGGAATACAATTAATGATTATTACCTTTGGCGGAATCGCAGTAATTAATTTTATTGGTCTAGATTTTATTATGCCATTTATAGTAATTCCTGCTTGGTTTTTCAGCTTCTTTGAAAGCCACCATCTAAGAAGACGTGTTGAAAAAGGGCAGGCTATCGTTGATCAGGATCTCTTCGACCGTCAATTATTTGATTACACCCCACTTTTAAAGAATCATCGTTTAATAGGAACTACTATAATCATCCTAGGCCTTCTTAGCCTTATTCACCAATTAGACAGATATTCATTTATAGGAAATCTAATAGGTAATTGGAATTTGTATAATTTACTAAGAGGAAGCATAGTCCCACTAATGCTAATCTTAGGAGGTATTTACCTAATTCTTAGAACCTCACGACCACAAATGTTGGAATTAACACCTGAAATCCCAAAAGTTTTGGATAAAGAGTAATCCCACTTTCTTACTGAATGCCCAATATTAGCACAAAGATTATTCTGTAAAAGGAATGACCCTAAATAAAAACAGTAATCTCTGGGTATACTCTATTATTATCGAGTTTAAATCAGGAACCGCTCCTGAAATGGCGACGATATTTACTACAAGCTAAAGAGGTGTTTGCAATGTTTAATGACAAGATTTTGACTTGTCGAGACTGTGGCCAAGAATTTATTTTCTCCGCATCCGAACAGGAATTCTTTGCAGAAAAAGGTTTTACGAATGATCCTGGAAGATGCCCGCAGTGCCGAGCCGCCAAAAAGGCACAGACTCGATCTTCCGGTGGATATAATAACCGTCAAGAACGGGAAATGTTTCCCGCCGTCTGTGCCACCTGTGGAAAGGAAACAACCGTTCCTTTTCGCCCCTCTGGCGAAAAACCTGTATATTGCCGTGACTGCTTCCACCCCACCCCTCGAAATAATTGGTAGTTACCAATTAAGCCTCCTCGGTTATTGAACCGAGGAGGCTTTTTCTCGCATTTTAACCTTAACTTTCATACTTTCATATAATTCTTTAAAACAGTCAGGGAATATCATGTGTAAATTCCGCCTCAGAATGTTCTTCTATGTAGGTTTCTACTTCTACTATGATTAAAATTGTTTAAGATGATTTCATTTGCGCTCATGGTCGAACATGCTTAAGTAATGTCCGTAACCCTCTTCAATTAATGCTTCTTTAGGTATAAAACGCAGGGCTGCAGAGTTAATACAATAACGCAACCCACCAGTCTGCTCAGGGCCATCTTCAAAAACATGACCCAGATGGGCTTCCGAGTTAGCACTAAGGACTTCGGTACGTTTCGTTAAAAGACTGAAATCAGGTTGTTCGGTAATTACTCCTGTTTGAATTGGTTTTGAAAAGCTGGGCCACCCACAACCAGACTCGAATTTGTCCTGAGAACTGAAAAGCGGTTCTCCAGAAATTACATCCACATAAATTCCTTCTTTAAAATTATTCCAGTAGTCATTTTGAAAAGGGGGTTCGGTTGCTTTTTCTTGTGTTACTTTATACTGCATAGTTGTGAGTTTTGGTTTCAAAAGTTCTTTATCTGTACGCTCCCCCCAATACTCCTTAAGAAAATCATCCCTTCCAGATCCTTGACGATAGGCGCCATATCTCAATGGAAACTTTTTATAATAGGACTGGTGATATTCTTCAGCAGGATAAAATTTAACCGCCGGCAAGATTTCTGTCACGATAGGTTTCTTAAATCGCTTACTTTCTTCAATATCCATCTTGGATCTTTCGGCTAAGTTCCTTTGTTCCTCATTATGATAAAATATTGCAGTTCGATATGCATGTCCCAGATCAACAAACTGACCCATTGGGTTCGTCGGATCAATCTGTTTCCAGTAAGTATCTAACAATTGATGATAAGCTACTAAGAGTGGATCAAAGGTAATCTGTACCGCTTCAAAATGTCCGGTCTTCTTAGAGCATACATCCTCGTAAGTAGGATTCTCTACACTTCCACCGGTATATCCCGCCTCTACCTTAGCAACACCGGGCAATTCTTCAAAGGGTTTGACCATACACCAAAAACAACCTCCAGCAAAGGTAGCAAGTTGCAATTCGTCACTATTCATAAGTTATACCTCACTTCTTCCTTATCTAATACACGAGTATCTCAAACCTTCTTGTCTCTGTAAGATAATGTTAATTAACGGTTATTCTCTGCCAAAACGGAATAAATCATGCTTCCTTGTTTCTTAAGTAGATAAGATGGATGTCTCAATTATTCATCTTAAACTCTGAATGAGAGTTTTCTCTTTCCTTAAGAATAATTTATAGGTCAAGGCAATGTTTAACTTTACATTCTTTACATTTGTGAGATAATTAAGACAATTATTGAATAGTTGTTCATTATACTACATGAAAGAAAGGTGTGAGGTTTTTGTCCCTCTTACTTAATCCCCAAAACTATCAAAGTCCGCAAAAGGATTCATTATCTAAGGAAATAATGGAGAAAACTATCCATTTTTTTGAGGACAAAGGACTCAAAAGTATCAAGGAAGATGACCAAGCCAGCCGCTGGTATTCAGATTTCCTAAAACTAATAAAAAACGAACAAATATTCTCGACCCTATTGACTCCAACAGGCTATGGAGCATCAGATTCTCGATTTGATTTGTTTCGTGTCTGCGAATTCAACGAAATCAGTGCCTTTTATTCATTATCTTATCAATATGCTTATCAAGTTTCCATTCTCGGACTTGGACCTATTTGGATGGGTGATAATGAAAAGGCTAAACACTTTACCGCCCAGAAGTTAAGGGAAGGGGCAATTTTTGCCTTCGGATTATCCGAAAAAATCCATGGAGCGGATCTCTATAGTAACGAAATGTCCTTAACTTTAAATGGCGAGGGGAGCTATCTTGCAAATGGTGGCAAGTACTATATTGGTAATGCAAATGAGGCTGCACTAGTATCAACATTTGCGAAATATAGTAAAAATAATGACTATGTGTTTTTTGTCGTTGACAGTCAGCATCGGAACTACAAATTAAACAAAAAGATCTCCACCTCAGGCGTTCGTGCCGCCTACGTTGGAGATTATGAACTTATTGATTATCCGATTACTAAGGATGAGATCCTATCGAGCGGAACCTTAGCGTGGGATTCGGCTCTATCAACTATTAATATCGGTAAATTCCAATTAGGGTTTGCCTCAATAGGAATTTGCACCCACGCTTATTATGAAGCTCTAAATCATGCTTCTTACCGTGAATTATATGGTAAGAAAGTAACAGACTTCCCACATATTCAGAAGATTTTTACTGAATCATACGCTCGCCTGATTGCTATGAAGCTCTATGCCTTGAGAAGTTTAGATTACTTCCGCTCTGCTTCCGATGATGATCGGCGCTATTTACTGTTTAATCCTATTCAAAAAATGAAAGTTACTACTCAAGGCATGAAAATAATTGAGATGCTTCTTGATGCAATTGCCGCCAAGGGTTTTGAACAAGACACTTATTTTGAAACAGCCATTAGGGACATTGGCATGATTCCTCGTTTGGAAGGAACTACTCACGTAAATATTGCCTTAGTTATTAAATTCATCAACAACTATTTCTTTAATCCAGTCGAATATCCGACAATCCCCAAACGGGATGACCCTGCGGATGACTCTTACCTTTTCCGTCAGAAGGCCGGAAAGCTGGCTTCTGTTCGTTTCCCTGATTACCACTTACCCTACGAAGGCATTCAGATCCCTAATGTGATAATTTTCCTAGAACAAATCGAGCTCTTCCGAACTTTCCTAGAACAGTCCGGTCCCAATCAAGAACAGTTGAAGAATATTGACTATATGTTGGCCTTAGGTGAAATGTTCACCTTGGTTGTATATGCCCAACTAATTTTAGAAAACTCTAAGCTCAACCCAATATCTTCAGAACTACTCAGTGAAATCTTTAGTTTTATAGTTCGTGATTTTGCCCAATTTGCTTTAACCCAGATTTCCAATTATAACAATACTATACAGCAGGAGTATTTTCTAAAAGCTATGCTGAAGAAGCCTCACCTAGATTCGGAAATAATAGGTAAACTTTGGAACAATGAAGTTAAACCTTTAGTAGGCATCTATCAATAAGCTTTAAATGCTTTTTATTTAATTCTTCGTAATTTAGCTTGGCTTTTTGTTCTTGATAATGGATATACATCATTTGTTTTAGATTTTTGCCTCTTTTCGTTCTTGATCTGACGGCTTCTAGACCAATAAGCGAAGATTAGGACTAACCCCATAGCAATTGTTAACGTCATATAACTCATATGCACTCCCCCCACCCTTGTTTATGAGCCAATGTTATCTGATCACACTGCTGATTGTTCTGTCAATTATTCTTCAATCTATTAATAATTATGTAAAGGTCTTCTAAATAGTATTATGAAAAGAACCCCTAGGATAAAAATCCCACGGGTTCTTGTTTTTTATTCAAACTCAATCCCAGCCCCAACAGTTCCCGGCCCAGTGTGCACCCCTATAACCGGTCCCACTTGGGTAAAGGCCGTTGTCGGAAGTTGAAAAGCATATTCTAAAGCTTCCTTCAGATATATTCCGGCTTTTTGTGCAGCACCGTGAACTACCACCAATCGGATTGCTTTTCGCCCTTTTGCTAAATCTTGACATGCTTGGACAACGTTATCCAGTGCCTTTTTTTGACTATGTGCCTTTCCGTATGAGTGGTATATCCCGTCATCTCCCACTCTAATGATCGGTTTAATATTTAACAATGAACCCATAAAACCTTGAACCTTACCGATACGTCCTCCCTTTTGCAGATACTCCATAGTATTTAGAGTAAAAAGGGTTTCAATATTTTTTCTGGCCTTCTTAACATTTTCTAGAATCCACTGAGTATCATGACCTTCTTTAATATTCCTAGCAACCTCCATCACCATTAGCCCTGCCCCTAAACTAATCGTTTTGGAATCTACGAGGTGAATTTTTTCCTTAAACTTTTCCTTAGCGATATTAGCAGCATTGAACGTCCCGCTAAGTGCTGAAGAAATATGCACGGAGATTACTTCCTGATACTCCTCTAGCAACTTACTGTATAGCCGACTAAACTCCTCTGGAGTAGGTTGAGATGTCTGGGGGAGTGTTTTCTCTTCCATCAGACGTCGATAGAAGTCCTCACTCGTAAGCTCACCATCAATAAATTCTTGCTCCCCGAACCTCACTTTAAGAGGAATTATATGAACATTACAGTCCTTTATTATTTCTTCTGTTAAGTCAGCCGTACTATCCGTTACCAGGGCAATTTTTTTCATTTTATAACCTCCGTTTTAAGCTTTAGCCATCCCCTAGTTCAACATTCGTTAGAATCCTGATAAATTCCTCTAACTAAAAAAGGAAATTTCTAAAAAGAATTAAACTATTTATAAGCAAAGCTAAATACCTGAAAGGATTTAATCACAATATCCTTTGGTACGCAGCTTCTCTAAATGTTCTTTTAGAATTACTTCTAAATCTATTCCATATTGCTCTTCAAGAACAAACATCATTGTCACAGCAGTTTGAGCCACATCTACCAGCTCCTTAGCAACTTTCAGCATGGCCTCTTCCTCTACTAAGCGCTGTTGCTCCCCGTTAAGCCCACGGAGTTTCCCAATTGCTTGGGCTAATTCACCTGATTCCTCCATAATTTTAAGTGCTGTACTTTCTAACGAAGGACTCAATCGGTTCAAGCGAGGCAACGTGACTGTTTTCGAAACGCACCTTTTCTGAGCTGTTAGATTGTTTGAAGTCATATTTAGCCACACCTCCGGATATTCTTTATACATTATAGCACAATTTAGACAGGGGTACTGTGAAGTAAGGAGTTAATGCTTATTCATGCCAAAAAATTTGATCCTCACTGGGTTATGCTTACCCGAGTGAGGATCAATCTAACAAGTCAGCCAAAAGTACCCTTCCCCTGGAATTATTTTAACATACCAAGAAAAACTTTTTCCGGGGTTATTGGCAAATGGTTCTCTCTGACTCCAACAGCATTATAAATCGCATGTGCAATAGCTGGCGGCGGGGTATTAGCTACTACTTCTCCAATTGATTTGGCCCCGAATGGACCTGTAGGTTCGAAACTTTCTTCAAATGCTATACGAATCTTGCCAACATCCTTACGAGTGGGGATTTTATATTGCATGAAGCTGTTGGTAGCCATCCTTCCTATTTCATCATATCTGACCTGTTCGTATAGTGCCATTCCGATCCCTTGAGCAATTCCACCTTCCGCTTGAATCCGAGCTAAAGCTGGATTGATAACTGTTCCACAGTCAATAACTGCTACATAATCAATTAAATCCACTTTACCCGTCTCTTGATCAACTTCTACCTCAGCAAAACCAGCAACATAGGGAGGTGGGGATACTTCACTGCCATGAGTAGCATACCCTACTAACTGTAGCTTTCCATTACCAAGGACAGTTAGCTCAGCAAGCTTAGCAAAGCTTATATCCTTATCTCCCCGTAAAGTTCGAACTGCTAAGCCATCAAATTCAACATCCTCAACAGAAACCCCTAAAAATAATGCACCTTGTTCAAGTATTTTTCCTCTTAACTCTTCAGCGGCCTTAATAACTGCACTACCTGCCAAATACGTTGTACTAGAGGCATATGAACCGGGGTCATAAGGAGAGGTATCTGTATCTCCAGCATTAATAATAATCATTTCCATAGGAACCTCTAAAGCATCTGCCGCAATTTGGGTGAGAATTGTGTCACATCCGGTTCCCATATCGGTTGCTCCCGTAAGCAGAGTAAAGTTGCCATCATCATTTAAGCGAATTTCAACGGAAGCAGTCCCAATATTGGCAATTCCGGAACCTTGCATCGTAATAGCCATTCCCACGGCTCTCACTTTATTGTCTCCAATTTCTTGACGCGGGAACTTTTCCTCCCAACTGATCAACTCTTTCCCCTTAGCAATACATCGATCTAAGGACGTACTGCCAAGAGCAACTCCCTGACCCGTAAGAAAGGTTTCCCCGACTTTGCTGATATTCTTTAAACGAATTTCTGTCGGATCCATATTTAGCTGTTCAGCTAATTTATTCACTGTCGATTCCAAGGCAAATGTTCCCTGAGTCGCTCCATATCCTCTAAAGGCCCCCGCAGGCATTTTATTGGTGTAGACAGCTTTCCCATCAAATCGTACAGCTCTCGTTTTATTATAGAGGGGCAGAGTGTAGTGCCCTACGCAGCTTAATACCGTCGGGGCATGTTCTCCATAGGCTCCCGTATCCGATAACACTTCCATATCGATCGCCCTAATAATTCCATCTGAGTCGGCACCCAATTTAACCTTTAATCTCATAGCATGACGGCTAGTCGTGGCGCTAAAGGTTTCTTTTCGATCATAAATGATCAGCGCCGGTTTTCCCGTCTTTATAGTAACAATGGCTGCAAAAATATCTCCTGCTCCGGTCTGCTTTCCACCAAATCCACCGCCGATTCTGGGCTTTATCACACGGATTTTACTTGCCGGAATTTTCAAGGCCCGGGCTAATTGTCTTCGAATATGAAAGGGTACCTGTGTAGAACTGAGTACAACCAACCTGCCCGCATGATCCAGATAGGTAAAAGAACGATAGGTCTCCATCATGGTATGGGCTTGAGCTTGGGGATAATAGACATCTTCTACAATTACCGCACAGCGCTTAAACTCTTCTTCCACATCTCCGACTTCTTCATGACTGGCGGAAGTTATATTCATTTCCTTCTGCAAGCCGATATCGAAGTTAACACTCAAGTCCTCTTCAGGATGAACAACTGATGGGTGCCCTATAGCCTCTTCAAAGTCCAGCACCGGATCCAATACTTCATACTCAACTTTGATGTTCTTCATTGCTCGGTGCGCTGTCTTTTCATCTACAGCCGCAATAATCGCCACTTCATCTCCTACATAGCGAAGGACTTGATCCAGAATCAAACGATCATAGGGCGAAGGCTCCGGGTAAGATTGACCAGCTAAAGTAAATCGTTGGTTTGGCACATCCCTATAGGTGAGCACGCATTCTACACCCTCTATACTCTCTGCTCTAGATACATCAATCGAAGTAATCTTAGCATAAGCATGTGGGCTTCTAAGGATTTTTATTACTAAAGCATTAGGCATGGCTAAATCTTCGGTATACACAGGTTTACCTGTGGCAACTGCCATCCCGTCGATTTTCCGGATACTATGGCCTACGTTCTTCATCCTAAGCCACCCCCAAATAGGTCTTAATTGCTCTGAGCTGGCCCATATAGCCGGTACAGCGACACAAATTGCCCGTTAAATAGTGAATGATTTCTTCTTCAGTGGGGTTAACAAGTTCATTTTTCATTGCTAACACGCTCATAATAAAGCCAGGGCTGCAAAAACCACATTGTTCAGCCCCCTCTGCGCTGAGTATCTGAGCAAATTCTTCTGCTTCCTTAGGGAGCCCTTCAATAGTTGTGACTTTTTTGCCATGGGCACGCAAAGAAAGAATCGAACATGAAAGCATTGATTTTCCATCTATCCAGATAGTACATAGTCCGCAACAACTTGTCTCGCAAGCCTTTTTAACACTCAAATACCCATGGGATCTTAACGTATCCGCTAAAAACTCATCGTTCCCAACTTCCCACAGAACCACCTTATCATTAACTGTTAGTTCGATTTGCATGCCATTACCTCCAGTATTCCCCGTCTGACGAGAGCTTTGCAAAGGGCTTTTCGATAAACGGATGTACCCCTCGTATTCGTTCCAAAGGACAATTCCTCTGTAACTTTTTGCACCGCCATTTCAATCCTTTCCGACGATGGCATCTCCCCAACTAACATTTCGGAAGCACTGACTGCCAGCGCTGCTATACTAGGTCTGGCGCCCACTGCAATTTTCCATTGTTCATTAAGCTTAGACACTGCAACATTTAAAACTGAATAATCAGTGGCTGAATTCCGAAAGCTCAGGTAAACTGCTTGACGGCTGGTTTTCCTTATCCATAATCTAACAAGGATATCCTTTTCCTTTGGTTGAGCTAAAAACTCTTCTAAAGGCATTCTTCCTGCCTTAAATAACTCAACCTCCGTGTCTAAGGACAGTAACGCCGTGATTAGATCAGAAAAGCCGTACTTAGAATATACCGAAGCACCTACTGTAACACCGTTTCTAAATTGCACTCCGATAATATCTCGCACAGATTTGGCAAGAACCCCATTATAATTATCTTTCAGCAGAGGATTGATTTCAATATCTCGCAGACTTGCCATAGCTCCAATCTCAATAAACCCATCCCGCTCCTGAATATAGTTCAGGTTGAGGTTCGATAGATCTATTCCTGTCGTTATACGCTTTCTACCCATTTTAAGAAAGGCGCAGCCTCCAAGAATAGTATTATTTCGTTTTTCAGAAAAGATCTGATACGCTTCTTCAAGTTCTTTCGGTTGAACCAAATTAAGCATGGTAAACACGCTTACCCCTCCTCATGTGTCTTTAAGTCTTAACATAAAAAAACAAACCCAAGCGAACAGTTTTCAACTCAAATTGATGAGAGAAATCTGCCCGCCTGGGATCTGACCCTGCGGTATAATCCAAAAAACAAAGTTAACCTATTAGAAAACTTAGCTATCGGCATGCATTGGGCACAGGCGACAGCCTTAGCTGCACTTATGCTTCAGAAAATAGCAAATTTATGCTTTCTGAATAGTACCTCTAAAGTCTTTTGAATCTGTACAATTTTGGGCATAGGCCCATCGTACATTCTTTCGCTCATAGTCGGACCATTTACGGCAGTCCGGTAGAAACTTGCAGACCATATCTCTGCCACTATATGAACACTATTTATTTACTGATCTAGAGATTATTCTACAAGAAACTTAAGCCCAGGTCA
This sequence comes from Desulfosporosinus sp. HMP52, assembly GCF_000765145.1. Classification (GTDB taxonomy): domain Bacteria; phylum Bacillota; class Desulfitobacteriia; order Desulfitobacteriales; family Desulfitobacteriaceae; genus Desulfosporosinus. The sequence continues at coordinate 132,750 of NZ_JMGA01000039.1, read as the reverse complement.
ATACATTTCCGAACATTAGGTGAGTAATAATGTATATCGTTCGAACAATAAGCATGTTTTGCTAGACGCAAACATCATGAGTATTAACATATAAAAGTTAAATGGTAAACTATTTGATTCTTATATGCAGTAGTTGTATACTTTATACTAGTTTAGTTTGTTGTATTGATTGGTTATGCGCCAACGACATGTGTCATTGACAATATATTAATACTTTTACTACAATTGAATAACGAGAAAAGTAAACTTACTGAAAAGTAAGGACACAAAGCCATGAGTCTAAAGTATTAAAGATACTATGATTGTCAGGTTGCCAAGGGTTAAAATATTTTAGTTTTTGAGCTGTGGTTCTTTTAGAGGCTGCAGCTTTTTATTATATACATAGGAGTCGAATTATGGCGCAATTAATCTAAAGGAGTCGTTTTATGAACATTAAAAGCATTCGAACCAAGTTGCTGCTGCTTTTGCTTCCTCTTGTTATCGTGGTTTTAGGCGTCCTTACTGGGGTCAGCTACCACCTTTCTAAGCAATCCTTGACCAAGAGTGTTGATCAAACGGCCAAGGCGGTGGGTACTGATTATAGTTATCGTGTTAAAGCCGACATTGAACTGAGGATTTCTCGGCTTAAAGATTTAGGTAATCTTGAGGAGATTCGTACAGGCACTGACAAGGAGCAGATGACTCGAGCTATGGCAGACGCCAAAGAACGATTTGGCACCTTTGATGCTATCGTTTTCGTAGCTCCCGACGGATCCGGACTTACCAGTACAGGCGCGATAGCTCCCTATGGTGACCGCGACTATTTTAAGAAAGTTATTGAGACTAAACAAACCGTTGTATCAGACCCCCTAGTTTCTAAATCAACTGGTAAATTAGCCATTGTCTTAGCTGTACCAGTCATAAATAATGAACAATTGACAGGAGTATTGGTAGGGACATTTTCAGTGGAAAGGCTTTCCGCCCTGATTAAAGATCTAAAGTTCTTGGACACCGGCTATGGACAAATTGCCGATGATGCAGGCACAATTATAGCTCATCCTCGCCTTCCCGAAGTAATTGGCAAACTAAACCTGCGTGAGAAGACTATAAATCCTGAGCTTAAGATGCAGAAAAACGAACTGGACGACCATTTGGTTGAAATGTTTAAATCGGCAGCAGATTCAGGGAAACAAATAAGCGGTGGTTATACCTTCGTTGATGGTGTGGCAAGAATTGCGGTTTTTACTCCCGTTGAATTGCCGGGCGGGCAACGCTGGATCATGACTGTGGCTGCGCCTGAAGGCGAGTCTACAAGAGAAACGGCAAGCCTAACTCGGACGCTGCTAATGATTGCCCTCGTAAGTTTACTCGTTACAGGACTTGCAATTGTAATCATTGCTAATAAATTCACGAAACCTATATTGTTAATTCGAGACGAATGTCAGCTCTTGGCGCAAGGAGACTTTCGTGTGCGTGAGACGGGGAATTTTGCTGAAGATGAAATCGGTCAACTAGCCAATGGCTTCCTGAAAATGGGGACTAATTTGCGAGATATGGTCTCAATGGTTAGCGCTCAAGCTGAGCAATTAGCTGCTGCAAGTGAAGAGCTAACTGCCAGTGTTGAACAATCGGCTCAGGCTGCCAACTTAGTTGCTACTTCAATCACTGAAGTTGCAACTGGTGCAGAAGAGCAATTGAGCTCAGTCAATGATACAGCCTCTGTTGTTGAAGAGATGTCAGCTAGCATCCAACAGGTTTCGGCGACAACGAGCAATGTGGCCGGTCAGTCCGTACAGGCCGCCAACAAAGCAAATGAAGGGAACATATCGGTAAATAAAGCTGTCTCTCAAATGGCAAAGATTGAACAAACTGTCAATGAATCTGCCAAGGCAGTCACTGAATTAGGGGAGCGCTCAAAAGAAATCGGACAAATTATCGTAACCATCTCTGGTATTGCCGAGCAAACTAATTTGTTGGCACTTAACGCTGCTATCGAAGCCGCACGGGCTGGAGAACAGGGACGTGGTTTTGCCGTAGTAGCTGACGAAGTTCGCAAACTGGCTGAACAGTCTCAGGAAGCAACTCAACAGATCTCCTCACTGATTAGCGAAATTCAAGGGGACACTGATAAAGCCGTCTTAGTTATGGATAACGGCACCCGGGAAGTTGCCTTGGGAGCAGAAGTGGTTAATACCGCAGGGCAAATATTTCAGGAAATTGCCGAGTTAGTAACCAACACATCTAGAGAAATGAAGGAAATAGCAACCACCATAGATCAGATGGCGATTGGAAGCCAACAAATTGTAGAATCCGTGAATAAGATTGATGACTTAAGCAAAATGGTATCTGGAGAGGCACAGACAGTGTCTGCTGCGACTGAAGAGCAATCAGCGTCCATGGAAGAAATCTCTTCTTCTAGCCAGAGCCTTGCTACACTGGCCCAGAATCTTCAAGAAGCAGTTAACAAGTTTCGCTTCTAATGTAGGAAATTATCAAAATAATCCATGTCCTATGTTAGTGCTCTCGCATAATAAGAGACAAGGCCGTCAGTTCCAAAAACCGAACAGCCTTGTCTCTTTATAATGATAATGCAAACCCTTTGTTAGAATTAATAATACAACATTTGAAGAGTTCCTTATACTGAACGATAAATTCCTTTAAATTCATCGATTGCAGCGTCCACATTCGCTTCATAACCCATCTCTTGGAGAGTCTCGCCAATGATCTGAAGCGCTTTAACAAACATTTCTTCGGTGGCATTTCCCATATGTCCAATTCGGAATGCCTTCCCTGCTAATGCGGCTAAAGCCCCGGCAACAACTACACCTTTTGCTCCTAACTTCGAGCGAAACTCTGCATCGTTTAAGCCTTCAGGATAAATGATACAGCTTAAAGTCGGAGCAGCTACAGCTTCATCTGCTAAAGGCTTCATTCCATAAACTTTTAGAGCGGTTCTCATTGCTCGTCCAAGGGCTGAGTGACGACGATAACGAGTATCCAAACCTTCTGCCATAACCATTTCCATGCCCTGATTAAATGCATAAATCATGTTAACCGGAGGGGTAGCAAAATACTTTACTGGCTCGTTCATAACCGGAAGCCAGTTCTTAATATCTGTATAGTACCCCATAACTGAACCCATCTCTTCTCGAGCAGCCAGCGCTTGCGGGCCAAAAGCTACAATTCCAAGTCCGGGCGGAACCCCTATTGCCTTTTGAGATCCGGTTAAGACAACATCTATCTTGTAATCGGGATGACCATAAGTTTTTTGCATATCCTCTTCTAAAGCAGCAGAAGCACAGACTCCATCCAAAATAAAGAGAGCACCAGCATTCTTAACCACTGGAACTAACTCTTCAACATTAGCCATTACACCGGTGGATGTGTCGACGTGTGTCACCGTTACAGCCTTAAAACCACCCTCGGCCAATTTTTCTGCAACTGATTCCTTACTGATCTGTTGACCCCACTCGGCTTGAAGGGTTTCAACTTGAATACCAAATACCTTTGCCATTGGGATAAAGCGATCGCCAAAATAGCCATGACTTACAACCAGCAGCTTTTCACCCGGCGCAACCGTGTTAATAATGGCCATTTCCATGGCCAAGGTTCCTGAACCGGCAATAACAAAGACTTCGCCATCAGTATTATACAATCGCTTGGTCAAATCCAAACTGTTCTTAAAGATCCTGGCAAATCTCGGATCTGTATGCCCCATTGTCTCACTAGACAAAGCGTCATATATTTCATCCATAACGGGTGTAGGTCCTGGTACAAGCAACATTTCTTTATTACGCAAAGTTTCCATCTCCTTTAATTTAACATTAAAATATTAATCATTTTGCATTTGGCGAATAAGCTTAAGCATCTTTCAAGGGAACTCATAGAAGCAACTAATTCGTGTTTAAAGATTAATCGAATAACATGAGATCGCAAATGAATTCACAAGCCCAAAGCGATAGAGATTATCAACTTCTGATGTCCTCCCTTTTGCTGCATAGGCCATCCATATAGAATCTAAGCAAATGTTGGTAAACTTAAATACACTGGTTCTTAATTAAGGATTAGCTCAAAAAAGAATAACCCAAAATAACAGATTCTGCTCAAACTTAGTGAGAGAACCTGTCACCTTGGGATTGCAGAGTCGCAATTTACCCAAAGGAATCTTCCAAATACAGATAACTCCATTGTCAAGTCATTATATCTGTTATCTTGGACGTGATACCTCGACACTTCGCTCATAGTCGGACGATTTACGGCAGTCCGGTAGAAACTTGCAGACCTTATCTCTGCTATTATATGAACTATAATTCACTTGTTATCATATATTTTACAAGATAATTGGGCATTGGTCAAATATTTTTTCGAACGTTTAATACGTCGGAAGAAGGAACGTTCGACAATTTAGGTTTCGTCCTTGGCAAGTAAAGAATATAAGGTCTCTAACCCCAAAATTATCTTTTCTAACTCTTTCTCACTGGCATTCGCAAGGGTGTCATTAATATATTTATGCATCAGATCATGGAGTGCATTGTTTTTCTGCCAATCAGGTGATAATGAAAGACGAACAATTCTCCGATTGTTTTCTGGTATTTCCCTAATAACTACGCCTTGATTGACCAAGCGATCTACAATACCTGATACGGTACTTTTCGAAAGCCCTAAACACTCACTTAGCTCGTTTAAGGTTGAAAACGGATTCTTATGCAAACCCATAATCAGTCCTATTTGAGGTCCCGTAAAACCATACTGTCTGGATTTTTTATAGAGATGATCTCGATATATTTTATGGATAGATTTAAACAGAAATACTATTCGTTCAGAATCTTTACTCCAAGACTGTTGCAATTCGGGCTTCTGATTCTGTTCCATTTAGTACCTCCCTTTTCTCAATACCATTACCAGATTGATCACTTTTTGTTTTCTTGCTGTTTTTCATCATGAGTACCATTAAGATCGCAAGAACTACAGCAAAGACTGTTAAGGAAACTACATAGTTCATCCCATCTAAATAGGCCTGTGCATAGACCATTTTTCCGAGAGTCGATAGTGCTGAGCCATGGGCATCTGCTTGAGATAATCCATTTTTCATATAAATTCCTTGCAAACCTTTTAACACAGAGCCAGCAGTTTGATTAAATGGGGTAATTTGCTCTGTAAGACGTGCGTAGTTTTCAGTTGACCTTGAAGAAATCATAGTCGTCATAAATGTAACGGCTAAGGCGTTTAATATACTCCGGACTGTCGTTGACAAAGCAGTTGCTTTCCCGAAGAGATGTTTGGGAACATCATTCATGCCAGCAGTATTGACCGGCATCATTGCAAATCCAAGTCCGACCCCTCTTAGTGCGGCTACTAAAGTAATTGTTGACATTGGTGTATTCATATTAAACATAGACATTTCATAAGTAGCAAAGGCAACTATAATCAGACCTGGAATCGTGACAACCTTCGCCCCAAATTTATCGAATAATGCACCGCTAATTGGCATCATTAATCCCGAGGCTATTGCCGATGGAAATAAGATTAAACCTGTTTCCATTGCAGTATAACCTCTTATATTTTGTAAAAACAACGGTAGAACATACATTCCACTCATTAAAGCAAGAGTTGTTATACCCGTTATAAATTGACTCAAAGTAAAATTATAGACTTTAAAGACTCGCAAATCAAGCAAGGGATCTGGGTGAGTTAATTCGTTTACGATGAAAATCAAAAGACTAAATATACCGAAGGTAAGAATAAGAGGAAATTTCACGTTTCCCCAATCGATTGAATTACCTTCACCGAAAACATAAAGAATACTTACTATACCCGAAATTGAAGAAATGAAACCGATATAATCAAAATTTCCTTTATAAGGTTTTAAAGCAGTTTCTCTTAGCAACAGCATCGCCACCATAACCCCGATCACACCAACTGGGACATTAACATAAAAAATAAACCGCCAATCCATATGCTCTATGATATAGCCCCCTAAAGTAGGGCCAATTGCGGGGGCGGACATTGACGCGATACCCCAAAAACCTAAAGCCTTACCACGTTCATGCACAGCAAAGATTTGCATAATGTAGGACATTCCCACAGGCATGATCGCGCCGCCGCCGATAGCTTGGATCACCCGAAAAGCAATCATGGTATTGGTACTCCAAGCAAGGCCACATAGAAATGAACCTATTGTAAAAACGCCCAAGGCACCAATAAAGAGCTTTTTTATCCCAAAAGTATCACTGATAAAGCCCGTAATAGGTACCACCGCACCCATAGCCAAAGTATATCCTGTTAATATCCACTTAATAGTCTCCAGATCCGAACCAAAAACATTCATCATTTTAGGAATAGCAATATTAACTATGCTACTATCCAGCATTACCATAAACGTACCAATTACAACGACAAGCAATGCGGACCATTTATATAAACCGTCACCCGCTTTTTCCGGCATGTCATTTTCCGCCATATTTTACACACCCCATTACTTTATATGGATCTTAACAACAGCATTAGTGCCAGGCAGTAACGTGACATCGCTTTTATCGAATTCAATTTTTATAGGTACCTTTTGGATGACTTTTGTAAATGTACCACTTGTTGATGAGGGCAGCAAAGCAAAGGTTGAGTTTGAGGCCTGGCCGACATGCATTATTTTTCCGGCAAAGGACTTATCAGAATACTGATCAATTGTTATGTCGACATTCTGCCCCTGTCTTATCTTTGTCAACTTTGTTTCTTCAATATTTGCACTAATATAAAGCTTTTCTGGATCAACGATTATGGCCACTGTTTGACCCGCAGAAATAAATTCCCCGACAGTACCTTGCTTCTTAATAATTATCCCATTAATAGGTGCTCTAAAAACAGATTGGTCAATGTTTGTCTCTTGAGGACCACTCATCCCTTGACGTCCTAAGATTTGATCCTTAACAACTGTATCTCCCTCACTAATATTTAGTTCTAAGAGCTTACCTGAAATCTGCGGACTTACACTTACCAGATCACCGGCGACTCGTGCATCCTCCGTTGAAACGTAGTATGCATTTTTATACCAATAATAGCTAGCAACACTAGCTAAAGCAATCATCATTACTCCAACAATTAAAGAAATGAGTTTTTTCCGCTTGTCAGCCATCTTCTCCACCTACCCTTATTTAATCAGACCGATTTCAGCCAGCATTCCTGGTTTCAACACAGAATCGTGGTTATCAAGATTTATTCTTACTAAAACGCTTTTGCTGCGTGAATCGATGACAGGATCTATCATTGATATTTTTCCGTTAAATTGTTGCTCTTTAATATCCGGTACTTTAACTACAACTTCGTCCCCAACCTTAACATCTTCAATAAATCCATCCGGCAAAGAAGCTTTAACAAACAAGGAATCAAGATTAACTACCGAGATCAAGGCTACCCCCGGAGTCGCTAGTTCACCTAGATTAATATTTTTTACACTGACAACTCCGGAGATGGGGGACACAATCCTTCCATTTGCTAACTGAGTCTGAGCAAGTTCTAAGGCTGCCTGGGATTGAGCTACTTGTGCCCTCAAGACATCTAGAGATTCCGGTGATTCGCCTTTTACTAATAGGTTTAGTTGGTTTTGGGCCGAATCGTATTGTGCATGAGCCGCAGCAAACTGAGTCTGAACAGATTCAAACTGGGCTTGAGATATTGCCCCAGCCGCTAAAAGCTGTTGGTTCCGCTCAAGATTATTTTTAGAATTGGTATAACTTATCTTTGCACTTTCTAAATTTGCCTCTGCTTGAGCAATTTGTTCCGGGCGCGCACCAGCCTCCATTTTTTTCAGATTTGCCTGGGCCGTATTAACCCCTGCCTGCGCCTGTGCCACCTGCGCTTCAATATCCTTTGTGTCTAGGCTAATTAGCAAATCACCCTTCTGAACTACCGTTCCAACTTCAACTGAACTTTCAAGAACCTTAGCAGAAAGTTTGCTGATAATTTGTGTTTTTTCGTTTGCATCAATAATTCCAGCCATTACGAAAACAGGTTTACTTGCTTCAGCCACACTATCCGTTTCAACCTTTGGACTTGAACTGTTGCATCCTGTAAGCAAGACACTCATCATTAATAGAATACTGAACACCCTTTTCATTCCAATCCCCCTTTGTTTGTGTAAGAATAGTTCGCATGCGTACATTTAGGGCACGATTTAATTTACTGCCATTTGAATCCTATGTCAATACCTTTATTGAATGATTTTCTTTTCAGATTATATCTTCACTTCCTGCGATAATTTGAATAATTAAAGGCTCTAAAAAAGCATCTGCTTTATCTACAAACAGATGCTAGAAATATTGGAACCTGACAAATTGTTTATTCCATATAATGGATCAACAGTTAAAGATGACGATTAAGCGCAGGTCGTTTTTAATATGAATTAATTTTTTAGGTAAGGAGTGATATCATGGACAGATGGCATCGTAGGCAGCGCAGACGGTTTTGGCGTCGGAATCCTTGGATAGTTATAATTCCAGTTCCTCGATGGGGCCGCCGGCATTGGTAGCATAATACTGCTAAAAGACATTTGCACACGTGTGAATGTCTTTTTTATCTCTTACTTAAGACTTCTCGCAGTTTAGCATATTGTTCCTCTGCCTCATCTTCATCAACAAACCACAATGATCCCTCTTCTACGGATTCACTGTTAAAGGTATGAATCAAGCCTGAAGATATTACTCCTTTACCCCACGCAACAAAATATTGAGCTGGAGAATTGACAGGATTAACTCCCGAACCATAATAAATCGGAACTCCATCAACTTCCATGGTCATATAGATTTTGGCGTTCGTCGTTCCACATGGATTACCCATTTGATTCCCTTCTTTCCTCTTGTTATTACTTCACTTAAGCATCCAAATAGTCTATAATGACAACATATTAAGAATAGATTATTAAACTCGTTCATTCGGGTAAAGTGTTTGATATTAGGACTTTTTTTGGGGGAGCCTTTACGATTTATTGAATTGGGGGAGTTAAGATGTTTACTCAAGCTTACACACCTGAACAGTCCGCCTTTGGAAAACTCGAAAATGGGCGTGATGTTCTTATCCTTTATGTTAAAGAATTCAATGAACAAGTTAGAGCTATCAATCAGTCCGGCCTTTCCAAATATACTTATCATTGGTTTTCAACTGAACATAAAGATGCCTATGTCCTTCAAGTAACTTGGGAAAATGAAATACATATTTCTATTCGCTTTAACCCTCAACACTTTGGTCTCATTCATCAACTACTTGAACCAAAGGATGTTATCCTAACCACAACTCCCCTATCTCAACTTATGGAAAAAGCTCAAGCTAACAACTTTAGCTTCATAGAATTTAACGATGTTCTTACCTTTTGTAATTTATCCTTTGTACCGGATACCGATTCTGAAACTGATTCTGATACTGACTCTAATTAAGCAGTAAACTGTCGAATGCACGAGCTAAAAAGAAATACTTGCAATTTCCTCTGGCTATCGTATAATTATGTGAAAGAGTTGGCAATGATGCCTACCTAAGTATTAGGTAGGCTATTTCTATTTTGAGGTGAGCTAATGGCAAACGAGAACTTAGTTATTGATACATCAATCCTTTTAAGCGAGCTCAAAGAGGCTAATCAAGAAATGAGTCAGGTCATTGAATCTATCCGCCAAATAGCCCAACACACAAACCTCTTATCTTTAAATTCTGCCATTGAAGCAGCAAGAGCAGGTGAAGCAGGTCGTGGCTTTAGCGTCGTAGCCGATGAAATTAAAAAACTTGCTACCCGGAGTCTCGCTTCAACCAAAGAAAGCACAACAATTATCGAGAATATTCAGAGTAAAGCAAACGAAGTTATGGCCGTACGGATGGCAGATGTCGCCTATGATACCATTGATAAGATTGACCGAAATCTTTTCGAACGCAATTGTGATGCACAAGCTTGGGCTGGCTTTGATAAGGTTAAGAACTGCTTCTGTACAACAATTACCGACCGTACTTCCATCGCCAATACCTTACTAAAAAAACTGGTAGATATTTATGAGGTATACAATGACCTATATGTTTTGGATACAGAAGGTATAATCCTAGCTGCCGGTGTTCACCACGAACTCATCGGGCAAAATATGGCGGATAGAGACTGGTTCAAATCTGCCAAGGCTGAGAATGCTATATCGGTAAGTGACTTATACTATTCTTCGATTAGTAAATCTCATACTGTTGCCTACACATGCCCTATTCGCGGCGAGGATGCTCAAATCTTAGGATACTTTTCTACTCGATTTAACTGGAATTTCATCTATGACATTATTGATTCTGCTCGCATAGGCAAAAATGGTGATATATTCATTATTAACAGCGCCGGCTATGTTATTGCCTGCCGAACCAGAAAGGGCATCCTTACGGAAAATTTAAAACATTTAAAGGCTGCTCAATTAGCTATTAACGGAGAAACCTACGGTTATCTTTTTGAAAACGACACAATGGGCACTAAAATCTATGGTTATGCTCATACACGAGGATATAACGCTTATAGAGGGAAAAACTGGTCTGCACTTGTAAGCGAAACACTGTAACTATTATAAAGAAAAGACATCAAGCCCTCCTCTTCAGATTTGAAGAGGAGGGCTTGACTATTAGACCCGATTTTGCAGCCTCTCTCGAACGCTGGGATAACGGTCAAGATCTGTATGGGGAAGAAACTTGCTGCTGACAAACTTGTCCATAAACGCAGCATTAGCATTTAACTCAAAATAGGTGACCTTCTGGGCAATCTCTTCGGCCTCTAAACGTTTTGTTCTGGATAAGAGCACTTGACGGGCAGCTTCTCCTGAACTATTGCCTAAACGAACAATTGCAGTTCGGGGAAGATCAGGGTAAAGACCTATTGTAACAGCAGACTCGATTGGCAAATACTGGCCAAAAGCCCCAGCTGCGTAGAAATGACTAATTTCACGCCAATCACACCCAACATTCTCTATCAGTAAATCAGTAGCAGCATTGACTGCCCCCTTCGTTGCCATAAAGTTCTTGATATCGACTTGGGAAACGACAATGTCCTCCCCAGATGCTGTTTCATGAGCAGGTACTACGACAAATTCTTGCTGGCCATTTTGAAACCGGGCACTGCGATCAATAATCCCACTCAGGAAAAGTCCGGCAAGGGTGTCTACTAAGCCTGAACCACAGATGCCCAGAGCAGGCATATTACCAATTGTAGAATAATCAACCCAGCCAGTTTTCTGATTTATGGAAACATGATCTACTGCTCCTTGTTCTGCTCGCATTCCATAAGTTGTGACCCCGCCCTCTAGCGCTGGTCCTGCTGCTCCGGCACAGGCGACAAGCCAGTCTTTATTACCCAAAACAATTTCCCCATTGGTGCCAATATCCACAAAAAGGGATATTTCTGACTGTTGGTGCATACCACTGACAAGTATTCCGCCTATGACATCTCCTCCCAGAAAACTTCCTATACTCGGGAGACAATAAACCGGTGCCAGTGGAGAAATATCTAGACCAATTTCCCCAGCTGTGATTAAGCCCGGATTATTGACAACAGGAATATAAGGAGCACGGCAAATGGAAGCAGGATCCAGACCTAATAGCAAATGAATCATCGTCGTATTGGCACCTATGGCTGCTGCAGAAATCATACTTGTTTCTGACGGTAACGGGTAAAGACGTTTTATCAAACGATTAAGGGTAGCTAGAACTGCTTCTTGGAGACTGGCTAAACCATCTGGCGAGGATGCGTAACGTATTCTAGTCAGTATATCCTCCCCCATAACAATTTGATCATTATAATCTGCCGCATACTTAAGTACTTTTCCATCAGTGAGATCGATCAAATAAACAACCACTGTTGTGGTTCCTATGTCTATGGCCAGTCCCAAATGTTCTTGAGTGGTATCACCAGGCTCCATATCAATAAGTGTCCATCCCTGACAGGTTTCCGATAAAACAGCGGTGAGCTTCCAATTAGAGCTCCGGCATATCTTAGGGATCTTCGACATAAGTGACAAAGGAATTCTAACCGACCCATAACTACGCTCTAAGAATTGACGTATTCGGTCAATATCCCCTCGATTATCCTGGGGGTTGGGCTGGCCGATTGTCAAGAGCACTTTTCTGGTAAGGGGCTCCAGACTATGGAGAGTGGATTTAACCTGATCTGAAAGAATAACAGGTTTTTGAGTATTGTAAGTCATAAAATAATACCTCTTTAAAAATATTTTTATTAAAAATGAAGTCTACTCATTAGAGAAGGTTGGTAAGCCTTACTTACGCCCCCAGGTCCGTAACTTCAAACTCATGAACTACCTCAACAAATGATTTCTGACCGGGTGAGAAACTCTTTTCCCTGAAGGTTACCCGATTATTTCGAGCAATTAATAACACCGTCGAAGATCTTGTTCCATAAACCGTACCTCTAATAAAGGTCGAAGACAATAACTTTTCCATTTCGTAATCAATTCCAGTATTAGGTAGGTCGTGATCATTGGCCTTTTCCTCATCAAGTAAGATTTCAAAAAGCGGGTCAGTTTTGATGGTAGGCCTACTTTCTATATATCTTGCTAGTTTTTGTTTGCTTTTTAGAACTTTAGGCCAAGAAGTATCTAAGAGATGATTACTGAGACCATATATTCCCGGTTTGAGTTCTTCCATCTCCCCTGTTTGTTGGGAATAATATAGCAAACACGAGAAATCTCCAACAATAAGGTTAAACGGATTGTAACTTCCTTGATAACTATTTACATTTCGCAAATAGCTGATTGGGGGTTCATTCAGACATAAAAAGTTACTGACCAAAGTACCCCTAGATTTTGGATCAGCAAGTAGCAACGATCGATCTCTATAATTTGTTAGGGCAGCTAAACGTCCTGAACGAGTTATCCCCATCCAGGTTCCAAGCATCTCTAAATCTCTGCCAGCCAAAACCCAGGGATGAGTTTCCCAAAAATGAGCCTTTTCAGTTGGCCGTCGGAAGTATTCATCTCTATTTGCCGCAAGAATTAATCGATAGTTTGGGTGGCAGTCATAGGCAAAAACTATCAAGCACATCGGATCTAACCTCCCCCTCTCCTTCGCAAGATATGCCCTACCAAACTTTAGTCTCTTCGTAACTGCTCTGGCCACTGAATTTCTCTATCTTATTTCACAAGTTTTAAGCGGTAGTACTCATAAGCTACTTCTGGATAAAAACCCGTGCTTTTATACAGCTTTAACGCCTCGGCATTCTCACTATTCACTTCAATAGTTATCTCGGATCTACCTCTTTGCAAGAAATTATCGATGATAAGATGCAAAAGTTCTTTCCCATAGCCTTTACAACGATATTCAGGTTCAATACCAAGTCCAAATATCGACACACCTTCACCCTCTAGGTTTACTGAAACTATCCCAATAATTACTTCACCTAGAATCGCTAGAAATTGTTCTCTATCCTTTAATTTAAAGCGATTAATAATTAGGCTCTCAGATTCTGCATAGCTATCACTAAAAACCTTCATGTTAGTTATTATCGCCTTTTCGAGATCTTTTTTCTCTACCTTCAAAAGTCGTAGACGATACTCTTTTAAGCTAGTATAACTTACATTATCTAAGCTCATATAATACTCAGTATGATCATAACTTGCTTCGAAAGAATCAACAACTCGTTTACCGGCAACTGAAGAGCTTTCACATACAAATAATATTTCCGGCACATTAAATTGGCCTAATTCTTTAACTGCTTTTGCTAGTAATGATTTAAAAAGACCCTTTCCTCTGAACTTAGGTAGAGTGTAAGCTGTAATCTCTGCTTCATGTTCTGTTGGAATGAACATAGACAACATACTTACTAGATTACTTTTGTCATAGAGTAAGAAAAAGCTCTTAATCCGTTGATTGAAGTTTAATGACGGATCTAAAAAAAAGCTTCCTTGAAGACTATCGTGATCCATACAAACACTTTCTAAGTTGAGTACATCCTCAATAGCCCTTTTACTTAGACTTGAACATGACTTAATGATCATCTTCGTCTCCAATTGACACTTTTCCACAAACACACCCCACAATGCGGTTCCTAAGCTTAATCTCTTTCGAAAAGCTTATCAATATTATAATTTGATTATATAACTTCGAACAGGGTTTAGGGTAGATCACTTAATATTTATTATATAATTTTTTCCATATACGGACTTCTTAGAAACAAAGAAAAGTCCACTCCTTGTATAACTCAAGGATAATGGACTCTGCTTTCTTCGTTTCATTTACCAACTTAAGAAAAACTAATACTAAGTGCTTCAGACGAAAACACCCAGAAACACCATAACTAACGCTGCGGTCACAGCAGTTAATAAAATGGCAAATACAAAAGCAATTCGAATAACCGCAGTCTCTTCCCCCAATTTATCGATAGCTGCAGAAGCATTCTGAAGCTTTGCCGGTGAAATAACACTTGCCAAGCCTCCTCCAAAGGCTAAGCCTGCAGTGATAATCAACATTTCCAGTAATCCCATATGAAGCATATTTGAAGTCTTAAGAGTATAGGTTGCAAACATAGCTATTGTGGATGCTTCGCTGCCGGTAATAAATCCCCCCAACAAACCAATAAAGGCCACAACCGACCCATAAGCATCACTGAAGATTTGAGAAGAGAAATTAGCCAAAATTTGAACCATACTTGCTACTGCATATTTATTAGTAGTCATATCAAAGCCGGACATATTCATTATCTCCCCAATAACGAAGAAGATAATTGCCGCAAATACCGGTCTAGGGGCTCTCTTCCACCACAAGGTAAAGGTTTCCCTCAATTGTGTCTTTGTAGGTTTAATGAAGATCATGGAGAGGAAGGTGCTTATAAAAATCCAAGTATAAGCGTTCCATAAAGCTCGTGTCACAATGGGCTTGCCATCTGCCGATAATCCCGCTAAGGGAAGAGTAATTTTCCTATATAAAAGATTAAACATATCAGAGGGAAGGTTTAATCCTAATATTAAAATCACAAGAAGTCCCCAAGGTGTCAAGGCCTTCCAAAAGGGATAACTTTTCTCATAGTCTAATTCTTCCTTTGTCAATCGACTTTTATCAATTATCTTTTTCCCAGTGGACAAGAGATACAAAGACATTACAATAATGACTGCAGCACCACACATAATTCCGGTTAGAACCACTAATCGATCTACTTTATTTGTAAAAAATGACACAACAGCTATTACTGCACCAGTAATAACTACAGGCAACCAACCATCTTTTATCCCCTGCCAACGCCCGACAATCCAAAGCATGCAAAATCCTATTAAAGTTGAAATAACCGGCAGAAACATAAAAAAGACACTTCCTGCCTGAGATAAACTTATTTCATGGCCCTGTCCCAGAAAAGAATTGGCAACGTCTACAAAGACGACAATAGGAGCTCCTAACAAGGCGTAAGTGCATAGAGCATCATATCCTATGCAGGGTAGAGCGATGGAAACATAGGTAGAATAACCCAGGGCCAACATAATGGGAGGGAGCAGTGAGACAGGCGTCGCTCCCACTGAAACCATTAAAGTTCCAAAGCCAATATTAATCATCATGATTTGTACCGCTTTATTTTCGCAGGCAATTGTTTTGATAAATATAATTATTCTTTTGAGGGCCCCGGTTTTTTCCATATAAGCCATTTGCAATAAAGAAGCTGCCACAACTAAAGAAACCGCGAAGGATCTCACTACTCCGGTTATGGTTGACCTAATTAAGACTTCCAAGTTCGTTTGGAAAAAAAAGAAGGCAATAATCGAGACAACAACCCAACCAACAATACCACTTATATCTGCAGGCTTTTTCCAGATTACAAGCATTGCTATAATGACTACAATAGGGGTTAATGTTAACAAAAGTGAACTAACGGGCACCACAATTAACAACTCCACTTCATTTAGATTTGAACATCCTAGGATTAACCCCTAATATCCGAAGCCAAATCCCTTACTTCCAACAGATTACAATTCTGCACACCTTTATTTCGCAGACTGATTCCGATAATCGAAGACCCGTTTCGCCTTTCCTGCACCCCTTTCTAGGGTTCCCGGCTGAACAATCTTCAAGCGAACATTAATCGAAAGTACACTGTGTAGTTTCTGGCGAATGTAGCTTGAGAAGTCTTCTAACTTTGAATAGGGTTCAAGCAAATCCTCACGGGTAAGCTCCACTACTACCTCCAGCTCGTCGAGGAAGTTGCGTCTGTGCACGTTTATCAAATAGTGGGGACCAATCCCCTCAATGGTCATGAGAACACTTTCAATCTGTGAAGGAAAGACATTTACACCACGAATAATAAGCATGTCATCAGTCCGCCCGATAATTTTCCGCATGCGAGCAGTGGTTCGCCCACACTGACAAGGCTCCTGGGTAATGCGCGAAATATCTTTAGTCCGAAAACGTATCACCGGAAAGGCTTCTTTGGTCAAAGATGTAAAAACCAGCTCTCCTTCTTCTCCCGGTTTGAGAACTTCCCCTGTCTCCGGATCAATTGTTTCAACAATAAAATGATCCTCTGCAATATGATGCCCGCATTTGCAAGTGCATTCTCCTGCAACCCCCGGCCCCATGACTTCGCTGAGGCCATAGTTATCTGTAGCGGTAATTTGAAGCCTGGATTCAATTTCTGTGCGCATTTCTTCTGTCCAAGGCTCTCCACCGAAAAGCCCAATTTTTAACTTTAAAGATGAAATATCAATGCCCATCTTTTCCGCAACTTCCGCAATGTACAAGGAATAACTCGGTGTGGATATTAGAACCGTTGTCCCAAAATCCTGCATTAACATTAGCTGTCGTTCTGTATTTCCGCCTGAAACAGGTACTACTAACGCTCCAGCTCTCTCTAGTCCATAGTGTAAACCAAAGCCGCCGGTAAATAGACCATAGTTGAAGGCAATTTGGGCGACATCTTCAGAAGTAACCCCTGCTAAGCTAACCATCCGGGCCGTCAAGTCAGTCCAAGTATTCAGGTCATTAGCTGTATAGCCTACTACCACAGGACGTCCAGTGGTGCCCGATGAGGCATGAACCCGAACCAATTCTTTCTGAGGCACAGCAAAGAGACCGAAGGGATAATTGCTGCGCAAATCATCCTTAGTTGTAAATGGCAAGCGCTTGAGATCATCTAAGGATTTAATATTCTCAGGAAATATCCCTAATTTCTCAAATCTATCTCGATAATGAGGCACCTTATTGTACACCCTGTTAACTGTCCACTTTAAACGTTCCAATTGAAGTTCTTCTAATCGATTACGGTTCATACATTCTTGCTCAGAGTTCCAAATCACAATAACCAACCTCACTTTTTGGGATTTAATTATATTTTTAAAAACAAAAATAGCTACCACGAAAAGGATAGCTATTACACATAATCGCAAAAATGCGTCATATTCTCCCATCCTTCCATTCTAATGGATTACCACTTTGTTTCCCAAAATAATTAGTCTACCTTACTACAACCTGCGAAACCTCTCACAAGTTTTCTACAATACATATTCTAACGAACTACTATCTAATTGTCTAGAGTTTTTTCTGCTCAGCATGAACCTCATTATTTAACTAACAGGTTATCTACGTACTGATATACATCGAGTACCTTTTTAGCCTTTAGATTACTTCCCAAAATCCCTGCACTACTACCGAAGATATACCCTGTACCCCATTCCCCTGGAGAAGTTACTTCCAATAATTGCAAAGCTTTCTCTGCCCTATTTTCCGCTTCAAACCAACCCAAATCATATCCACCCATTAAGCAAAGTTTATTATCAGTAGCCATTCTAACTTTTCTAATGTCAGATATTGAAGAAAAATCGAGAGAATGTAAGCCATCAAAACCACAATGAAGAATATCATCTAATACGGATAATAAATTCCCATCAGCATGAAAGAAAACCGGAACTTTTTCCCTTCTTAAAAGCATTACTTCCTCGGCTAGACCAGGGAAAAAGTATTTACGGAGAGCCGAGGGGGATATAAACGTTCCATTTTGATAGGCAATGTCATCCGCAATAATTATTCCATTCGCACCTGAAGCTAAGGCCTGAAATCCTAGCTCAACGTTAGCAGCTATAGCTTTCGAGACTAGTTCAGGAATTATGGAGTCACCTTTAGCAATCGCAAGCAAATAATCGGTAAACGAAGTGAAAAGTTTAGCCGCCCCTTGAAAAGGACCATCAATTATTGCAAAAATAAAAAAGTCTGTCTCTTTTCGCCATTGCTTAATCTCTTCCCACACCCGGTTCTCTGCATTCAGGGACAATGAAGGAGAAAATGCTAGGGCATCAAGTTTGCAACGTTCACAGGCCTCTATTCTGTGATTAAATGTTACTCTATCCTTTAGTCCCAGCAATTCAATAATCAAGCCATCCTCAAGATAAAACTCCCCTTTAGGAATACGATCCACTTTTTCAAATCGGGTGGCTGCCAAAATTCGGTTGATTTTTGACATTTCACATACTTCCTTCTTAACCTAAATTCGGGTTCTACGGTTTATGCACTTAGCTCACTCCTTGACATTATAAACTCTACACCTCATTTTTACTAGAACTAAACAACAAACCACGCTTTAGATGAGCGCGGTTTGTTGTTTACTATTCCATTACTTAAAAGAAGAGGCGATTGGTATACCCTTGCCCTTGAAAACCTTGACCTTGAGCTCCTTGACCTAGAAAACCCTGGCCTTGAACTCCTTGACCTTGAAAACCTTGGTTAACAACGACGTTTCTAGTAATTGGTTGATAGTAGTATTGTGGAACATCGACGATATTTTGACGGTTAATAGTCACAATCGGTTGAATAACAGGTATCATTCTTTGAGCGTAATAATCTCTGACACAGTATTGCGGGGGACAGCAAATCGGCTTACAACCACTACCATTCATTGAAAACTCACCTCCTTAACCTCACTATATGCAACTATTATCATTAATGGCATTAAATTCCATAATATTTACTTGTACTTTTTCACCATCATTCTTGATAGACTAGATTCTGAAGCACCCAATAAAATGCCCCAGCAAAATCTGTAATTTGCTGGGGGGGTATTTTTAAAGGCACATAAATATTCACCAATGACGCCCTAGTATTTCAGAGCTTTCCAATCGATTTTTGGCACTAACCCTTCTTGAGCTGCTTTCCCTAACAAGGTGGCTACCGCTTTATATCCCAATTCACCGATATTTTCCGTGAATTCGTTAACGTAGAGTTTAATATGAGCTTGAGTCACTTCATCAGATAGCTCTTGACTATGGTATAGTATGTATTCTTTAGATTCCTTAGGGTGAGCCCATGCATATCTAACCGATGCCCTGATCCAAGCCGCGATTGCCGTCAGATCTAGTGACCGCCGGGCTACTATAGCTCCCAGTGGAATCGGCAGGTTAGTTTCCTGCTCCCACCACCCTCCTAAGTCTACCATAAGGGCAAGGTCATATGAGGGGTAGGTGAATCTAGCCTCGTGAATTACTAGACCTACATCTACTAACCCATCCCGCACTGCCGGCATAATTTCATGAAAGGGAAGAACAATAATTTCACCGACTCCACCTGGTACATTTTGAGCTGCCCACAATCGGAATAGCAAATAGGCAGTTGATCGCTCGCTAGGGACAGCCACTCGACAGTTCTGTATATATTCTGGCCCATTAAGCTTGCTTGTGTTCCTCATCAAGAGCAACGGTCCGCACCCTTTACCTAATGCCCCTCCACAAGGCAAAAGAGCATAATCAGATAAAACCCAGGGCAGTGCGGCATAAGAGATTTTAACAACATCTAAATCCCCAGAGGCGGCCGCCAGATTGTTTGTAATATCAATATCGGCATACTTTACATCGATCCGTGGTGCGCCGGGTATTAATCCATGTACCCAAGCATGAAAAACAAATGTGTCATTTGGACAAGGAGAGAATGCAATTTTCATACTAATACCTCCCTTAACACCTTACAAGCTACCCCCAAATTATCCAGTGCCTCTTTAACTTTCCAAGATGTCCGATCACGTGGGCCTACCACGTTTGAGATTGCTCGAATCTCAAAAAAAGGCACGCCATGACTAAGCGCGGCAAATCCTACCCCGAATCCTTCCATTGCCTCAGCAGACGCCCCCTTTGTCCGATCAGACAATGCTTTGGCTGTTCCGCTAGTGCCTGTAATGGTAGAAACTGTGAGTACCGGCCCGGAGTAAACCGTCAACTCAGTCTTTTGTAAGGCTTTCATCATATGCTCTACAATGCCAGAATCAGTCTTAATACTGGTAACACCAAAGCCCAAGTCATCCAAATTGCAGAAACCTGTCGGAGTCTCAGCGCCTAGATCCGCAGCAACACATTCTGTAGCTACCACGAGTGATCCTACTGCAGCTTTTCCCGAGAACCCCCCTCCAATACCTGCACTAATAACTAAACGATAGTTGTCAGCAGTTAACGCTCTACTTGTATTAACAGCAACCGCAACCGCACCGACTCCTCCTACTATGACGTTAAACCTCGAATCCTTTTCAAGGCCATTTAATACTGCCTCTTTCTCACCATCGACAGCTGTAACTATTAAAATTTCAGCCGGAGTTGGCATTTCAAAAAACTCCTTTAATTTAAATAATTTTCAAATGCGGGATTCATAGCATTAAAACTAGAGATGAAAATCCTATCCTTTAGAATTTTAACCCCTAGTTTCAATACTTAACACCTGAAGTTCACAAAGAGTCCATTAAATTGGCGAAAACCATCAGATTGCAAGGGCTTGTGCCACTGTCTCAAAACCGATTCTTTCCACCATTTTTGCAAATCGCTCCCCATTTTGACCATTTTCCCGATAATACACCATGGCCTTCTCTACAATATCAAGGGCCTCATTTATTGAATACAACCCCGGAATTTCTCTTCCAATATAGTGTTCTTTCCCAAACATTCCGCCAATAGTTATAGCTACTTGGCCGGGTTTTCGACCTTGTAAGCCTATACAACCAAGTGCTGGCTTTGAACACCCATTTTTGCACCCGCCAATTGTCACTCGGAATTTATTAGGGAGGGTTACATCGTATTTCCCTTTATAGAACCTTTCATTAATAAGTCTTGAAGCTTCCGCCGTGTCAAATAAACTTACCTGACAAACATCCCCTTTACAAGTATGCGCAGGTCTGGCCCTCATCCCGGTACTTCCAACGGATAAACCTACTTCTTGCAATTCTTTTGCAACCTTCTCCAGATCTTCATATTTAATCCAAGGAATTTCAACATTTAACCGTTGGGTTAAGGTAAAATACCCTCGGCCATAGTTCTTACAAACTTCACTGATCTTTTGTGATTCTTCAGCCTTTATGCTTCCGGCCTCGATTAACACCCTGCAGGAGAAATGAATACCATCTTTATAAGCAATATAGCCTCGCCCTTTTAATACCTTTTTTTGTTCAGTGGTTAACTCCATTATTAGTACCTACACTCTCTTAAAAATTACTTTATTACGTTTATATCTAGCGGAAACCCGCTCCTTGTTCCTTGAAGGAATTTTTCCAAGGAATTATAACTTTGAGCGCCATGGAGAGCACGATTATCAATTATAAAACAGGGAACAGTTTGAATTCCTAAACCCTTGGCTTCGGCTAGATCCTGTAATACAGCTTGTTCGTATCTTTTTGTAACAAGGGCATCTCGAAATTCTTCCTGATCTAGTCCAATTTGAGCGGCAATCTCACACAATACATTTAAATCATTAATATCTTTGCTTTCTTGAAACTGAGCTGCAAAAGTTGCATCATGGTATTCATTGCCGAGCCCCTGTTCTTCAGCATACTTAGAGCCTTCTAAAGCCCATCTGGAATGCTTACTTTTTTCATTAAAGGTCATATAGATTCCATATTTTTGCCCTAATGCCTCTAGTCTAGCCTTTGCATTAGTTATATCTGTCGGTGACTTCTCTGGCAGCTCAACACCTTCCGGTCTAAGTTCAAAGGCCTTCCATTCTACAATTAAATTTTTATCCTTGGCCAACTGGTCAAGGGGGATCTTCCCAATCATACAAAAGGGTCATAAAAAATCCGAGAAGACTGTAATTTTGCTCGTCATTTTAATTACAACTCCACATAATAGGGCAATTGCTCGCCTCTTATTGCAGCTAATCTCCACAAATAGTCATTGCCCATACCTTCTCTTTGATCCTCGGAGAACCCTTTACTTTTCAAGAGATTCAATGTGCTCCTATTAGCAGCGTATCCCGACAAATATTTTGCCCCCTGGGCTCTAGCAAATACTCTTAGTTTATTTAATATTTTCTCAATAACATCCTCATTTAGTAAATCAAAGTCCTCATTCTTAACTAAGACTAGGTCATTAATAAAGATTTCTTGTTTATTGAGCTTTGTAATATGGATACTAATTAAAGGTTCTTCATAGCCCAAAGTATCCACCCACATAATCTGTGGTAATTTTACTCCAAGTAAATCTGACAGCTCGGGACTGTTACAGTAAGTGGGGTAATATTCCTGTAAGAGTTGAACAAGTCTTTGATTATATGCTCTAGCTTGGATAGAAATATTATATTGACTAGGATACTGAAGCCGTATTTCATCATCGCGAAGAACCTTTATTCCAGGGTCTTTTCCAATTTCAGACGTTAGGTCTTCAATCGAAAAAAGACTATTAATGTCATCATTCGAGGGATCCCAATTCTCAGCATAAATACGCTGTGCTTTAACAACCATCCTGTGCTCACACCTTTCAATAACTTGCTTGATTTCGACCTAGCTACCTTTTATCACTTCAATATGTACCATGATACAATATTTATTTACAATCTCCAACTTAACATCTTTAATAGTAACTCTACGACTTAGCTATAATAGTCTTTTCTGGCTCTTGGAATATCGGGCTACCCATAAAAAGATTACCTTTATAAATACCGACAATAGTTCTTAACAGCACATAACCCCAAAGTAGCAAAAGTACTATGGTTAGGACTACACTAACCCAGAAAGTTAGGGGCGAGACAAACAAACCTGAGATTTTCTGAGTCGCTATCGTATAAGCAGCTAATGGAAAGATAAATGCCCACCAGCCTAATCCAAATGGAATACCACCTCGACGAAGGTGATAAATGCAAATAAGACAAGTAATTCCAATAACCCAAAATCCAAATCCCCAAATGATTATTGCCCCTAAGTTAGCTAAACCAACAGAATTAATTACTCCCAGGGTAGCGGCACTCTTTGACATATCTATAATTGCAATCGTTGCCAAACCAACTGCGCTTAATAAAATTCCAAAAGACGGTGTCAACTCGGCCGGTGGAAGGGAATGTTGAATAAGTCGAACAAAGATCACAGCACTAATAAATATAAAAAGAAAAAACCCTATCCCAAACATAATTGAGTTTAAAATTAAAATAGACACGCTCCAGCTTGGCTTATGATTAAGACTTTGAATTAATATGGTATTTCCCAACAATAAAGTAGCCATATTGGCGATTGGCGCCATAATCCAAGAAAAATTGGTCATTTCTGGCTTAGGTGCTACTTCAAGCTGAATAATTCTAAAGGTTGTATAGAAAGAGAAAAAGGTGACTCCTAATAATCCTATCGTCCAGGCACTACTCGTAATGACAAAGGATATTGACTCGCCAATAAAGGGCCTCCAATAATTATAAATATTAGTTCCAACAATGACAGTTGCTACCGGCATGGTAACAAAGAAATTACTTGCCACAGGGTGATGAAGATCTCTGCGCGCATACTCAAAAAAAGAAATCCAACGAATCACCCATAGAACAAGTACCAAAAGATATAGAATTTCGGTGAGGGTTGCTGCGCCTAAGCCTAGAACTTTTGCTACAGGAAAGGTAGATTGCCATTGATATAAAACATTAGCAAGTCCCCCTGTACCCATGACTACTGCAAACCACCCTGGTGCAAAGTATTTGATGACATGACGTTCAAGCATATTTAATGTCCCTTCAAGCAAAATAAAGATTTAGGTATGACTTCTTCTCGCAATCATCTCTATCTCAACTTCAGCCTCTAGCGGGAGTGAAGCAACACCAATTGTTGTTCTGGCAGGATAAGGTGCAGTGAACATTCCTTGATAAACTGAATTCATAGCGTTAAAGTTGCTCATATCTGTCAGAAAAACATTCACCTTAATTACATCCTCGGAAGTCAGTCCCGAGGCTTCCAAGACATTGAATAAATTTTTAAAGCATTGTTCAGTTTGAGCAATGATATCACCTGAAACAAGTTTTCCGCTGGCAGAATCTATTGGGGTTTGCCCAGATAGGTAAATAAGTTCCCCAGATTCTACGGCATGGGAGTAAGGGCCAATGGCAACTGCCCCTTTTGCAGTATAAGCTTTTCTTGACATAGAAATTCCTCCTTTGAAACTTAAAAGAAAATCAAACCACCTGACACATTTAAATATTATGTATAAAGTCTTATCCTAGTTTAACTAGAAATAACAATCTAAACAATCCCTCTTTCCCCAAACTTAACAATTTGCCTAGTAAATTATTATTACAAGGTTTCCAGATATCTGTTCATAATAAATGTAAACTCCAAGTAAAAAGAGGGGTAGTTATACCCCCCTAAACTTAACGTACCTCATGAGGTCGTTAAACCCTTACACTAACTTAATATGCCGTTCCAAACCGGAAGCGCTGCAAAAATAATTAAGCAACGTAAAGTTAGTCCGCCAACCATTACAGCCCCATCACAAAGTAATAATCCAATTCCGCCTCTTTCTGAGTTCAGGGCCGAATTCTGATCGCCCGATGTCAGAAGAACCTTTTTATTGCTACGAGCCTGCAGCAGGTAAAATGCTAAGGGTCCAACCAAACCAATAATGACCAGAAGCAGCCAGAAGGGGATTGAGAGAGATTCTGTTAACAACATGTTTGCTGAAATCTTGGCAATTGTTCCTTGACTTCCGGAATAAATTAGGGCAAAAAAAGCAGCAAGCGCAACGATTTCGGTAGCTACCAATCCCAAATGGACTTGAGAGACACGCATCTCATGAACTTGTTGTTTCTCAAAGAAATGTGCTAATAGTGATGTTAAGGACAAGCCCGTTGAAAGAGCAGATACTACAAAAACTACTGGCATCAAGTAAGAGTTCCAAAAAGGTATTCCTTCAACCACTGCTAAAAGCATTCCTGTATAGGCGGCAGTGGCTAAGGCTAGAATAGCACCAAGGTAGGAAATGACAGCTGGGGCTTGTCTCTTCTTCCAGAGAAAAAATGCCTTGATAAAAGCTACGCAGATGAAAGCAGAAAGAATATAAATACCCCAAGTCATAACCGAACTAAAGTTGAGAAACATATTTATAATCAACCAGGGTTTTTTTAGCCCTTGTCCCAAATCAAAAATCAATAGAAAGGCTCCAAAAGCAACAATTGGTCCTGAAACAACATAACCCAGACGATCCAAATTTGTTTTTTTACCCAATAGACCTTTTTCTGCTGCAAAAGAAGCCAGATATGCACCTGCTCCTAGTCCACCTAAGAAAAGGTAGATAGCAATAAGCCAACCCCAATGTCCCATTTTGAAATCCTCCTCTCTTTATTATGCCTTTGGAATTATTATCATTGATGGATTCGTAATTTTAGAGCTAGGGAGCCCTTTATAATCAAGATTTCCCTTTTTAGATAGTTCCTTCATATCACCTATGGTCAAGGCCTTAGTAGGGCAAACTCCTACACAACGAGGTCCTGAGCCTGTATCCTGCAAGTTATAACAGAAATGACATTTAGAAACAGCACCTGTTTTTTTCTGGATATGAGGGGCATGATAGGGGCAGGCATAGAGACAATAACCACAACCAACACATTTACTGGCATCATGAATGACAATACCGTCACTGTCTCTTTTCGAATAGGCTTTTACCGGACACACTTTAGCACAAGCGGGATCAGCACAGTGATTACAACTCATGGATAAAGCATTTCCTTTATCATTTTTAAGAAGCCTTCTCCAAGGAGTATCAGACTCCCATTGGTAAGTCTCTTGACAGATCCTTACGCAGGACTCGCATTTAATACACTTTCCTTCGTCGTAACTAAAACCAATTTGCTTTTTTGTTTTCACAGTCGTGTTTTCTTTAACTGTTTCTTCAGCTTTTAAAACTTTAATTGGCATAATACTAATTGCAGCGACGGTTCCGAGCAATAATCCACCTTTTATTACATTACGGCGGGATAGAGTAACTTGTTTATTAGTCGACATCCCTTTACAGCTCCTTTCACAATCGATTACACATTAGACATAAAAGACATAAAAAAAGTCATGTGCGAAATGACAATTAATTACTCTTTCTACGATAATCTAACATAATGCGACTAAACTCACAATGGAAGTTTTTGTATGAAAATCTACAGTTACTTAAATTTACATTAATATCCAAATCTCCATTACAACAGTGTGAAAAGAAAAAATCTGCTGGAAGCTTACACTTCACAGCAGACCCTTCTTTCCAATGCCCATAATTATTCTTTAATAATTTGCATCTACCATCCCTTACGACTACGCCAAAATTCAGGCTGAATGAGTACCAACAAGGTAAAGAGTTCTAAACGTCCCAGCAGCATACATAGGATAAGGATACTCTCTCCAAAAGGGTTAATTGAAGAAAAAGTAGTAGTAGGACCAATTACTCCAAACCCCGGCCCGACATTGCCCAAAGTTGCAACTGCTGCACTCATGGCATCAAGGGGCTCCATTCCTATTGCAGCGAGGAGGAAAGTAGCTAAGGCAAAAATTGATAAAAAAAGAAAGAAAAAAACTGCGACTGTGTTAAATATGACAGGGTCAACAGTCTTCTTGGCAAAGCGCACATTAATAACCGCCTTAGGATGAATAGCTCTTCTCAACTCTACCCAACCGAGTTTAAAAAGCAGGACGATCCTCGAAACCTTCATCCCCCCAGCAGTAGAGCCCGCACTCCCCCCTATAAACATTAAGCAGAGCAGGATAATCTTGGTTGCTGAGGGCCACTGATCAAAGTCTGCAGACATAAAACCGGTAGTAGTCATGATCGACACTACCTGAAACAAAGCTTGCCGCAGGGAATTACCACCGTCTATCCCCATTGTCCACCATAGGCTTAGGGCAATCAGAAGAGTTGAAACTAGGATGATCAATAGATAAAACTGAAATTCTATATCTTTAAAAATCTTGTTTAACCCGGAACGCCAAGCCTGAAAATATAGGCTAAAGTTAACGCCGGCGATAATCATAAAAATAACAATAATAAGTTCGATCCAAAGATTATCATAATACGCTATACTTGTATTTTTTGTAGAAAACCCTCCGGTAGCCATCGTCGCAAAGGAATGATTAATTGCATCAAACCAGTTCATACCTACTATTATTAGCAGAAAGATTTGAGCAATCGTTAAGCCCAAGTATATCTGCCAAAGCTTCAGAGCATTATCTCGAATTCTCGGTAAAACTCTTTCCGAAGTTGGCCCAGTGACTTCCGCATTAAATAAATGAACAGCTCCAGTCATATTTGGAAGAAAAACAATAAATAAGACGATTATTCCCATTCCCCCAAGCCAGTGGGTTAGGCTTCTCCAAAGCAGTATGCTCTTAGGAAGGATTTCAACATTATCAATTACGCTGGCTCCTGTTGTGGTTAAGCCTGAGACAGATTCAAAAAGTCCATCTAGATAAGTAGGAACAGCCCCACTCAAGGCATAAGGTAATGCTCCGGTTAAGCTCGTCAATAGCCACGCACCAGCTACAATAACAAACCCTTCCCGAACTCCCATGCGCCCATCTTTCTTTCCATAGGCTAAAAGAATTAGCCCCATAACTAAAGTTATTATTATGGACAGAACAAAGGCAAGCACACTCCCCTCCTGCCAAAGCAAGGCCACTAAAAAAGGGATTACCATAAATCCTGAAAATGAGATCATCAGGCGGCCAAGAATATTTTCTACTAACGAATAGTTCACTGCCTTTACCCTGCCTTAAAATAATTTGCTGACTTTCTTCACCAAGTTCGGAAGCGTGAAAACAACTACTCGATCTCCAGGCTGAAGTATAGTGTTTCCATCAGGAATAATTAACTCATTTCCCCGAACAAGAGCACCAATCAAAATGTTATCTGGTATCTTAGCATCTTTAAGCTTACGACCGATTAACGATGCTTTTGCTGAGACAACAATTTCTATGGCCTCTGCTTTTGCCCCTTCCAGCAATGACACCGAGACAATTTCCCCTTGTCGTACCTGCCGTAAAATAACTCCTGCTGTTAGAAGTCTAGGAGATAAGATCACATCGACCCCAACCTTACCCATCAGAGACATATACTCAGCACGCCCTACACGAACAATTGTCTTTTGCGTTCCTAAGTCTTTAGCTAAAAGAGCAAGCAACAAATTGAGTTTATCATCACTGGTCAGGCAAACTACAGCATCTGTTTCTCCAACGCCTTCTTCAATTAGCAGGTCAATATCCGTACCATCGCCACAGAGCACAAGTCCTTTATCTATGATTTTCGCCAATTCATTGCAGCGTTCGCGACTTTTTTCTATAACTTTGACTGATATCCCAACGTGATCGAGAATTTTCGCAAGATGTCTCCCGATTCGGCCTGCACCAATAATCATAACTCTTTCTATCTTTGTTTTTGTCTCAGAGAATTGTTCGCTGAACTTCTCAATTGCCGACTGTTCCCCAACGAAGAAAACACTGTCTTGGGGCAGTAAGTAATCCGTACCATGGGGAATAATCATCCTATTTTGCCGTAATTTTCCTACAACCAAGATTCGATCCGGTAAGGTCAGCTTTTTCAGCTGAATATTAACATAGGGAGACTCTGCTCTAATCCTGACTTCCAAAAGACGCACCTTACCGTCTCCAAAGTCTTCAACATCCAAAGCAGCAGGCGTGAGGAGGATGCGACTAATTTCTACGGCCGTTACCATTTCTGGATTTATCGTTAAGTCGATCCCTAAAGCTTTGTTGAATTCAAGCTGATTCTTTCCGGCATACTCTTGATTTCTTACCCTCGCTATAGTGAGGGAAACGCCTGCTTGCTTAGCAGCCATACAGGCAATCATATTAACTTCATCTCGATCTGTCACTGCAACCATTAGATCAGCCTTTAATAATCCAAAATCAGCTAGAACCTGTGGGCTTGCTCCATTGCCGCTGATTGTCATTACATCCAAATTGTTCTGAACAATAAGGCGCCGTTCCTCATCATTCTCAATTACCGTAATTTCATGCCCCTCTTCAGATAAACGCTGGGCTAAACTAAAGCCTACTTTTCCAGCTCCAACTATGACAATATGCATAGATTTTTTTGTTCTCCTCCTCATTGCTCATAATAAATTATAGGAATAACGTACTGCTATTCGTCAAAGAATCTCTAAATTCCTTTATTTATTCCGATACTTACTTGTTTTAGCACTCTATAGCAACATTTTCTCCTTCTTTTATAAAATAATTCTTTATCAAGCTTGAATAGATCAATATCCTTTTAGGTGAAAGATCAAATTTTCTTAAGCTCTAATTTTGTGGTAGACTATTTTTATCCAGAAATCGAAGGTGAGAGAAGAAATGGTTATCGGAGCTCGAACTATAAAAACAGGACTTGCCGTTGCGACAACACTCTTTATTTGCAAAGCATTTAACATTGAACCTGCTTCCTTTGCGGCAATTTCCGCTGTTGTAAATATGCAGCCTTCTTTTAGTAAATCTCTTAATAATGCTTGGGAACAAATCAGCATCCATCTACTCGCTGTGGTTTCTTCCTTAGTGATGGGATTACTTTTGGGGACAAATCCCCTTATTATTGGAGCCACAGTCATATTTTTAATCTTAGTTTGCAACAGGTTAGACTGGTCGGGTGGAATGGTTATGGGGATTGTTTCTATTATTTTTATCTTAGATTCTCCTCAGGAAACATTTCTCACCCATGCCTTATATCGGTCTCTCAGTATCTTCGTCGGTCTCGGAGTGGCACTGTTTATTAACCGAATTTTGGCACCTCCTAGGTACAAGTCAAAATTAATGAATGATCTCAACACTCTAGTCCACATTACTTCCAGATATTTTTTAGAGAGTCTTTATGCATTTATCCATGCAGGAGATTTAACCTATTATCAGAAGCCTGATCCCGCAGAACAAAAAAATCTCCTGGACGAAGTGACTAGCCTCTATGAACATGCCAGGGAAGAGATAACTCCCGAAGAGCACCCCCAGTTTATAGAACGTTTATTGGAACTATGCCGTGGCTTTATCGAACGCGGAGAAAGCATTAATCAAATGACCGATCAGAGAGTTACACGCAGAAGGGAAACCTATACCCCTGCTGAGCTTCATGAAATAACCTTAGAATTCCAAGAAATTCTTGGTGTTTTATCCATGGGATACGAAAAGCTGGATGAATTAATTATTTCCCTTAGCTCAGGCATCCGAGAGAAGAAAAGCACCGGTACCTACGTGGAGGATATTGCCTATTGGGAGTTATTTGACCAAGCCATTGACAACTGGAATCGAAAAGTCAACGGGGTCTTCTATTTAAGAGCCTTAATGGAAGTATCTGTTGTCGCCACAGAATTGCGTTGGGCAAATCGCCGAACAATATATTTGCTTAACACGATTAATAAACAATCAAAGAGAAATCAGTAATCCCGATCATTTCTTACTACTCTAATATGCTAAAAACTATTAAATGCCAGCACAATCCTGCCGGCATTTAATAGTTTTTGGCAATACTCCAATGAAGTTCAATAGTTGTACTTTTGCACTTACCCATATAGTTAACCTTTTAGGATCTTCCCATATCCAACACAAAAGCTAATATCCTAATCTGCCCAGTGATAATCTGTAAATGGGTCTTCTTCCCTCAAGTTGCCACTATTAGAATATAAGTTTCTAGGAGGAACATAACCATCAGATTCTATTGGAATTATGTCAGATAGATTATGAGATATTTCAACCTCTGTATTAAGTGGGATCATTGCATATAACTCTTCTATCTCAGAATTATTCATTCGTACACAGCCCTGAGAGATATTTCGACCAATAGTTGAGGGTGTATTTGTACCATGTATCGCGTAGTTCATATTGGCCAGTTCCATTGCCCTTGTTCCATATACATTTCTATTCTGCGGAACATTTTTATCAGGGTTCACAACCTTTTTTGATAAGAAAAGTTTCCCTTCCGGGGTTGCGTTATCTTTGCCCAGAGCAACTGGATAGTCGCGAATAATCCGATTCTCGGATAAAACGAACAAATTATTATTATCTTTATCTATTAGAATACGTAGAGGCGTAAACGGGATATCCTTATCATAGGAAAGATTTGGTTTTAGGGCTTCTTTAACCAGAGAAACTAGATCCTTGTCCGCTGAGAACTCCACATACGAAAAGAGCCACCCCCCATCTCTTGTCGGTGAGGTAGTGACAGTATTTTTCATTTTGTATGGCTCTCGAGGGAATTCTGTTAGGTAATTATTAGGGTAGCCTTGATTAAGCTCAGACAACTCTTTGGGCATATATCCATTCTTTTTAACAAATTGGTACAAAGCACTCCTAACGACGGTTGTGGTCTCCCAGAGTTGAACTTTTTTGTTATCCAGAGCTATTTCAGTCTTGATTGTAGGAATATAAACTTGAATATTTTCTCTATTCCCTTCCCAGATTGCTCTGCCAATTTCACGATCCTTATCATCTACAGCGACTACTTGTTTTGCAGTTAAAGGATTGATTTCATATTCCATTTTTAGTTTCTCAATGAGTGCATTTACTATCTTCTCTTTAGTTGAATCTTTTTCAGGAATATTTATCACTAATCGATTATCGCTTATTGCTGTTAGTTCAGGGGGGATGCCTTCTATGACTTCATAAGGCAACATATAGGCGTGATTATGTTCTTTCATAGTCAATGATTCCGTATGAGGTAAAAACACGTATGCGCCTAGAATACTTAAAATAACAGCAGAAATAAAGATTAGGATTATTTGTTTCTTACTATAAGAGGTGGGTCGATTAAGCTCAGCTATCCTCAAATCAGTTAGGTGCATTTCTCGTTCAATTCTTAGACAATCCAGTCGAGCAGGTATAAATCCCTTCCGAAATGAACTTTTTACCAAATTGCAAGAGCGCGCTATTGTTTTGCGATATAAGTTTAGATACTTGTCACCTCTTGTAGTATAGAATTTTTCTAAATAGTCCTTAGCTTCTCGTTCTGCAGCCATTCCAACATGAAACATGGCTTCGGGATTGTCAGCCTGTCTCTGGAATAGCTTATTCCAAAACAGAGGATCATTTTTGGATAGGTAATAACCCTTATCTAAATCAAATAAGTTCGCTTTCAGTCTAGAATTAGACACAACCCAGCACATCCTTCTATACAGTTGTACAATCCATACTATTCAGTAATACCTTAAAATAGACTAATTTACCAAAATATGGTGTAAAACCCATGCTGATTGATCAGGTTCCTAATCAAATCCTGTATAGAATAGCTATAGTATTTGTGTTAAAGTTGTTATAAAATTTAAACTGGGAAGTACCTTGTTAGGGTTAAATAATCAGGTGATTATAAAGGAGTAGGTATGAATCTCAAAGGCATTATATTTGATCTGGATGGGACATTAATCAATTCACTTCCTGTAGTACGAACAAGTTTAAGCCGAACATTATTAAAGTTTACTGGTCGCGAATACTCTGACAAAGAGTTATCCTCTCTATTTGGCCCTTCTGAAGAAGGCATTTTCAAAAAACTGTTTCCTGATATTTGGGAGGAAAGTCTTCAATATTACCTAGACGAATACGACAACCTCCATGTTGATTATGCGGAACCCTTTCCGGGTATTATAGAAGCTCTAACTCTATTGCAAGAGCGCAGGATAAAATTAGCCCTCGTATCCGGCAAGGGCGCTGGCAGTATGAAAATATCTTTACAGCACTCCGGACTTGAACACTTCTTTGAAACCATTATCACTGGTTCCGAACATCGAGCCAGTAAACCAGAACATATTCACCAAATTTTAAATCGATGGCATTTATCACCTAAAGAAGCTGCTTATGTGGGTGATATTGCTTACGATGTTAAGTCTGCTAAGGAAGTTGGTGTTTTATCAATCAGTGCTCTGTGGGCTGAAACTGCTCAGATTCAAAAAGTATTAGCAACTAATCCCGAATACTCCTTTGCTAACGTCGAATTGTTTATTGATTGGATCAAGAAAAACTTTCCTTAACCAAGGATATCTGTAACCATATCGGACAATCATTCATACTATACAACAGGTAAAACAAGGATTTTCACTTCTAAGACTTGCTCGAGATCTTGAATTCTTATGGACTGTGTAAACAGTCATATGAAGGTAAGGAGTGATGTTATGTTTTACCGACGATCTAATGCATCTTGCCGTCCAACACCTAATCCATCTCAATGCGGCCCCCTTCCGGGAACCGTTCTGCGAATTTTCATCCCCCCTGGTGCCGTTATTAATCTCTTAAACCTTGTTGAGGTTGCCTCACCCAGTGGAATTTGCTTTATTATTCGTTTGCCTTTCCTTGCTGGCGGATCTGGCAATGCTATGAGTCTGGACTCTATCGTTAATGCAGTTCAATCAGCCGGTGGTACAGTAGATTTTGCTTAGAATCTGCAGCGGTCAATCGACCGCTGTCTACATACCTTCACAAATACGAAGTTGGTTAGCGCTGCCCGCTTCCAGCCTTTTTTTATTACTACTTGAATAATACGGCTATAATAAATTGTAGAATTATGTTATTGTTGAACATAGGTGACTGTGACAAAGGAGGAGTATAAATGCTTCAGCTTCAAAAAGTATCTCTAGAAATACAAGGAGATATCGATTTTGAAATTCTAAAGAATATTAATTTAGAATTTCATGAGAAAAAAATATATGTTGTTACCGGCCCTAACGGAGGTGGAAAGTCCTCTCTAGCTAAAACTATTATGGGGGTTTACAATCCCACCTCAGGTCAAATCTTACTAGACGGAATAGACATTACAGCTAAGAATATTACAGATAGAGCTCGCCTAGGCATTGGATATGCTTTTCAAAGCCCTCCTCGCTTTAAGGGAATCAAAGTAAAAGAGTTATTGAAAATGGCCGCCTCCCATAATCCAGAAAAAGTAAATATTTGCGATCTACTCTACGATGTCGGCTTGTGTGCTCAAGACTATTTAAACCGTGATGTTGATACAAGCCTCTCAGGCGGAGAAATGAAAAGAATCGAGATCGCAACTGTACTGGCCAGAAATCTCAAGGTTGCCGTTTTTGATGAACCTGAAGCAGGAATCGACTTATGGAGTTTTCAAAAACTCGCTGAGACTTTCAAGAATATCCACTCGAAGTATGATACAACAATCATACTTATTTCCCATCAAGAGCGTATTATGGAACTTGCCGATGAAATTATAATTATGTCCAATGGTACGGTCAGTGCACAATCTGAGCGAGATATAATCCTTGCCGGAATTATGAATAATGATTCTTGCACATGTAGTGCTAAATGCGTGAAAGGGGTTGGTCAGAATGCTGAATGCGTTGGATAAGCTAATGCTAGAGAAAGTGGCCGATCTCCATGAGATTCCTCAAGGTGCTTTTAACATCCGGAAAAATGGGGCTGGAGTTCAGCGAAATACAACGGCCAATATTGATATTGTCACAAAAGAGGACAAGTCTGGAATTGACGTAATCATAAAACCCTACACCAAGGGAGAAAGCGTTCATATTCCAGTTATCGTAACGGAAGAAAACATAAACGATGTTGTTTACAATACCTTTGAAGTTGGTGAATACTCAGACGTCTTGATAGTGGCCGGATGTGGAATACATAATTCAGGACACCATAAATCTCAACACGATGGGATTCATACCTTTTTTGTTCGAAAAGGGGCTAAACTAAAATATGTAGAGAAACATTATGGACAGGGTGACGGCAACGGAGAACGTGTTCTAAATCCTAAGACAATTATCGAGGTTGAAGAGGGTGCAGTTGTCGAACTTGAGTTAATTCAAATAAAAGGGATTGACCAAACAAAAAGAGATACAGAAATTCGGCTAATGGATAATGCTAAGCTTGTGGTTACTGAGCGACTTCTAACCTACCAAGATCAGGAAGCTGAATCAAACATTACCGTCGAATTGTCAGGGGTAGATTCTTCTGCTCAAATAATATCTCGTTCTGTAGCACAAGATGATTCCAAGCAAACATTCTATTTTGATTTAATAGGACGCAATAAAGGTCGTGGCCATATCCAATGTGATGCTATAATCATGCATAACGCACAGGTTCTCTCCACCCCAAGAATTTCTGCACATCATAGTGAAGCTCAGCTTGTTCATGAGGCCGCAATCGGGAGAATAGAATCAGAGCAGCTGATTAAGCTAATGTCCCTAGGTTTCTCAGAACAGGAAGCAGAAGATACTATCTTAAACGGTTTTCTTAAATAGCACCTTTTATTGTTTATAAACAAACCACACCCTTTGTATAACTAAAGGAGGATGCTGCTAATGTTCAAAAGGATTCTAGTACCCACAGACGGCTCTGAATCATCACGTCGCGCCCTTAAGTCAGCTTTAGAAATAGCTAAAAAGTTCAACTCAGAAATCGAGCTTTTTCATGTGACCCCAACTCCTGAAGCTTATTATGGGTATCATATGGGATTTACTAGCATCATAGATCAGGAGCAAATCGATAAGAGTGGAGAGTTAGCCTTGGAAATCACACTCAAAGGCATCGACATCGGAAATGTTCACTTGACAAAGAAGCATATATCCGGGCACGCTGCCAGTGGCATCTTAGATGAAGTAAGAAGAGAGTTCGATCTGGTGGTTATGGGTACAGTTGGTCACGGTGCTCTTACCGGAGCACTTATCGGAAGTGTCACTCAACGGGTTATGGCTCAATCCCCTTGTCCGGTACTTATCGTTAAATAACTATGTAATCCTAAAAAACTTCCTATAAAAAACAGGGCTAGACTTTAAAGTTCTAGCCCTGTTTTTTATCTTTAAGCTTTTCCTAGTCTTTTGCTAGTTTAACTAAAGCTTCATTAGTTACTCTATAAACAGTCCAATCCTCCATTGGAACAGCCCCCTTGCTTTTATAGAACTCAATAGAAGGTTCGTTCCAATCGAGACACCACCATTCTAATCGACCGCACTTCCTCTCAATCGCGATTTTTGCGAGCTGAGATAAAATGATCTTCCCTATCCCTTTACCTCGCATTTCTGGTTTAACGTATAGATCTTCCAAATATATACCTGGCCTTCCTAGAAATGTCGAAAAATTGTGGAAGAACAAGGCGAAGGCTACCGGTCTATCCTCATACTCGCCGATAAGAATCTCTGCCTTTTTCAGCTCGAATAAAGATTCTCTTAGAATTTCTTCTGTAGCTACTACTTGGTCGAGCATTTTCTCATAGTCCGCTAATTCTTTAATAAAAGATAATATCAGCGGGATATCCTCTGCTTTAGCAAATCTCAGCTTAAAGTTTGCTAGTCTTGTGTTCATAAGCTCCTTCATACTCTCTCCTTAGTTTTCTTACGTGAGTAGAAATAATCCAGTTAAGGCTGGAAAAACTAATTAGGATAATTAATACTTGTTGTTGACACTCCTACTCAAATAGATTTTAATGGTAAATAGACTATTTAATATGGATGTTTGGAGGGGTTAAGTTTTGAAATATCTCAACCTATTATTGTTAGCTATTCCGATTAGTATTTTTTTGCATCTTTCCGGTCATTCACCCGTCTTACAGTTTGTTGCCGCTTGTTTGAGTATAATTCCACTTTCCGGATACATGGGCAAGGCAACAGAGGAAATCGCTATCTATGTTGGGCCAAGATTAGGGGGGTTGTTGAATGCTACTTTTGGCAACGCAGCAGAACTTATTATCACAGTTTTTGCCCTCAAGGCTGGATTGGTTGAAGTCGTAAAAGCTTCCATTACAGGTTCTATTATAGGCAATCTTCTTTTAGTGTTAGGGCTGAGCATGCTTCTGGGTGGTTTTAAGTACAAAGTCCAGAAATTCAATAGGGCTGCAGCTGGTATGCATACCGCTATGCTCCTAATGGCAGTGACGGGGTTGATCATCCCGGCAGTCTTCCTCAACACACATTCTAATCCTGCTGCCGAGCCCTTAAGCCTGGGAGTTGCAGGAATCCTTATGATTGTCTATATCCTTAGCTTGGTTTTTTCTTTACATACACATAAAGATGTTTTTCGACCAAGCCAAGAGTGTTCAGATTCTCCCAGTTGGTCAAAACCCAAATCTTTTTTAATTCTCCTTATCGCTACTTTTTTTGTAGTGATAGAAAGTGAACTCCTGGTAGAAGGAATTGATCCGGTGGTAAACACCTTAGGCATCAGTGAGCTGTTTATTGGAGTTATAGTCATTCCAATCATCGGCAATGCCGCTGAACATTCCACAAGTGTCCTGATGGCTATGAAGAATAAAATGGATATCAGCTTAGAAATTGCAATAGGTTCAAGTACCCAGATTGCACTCTTTGTCGCTCCTTTATTAGTTTTCCTGGGTTATTTTATTGGCCAACCTCTTGACTTATTATTTACAGGGTATGAACTTATCGTCATTATTATGGGCACAGTAATCACTGCCATGATAAGTATGGATGGCCGTTCAAACTGGTTAGAGGGTGCACAACTGCTGGCAGCTTATTCTATTATGGCCTTAGCATTTTTGTTTGTCTAGCAACTGCGTGTTAATTTTAAAGCATCGATACACTTTGCATACTAAGCCCGAATAAGGCCCTTGTGCTGGAAGTTATATCTTCCCGCATAGGGGCCTTTATATATGTCATCATTGCATCCATTGTAGAATATAGCCCTGCCTAAAACATATTAATAATTTACATAAAAGCATCAAAAAACCTTCATACTAAAACAAAATTAAACCTGAAAGGAGGTTCCTATGAAACTATCTAGCAAAACAAAAAAATGGCTCTTGATAGGTGTGCCATTACTTGTACTCTTTGGATTCTTTGTGGTTGCTCAGTACGAACGGACATCTACTACTCATTATTGCGGAACAACCTGTCATATTATGAAGCCGCCGTATGAAACTTCTTTTCACAGTGTCCACAGGGAAACAAATGGGGTAGGCTGCAAGGATTGTCACATACCACATGATAATATTCTCGAGCAAATTGTCTACAAAGGATATTCAGGTGCCAGAGATTATTATAAAAACACCTTTGCTCCACCGGATGTCTTACACACCAAAGAATGGAGCAGGAACATTCTCCAACGCAACTGCCTGCGCTGTCATTCTACCGTCGTTTCTAGAATCAATACCAGTGACGGAAAACAATGTTTTGAGTGTCATCGAGGAGAACCCCATGAACCCCCAACAATGCCTTTCTCTAGTCAACCAATACATACAGCGATTCGCTGAAAAATGGAGGTATACTATAAATGTTTAAAACCTGGCGTAGTTTTCTATTGCTCAGTCTAATGCTTATGTTGTTCGGATTCCTGGTACTTGGTTGCAAGCAACAATCGCCAACTCCTCCTACAACGGCTACTATCCCCGAAGGAGAATTAGATCCCGCCGTCTGGGGAAAGGCCTACCCTGATCATTATGCCAGTTATCTGGAACAAAAAGAACAAATCAAAGGCAACTCTAAGTATGGAGGCTCCGTACCCGAATCCCATCTCAAAGAGTCTCCTGCTCAAGTAAAACTATTCGCCGGATATCCTTTCTCTGAAGATTACAATGAAGAAAGAGGTCACGTCTGGGCCTTAGAGGATGTCACAAGGACACTTCGTGTCGGTCCAAAAACTATTAGCTCTTGCTGGAACTGCAAAAGCCCTAATGTTAAACCCCTTGTTGACAAAATGGGGGACTCTTTCTGGGCAACCCCGTTTGCTGATTTAAAGGATCAAATCAAACATCCAATTGCCTGTGCGAACTGCCACGACTCAAAAACAATGGAACTGACAATTACAAGCATTCCTCTTCTTGATGCTTTGAAAACCAGAGGAATAGACCCTACTAAATTGAGCCGGCAAGAAATGCGCACCATGGTCTGTGCACAATGCCACGTTGAGTATTACTTCAAACCCGATAACAAAAAAGTTACCTTCCCTTGGAACTATGGTCTGCGCATGGATGATGCAGAAAAGCAATATACAGAAATAAATTTTAAAGATTGGGATCATAAAGAAAGCCAGGCTCCGATGCTGAAGGCTCAACACCCAGATTATGAACTCTTCTCAACAGGTGTACACGCTGCAAATGGCGTGGCCTGTGCGGATTGCCATATGCCCTATGTAAAACAAGGGCAAAGTAAAATATCCTCCCATCATCTGCAGAGTCCTCTTAATCATATCTCCCAATCCTGTCAAACCTGCCATAAACAAAGTGAAGAGTATTTAAAAAACCAAGTTATCGGCACCCAGGATCAAGTCTATAAAGCAAAGGTTGCCTTAGAAACTGCACTCACTGACGCTATTAATTCTATTACAACAGCTTCAAATAATCCTGCTGCCAAAGCAGATATGATGAATGAAGCT
Source organism: Desulfosporosinus sp. HMP52 (assembly GCF_000765145.1). Taxonomy (GTDB): domain Bacteria; phylum Bacillota; class Desulfitobacteriia; order Desulfitobacteriales; family Desulfitobacteriaceae; genus Desulfosporosinus. Next base: position 93,272 of record NZ_JMGA01000039.1, on the reverse strand, counting down.
AGGAATTTACATCGTAAAGCTCAGTGGAGATGGGATTATATCTCCGCAGAAAACAGCATGGGTTGGCACAGCCCAAAAGAAGCTCTACGTATACTTGGGGAAGGCCTTGATCTGGCCCGTCAAGCACAACTAAAAGCAAACCTCGGGGTGGGCGCAAACGTCGCAGGTGCTGCTAATCCTGATGCAGGAAAAACGCCAGGTTCAGGCACTGCCGTTGAGGCAGCAGGCCAAGGTACTGCACCAAAGCAGTAATTCTCAAAAAAGAGCAAGTTAGTCTACTGCGGTATGTATTCTTACAGCAACAGCTTTTTATGAAAGAACTGTTAGCTTTTAAGAAGAACAACCTATAATAGACTTCTTGCTCTTACTATTATATAGAGATATGCAGTTCACTAGATTAGTTTACGAACCACGAAATTATCTTCAATAAGAAGCCAGTTTTGCGGAAAATCATTGCCTAATACCCAATAATAAAAACCCCGAATCCCCAGTTCCTTTACTAAGTCGAATTTCGCTTGCATACTTCGGGCATCCTCAAACCAAACTTCATGTTGTTTACCCTGTTCGTCAGTATATCTAAACCAAGGAGCTTGAGAAACTCTGTCATAGTTAATAGTTGCACCATAACGAACAGCCAATTGCAAAGCCCGTTGCGGACTAATAGATCTCGCGAATTTGCCTCCTTCAACATAGGGTAATGTCCAGTCATATCCATAGAGCGGCATCCCCATCATAATCTTTTCTTTCGGCACTACAGAAACAGCATATTCCATGACATTTCTCATTTGAGGCAAGGGAGAGACTGCCATCGGTTTCCCACCGGACCATCCCCATTCGTATGTCATAAAGAAGATGAAATCAACCACTTGACCGATTAACTGATAGTCATGCCCTTCATACAAAACCCCTTTTTGCTCAGCCCTATACTTTGGGGCTAAAGCAGCAGAAATATAGTACCCCCGAGGTTTTAATAATTGACGCGCCTTCTCTAAGAAGCGGACATACCTTACCCGATTTTGAGCCCCCAAATACTCAAAATCAAAATCCAACCCCCTATATCCCTTCTCATTCATTATCTGAAGAGCTTGGTTAAGAACACGGTCTTGCATGGCTTCACTGGTCAAGATAGCTGTAGCAATTTCAGTGCTGAATTGTCCCTCCTCAAAATTGGTCAGTACCAAAAGGGGTAAGACTCTATCCTTATAGGCTGCATTTATCGATGGCTGATCATCCACAGGGGTAAGATTCCCCTCGCGATTAACAGCATAGGTAAAAATTGCAAGATAAGTCAGATGCTCTCCTACTTTGTCTACATCCTCAGCGGAACTGCCCCGGGTCATTCTCGGATCAATATAGGCATTGGTTTCTACGGCCATCTTAGGCCTTTGGGGCAAATATAGGCGCAAGCCAACGGGGAGAGTATTAGGATTTTGAATATTATTGATGCGGACTAATTCCTCAACCGAGACATTGTAACGACGACCAATTGACCATAGGCTTTCACCAGGTTGAAGGAAATGATATCGCCCTCTGATTGGGATAACAAATGTTTGCCCTACTGCCAATCTGCTGGGGTCTGGAATTTCATTGGCTTCAACAATTTCCTGGGCGGAGACCCCGTAAGCTCGGGCTACCTTACCAAGAGTATCTCCGGGTTTCACCACATGAATTTGCATATAAATCCTCCTCTAAACATAGCGATCCTTCCTGTTAATTTATGTTTAGAGAATGATGCTCGCGCCTATAAATTCATAAATGCACCTAAAAATTAGCTTATGAGTATAATCGGACATCCACTTTAACATCATAAAGGGTACTTCCCTCAGCTCTATCTGTCAGACGTTGTGAAGTAAGGGCATTGACCGAATAAGTTCCCAGCATCTTTTCCTTAGAAAAAAGACCCTCAGTGACCAAGACTCCCTGGGGAACAGTCGCTGCTATCTTAAGTATAAACACTACCTCGCCACGATCATTAAATGCTATTACTTTCTGGCCATCTTGCAACTTCTTGTCTTCAGCATCTTTAGGATTCATTTGCAAATAAGCCTCTTCCTTTTTCTGCAGCAAATCAGGCCGTTCGTTAAAAGAAGAGTTTAAAGAATATAGACTTGGGGCACTCATCAGGTAGAAAGGGGCGTCATCCTCGTAAGGGGCAAAATAGCGCGGTAAAGGTTCGGTTTCGACGGGGCTGTATATTTCAATCTTGCCCGATGGAGTGAGATAGGTGGTTTTGTAGTCCTGGGGCAAGGAAAGTTCCACAGGGCGCCCTGCTTGGAGATTTGCCATATCGACCCCTGCTAACCATGGCGTGGGAGGATCAAGCAATTGATCAATCAAGTCATCTGCGCTTTGAGCAAAGAAAGACTCTTCATAGCCCATTGCTTGAGCAAGTAATTGAAAGACTTCCCAGTTCGACTTAGCCTCTCCAAGGGGGGGAATTATTCCAGTCGCTCGTTGAATACCGTAATGTCCGTATGCCCTATAAATATCTGAATGTTCTAAGGAGCTGGTAGCGGGTAAGATAATGTCAGCATAACGAGCTGTATCTGTCATAAAACGTTCGTGGACAACTGTAAATAAATCTTCTCTTGATAACCCTTTGATTATCTTTGTTTGATCTGGAGCAACAACTGCAGGATTGGAATGGAATACGTACATGCTCATAATCGGCGGCTCAGATAGTTCTGTTAATGCTTGGCCCAGCTGATTCATATTTACAATTCGGGGTTGCTCAGACAAAAAATCTTCACGAGTTACTTTGCTTGTAACAAAGGCTGAACCCGTTGATATGCTTTCCAGCAGCCCTCCTCCGGGCTTTTCCCAAGCACCGACTAGGGCAGGAAGACAGGTAATAGTTCGTACAGTCATTGCGCCATTCCCATAACGACAAAGTCCCGAGCCCAAAGCAATAAAAGGCCCCTTGGCTTTAGCATAGTGAAATGCCAATTCTTCGAGCAACTTTACATCAATTCCAGTAATCTGACTCACTTTATCAGGAGTATAATCCGGTAGGATTTCTGATTGCAATTGTTCAAAGCCTTGTACATGCTTGGTAACGAAAGGTAAATCTATCCAGCCTTCACGTACCAGAATGTGCATTATGCCGAGAGCCAACGCGCCATCTCTTCCGGGTTTGACCAAAACAACTTTATCAACAATCTTAGCAGTAGGATTTTCATAAGTATCTATGAGCCATACAGCAGCACCACGCTTTTGGGCTTCTTTTACGTTTTGCAGAAGATGGATGTTTGTGGCCAGAGCATTTGTACCCCATAAAAGGATAAAGTCGCTTTTCTTCACTTCATCCGGATGTGGCGCCAGGGTATTTCCCATAACGGAAGACCAGCCATAACCTTTGGCCGAGGAACATATAGTTCGTGCTAATCTCGAGGCCCCGAGTTTGTGAAAAAAGGCCTCCCCGCAATTACGTTGAACAACTCCCATTGTTCCGGCATATGAGTAGGGCAATATAGCTTCTGCACCATAGTTAGAGATAATCTCCTTCCACCGGTCCACAATATATTGAATCCCCTCATCCCAGGAAATAGGTTTAAAATTTCCCGCTCCTTTTTCGCCAATGCGTAGAAGAGGCTGTGTTAATCTTTGCGGGGAGTGTACCGTTCGTTCATAATGATTCATCTTAGGGCACAAAGTACCTTTGGTGAAAGGGTGCTCAGGATCACCCTTTACCTTTACGGCTTTGCCGTCAATAACTTCAATTAAAAGCCCACAGGCATCCGGACAATCAAATGGGCACACTGACCTCTTCATTTCAGTATTCATAATCCACTTCCTCTTTTTTGAACATTTTCGAAGTATAATCCGAACTAAAAAGCAATGGTTCCTTCATATAATATCTAATTTTCACAAAATCTCAACTTTAAGAACTATAATATTTCACACTTTGCACCATTTACTTTAACACTTTTAGGATATCCTTTAAATGTAGTTAATTAGTTGGTGTAAAGAACCAACTCAACATAAAAAGGAGGAAATATAATGGAAGAGGATGTTCGTTCAACACTCGATGACAATATTAACAATATTAACACTTTTAGCAGCCCAAACACTACACAATCCATTTCTCGACCAAGAGCTCAGGGCAAGGTATTGGCTTATGCCAGCTTATGTTTAATTAGCGCAGTTATCGGAGGCCTTTCTACTGTTGCGGCAATTCCCTATATCTATCCTACAAGTACTGTCGCACCATTGGAATCAGCTAATTCTTCCTTTACCCAGGTTGCTAATTATACAACGGATCAAACTATTTATCCGGTAGCTCAAATTGCTAAAAATGTTGGCCCAGCTGTTGTGGGGGTTGCCAACTTTCAAACCGGCCGGTCTTTCTCAGGGAAATCAGATCTTCAAGAGGTTGGAAGCGGTTCCGGTTTTATAATCGACGCAAAAAAAGGGTATATCGCAACTAATAATCACGTAGTTGAAGGTGCCCAAAAAATTACCGTCAGCTTAAGTGACGGACGTACTCTTGATGCAAAATTGATTGGGGCCGACCCACGAACAGATCTTGCAGTATTGCAGATTTCGGATACAACAAACCTTACAGCGGTAGAGCTAGGAGATTCTTCAAAAGTTGAGGTCGGTCAGTCAGTAGTTGCTATTGGTAATCCAGGCGGGGACGAATTTGCTCGGTCTGTAACCACGGGGGTTATTTCTGCCACTAATCGTACTCTAAACCTTCAAGGAGTAGCCAGTTACAATCTGATTCAAACAGACGCAGCTATCAACCCTGGTAATAGCGGTGGGCCACTAGTCAATTATCAAGGCCAAGTCATTGGAATTAACTCCGTAAAATATGCCGAAACCGGATTTGAAGGAATGGGCTTTGCTATTCCAATTTCCGATGCTTTACCAACGATACAACAATTAATTGCCTCAGGTGTTGCCAAACATCCCGCTCTTCTTGTAAGCACCGATGATCAATACAACACCTACGCTAAAACCAACAACAAACCTCAAGGCGCCTACATTTCAGCAGTGACTCTCAACGGCCCGGCGGCTAAGGCCGGTATACAGCAAGGAGATGTCATTACTAAGATCAATGATACCGAGATACAAAATTCTTCAGATCTGATTCGGGAACTCTATAAAAACAAAGTAGGCGACAAAGTAACCTTAACTTACATCCGAGATGGGCAAATAAAGCAAACCGAAGCCATCCTAGGGGAATTAGCTTCAACCTAAAACTTTGACACGGGGGCGGTTCTTCTGTCGTTAGACAAGAGAACCACCCCCTCAACCTGTTTTTCACGCTATAGAACAATTTTTGATTTGATTTCTATTCCCTTAGCATATTTTTCGATAAGTTCTTCTGAATATTTTAGATATTCTCTCACATCTTTTTCCCCATTAAAAGAGAAAAGACACATTAGGATTTCACGGACATCGTTTGTGATCATGGCTCTTTCAGAGTCACTGGTAGGACTTCCGAAACTTCCTAGGGCATCAGTTAAGACAGGAAGACTAGATATATTGATTAGTTCTTTACCTATACCTTTGTATTGTTCTTCCTTCTGACCAATTCTTAGGATAATAGGACTCTTTAAGTTATTAAGATTATATGAACCAATTGGAAAAGTAGATTTTAATGAGATCAGATTATTGATATCCACAACGTTGTTAATCTTATAAACACCCTTACCCTGCAAGACCCTTCTTATAAGAGCTTCTGAAGATAACCTATATCTACTTGGAGCCTTACCCAATTTTTTATAGGCTTCCCTACCCGCCTTTATTCTGGGTAAAGCCTCCAACTCTTCTACATGTATCTCTCTCTGTAGAACATCACAGCAACTGTTTATTTCTTCCCAAAGTTCCTTCGGACTACTTTCAACACTTACTTTTGCTTGGATACATCCAAGGACGAGATCAGGACAAAGTTCTTTTAATTCCTTGGATATGATAATGTCGATCATAAAATATCAGACCCCTTTAATCATCCGTATGTATTGGGACTCCTGCAACAATCAACTCCATTATATAGAGAATTTGAGAAAAATACAGAACATTGACCGGTTTGCCCTTTATAATCCGTTTCGTTTAAAAGGATATCGTTATAAGAAGGCAAAGTATAATTTTTAGGCAACTTACGCACGTTAAAAATAACCCACTAATTAAACAAATTTTTTGAATGGAAGGGATGAAAAAATGTCAACTGATTACAAATTTATTGCTTTAGACCTCTATCAAGAATGTATTGATCCACTGGACTCTGATACGCATTCAAAGCTGCTTGCGGAAAAAGAACAAGCTTTTCAACACGCCTGTCAATGGACGACTCTCCATCCAAATTCACCTTCTGACCTTTAACTTAGGATTTTAGCCCTCTGTAGATTCCCGTTCTTAATTCGTCGATATACTCTTGCTTCTCTGGCATGTCGGTTAATTCCGCCAGCGCAACGGATAGTTCAACATTATAGGGTACCCTTACAAGAGATATCGCTAATGATCCTTCATCTCTATTCCCTAGGTTCCCTTCAATTATTCCATAAGAAGCTTGGGTTATGTCAAGTGGATTGCCGACACTTCCCACATTGAAAATTGTCTTTCCAGAGAAATTATCAATGTGGGCACTATGTATATCACCATATCCAACAATATCTGCTTCAACGTTAAGGGTTGGAGTAGCCTCAAACAGTTTTAGTCGCTTATTTATTTCCGATGTAAGGTAAACTCTATGGAATAAATCATTGGGAGACGCATGGCATAGTCTTAATAATTTACCGCTAATATAAAACTCTTTATAGATTGGAAGACTCCTTAAATAATCCAGCCTCTCGATACCTAATCTATCCTGATGCCACTTAAGTACTGGCGACCCGCTTTGTTCTGATAGATAGCAGTCCCAATTCCCTTTAATAACTATTTCAGTCCGTGCTTTAATTAGATCGACTGTTTCAGTAGGACTAGGCCCTTTTCCCGCTATATCCCCCAAGCAAAAAATTCGCCGAATACTCTTCGATTCAATATCTTTCAATACAGCCTCTAAAGCAGGCAAATTGCCATGAATATCTGATATAATCGCGATTCTCTCCATGCCGCTCTCCTTGTTTCTTAACCCTATAACTTTTTCTTCTGACTCTTAACTTTTTTTCACTCTCAAGGTTTTGCTAGTATTGATATCTTAGTTCTTTGAGCCGCTGTAACCAAGTATCTCTCTACTCAAAATGCACAGTACAATAATTATACATTATTTTAAGATAACTTCTAATCATTTATTTGATTACCATTTACTATGAGATTTTTCTTTGTATTTAAATTAAAAACTGCATGCAAATCAACTACTCTTAAGTAATGTTGATATATGACATTTAAATAACGAGGATATATTTAGGGATAAACTCATAATACCGCTTGCATTTGGGATTACTACTCGTATAGAATCTACTAAATTAAACTATTGGAGGTTACACATGAGTAGGTGGAATGTTTATGTTACGAATGAAATACCCAAACCGGCACTTGACATGCTAGAAGAATTTTGCGACATGGAAGTCAATCGTACTGGCAAGGTTCTTGAAAAGTCCGTTCTGTTAGAAAAGGTTAAGGGCAGAGATGCTGTTTTAAGTTTACTTACTGATCCGATAGATGCTGAAGTTATGGATGCAGCTAAGGGAGCTAAGATCTTTGCCAATTATGCGGTAGGCTTCAATAACATAGATATTCCCGCCGCTACCGAACGAGGGATTATGGTCTCTAATACTCCTGGAGTGCTTACTGATACTACAGCAGAGATGGCCTGGGCGTTATTATTCTCTACAGCACGAAGAGTCGTTGAATCTGATAAATACTCGAGAATGGGGAAATATGAAGGCTGGGGACCGATGCTTTTTCTAGGGCAGCAAGTAATGAACAAAACAGTTGGTGTCATTGGTGCCGGAAGAATCGGATTGTCATTCGCCAAAAGAGCAAAGGCCTTTGATATGAAAGTACTCTATTCTGATGTTGCGGCTAATCCTGAATTCGAAAAAGAAACAGACGGTCAATACGTTAGTCTGGAGACTCTTCTCCAAGAATCCGATTTTGTTTCAGTTCACACTCCACTTCTCCCCGAGACCCATCATTTGTTAGGCGAACGAGAGTTTAAACTTATGAAGAATACTGCAATTCTGATTAATACCTCCCGCGGCCCCGTAGTGCATGAGGCAGCACTGGTCAAAGCTCTGCAAACTGGTGAAATATGGGGCGCGGGACTTGATGTCTATGAGTTCGAGCCGGAATTTGCTCCAGGTCTCTTGGAACTGGACAATGCTATAGTATGCCCCCATATCGCCAGTGCTACTTTTGAAACCCGAACAAAGATGGGTATTATTGCTGTAACTAACATCTTAGCGGCGATGAGAGGAGAACTTCCACCGACTTGTTTAAATCCCGAAGTATTTAAGAAGAATTAGTAAAGGAACTAAAATAAAACTTACGCGAAAGAGGTGTTTGAAATGAAAAATGTATTTGCAGATAGAATGTCTTTACTGGGTACAGAAACTGCTTTCGAGGTTTTGGCAAAAGCCAAAAAATTAGAAGCCCAGGGCAAAGACGTGGTTCATCTGGAAATTGGCGAACCGGATTTTGATACTCCACAGAATATTATTGATGCCGCCTGCCAGGCCCTTACCAGTGGATATACTCACTATACACCTGCTCCCGGCATACCTGAAGTCAGAGAAACAATTGCCCAATATATCAAGAAGCAAAAAAAAGTTGATGCGTCTGCTGAAGATGTAGTAATCGTACCCGGTGGAAAACCAATTATGTTTTTCTCTATTATGGCAACGGTTAACCCCGGAGATGAAGTTATTTATCCCAATCCCGGCTTTCCCATCTATGAATCCGTTATTCGCTTTGTCGGTGGAACACCGGTCCCTATCCCTTTGCGTGAAGAAAATCAATTTAGATTAGATGTTAATGAGCTAGCCCAATTAATTACCCCCAAGACAAAAATGCTCATCATAAATTCTCCCGGAAACCCTACCGGTGGAGTTCTCACCAGTGATGATATTAAAGCAATCGCCGATTTAGTAAGAGGAAAAGATATCCTCGTTCTGGCCGATGAAATTTACGATCGAATCGTGTATGCTGATACTCCTCTGCTTTCAATAGCATCTTTACCTGGTATGAAGGACTGGACCATTATATTGGACGGGTTCTCTAAAACCTACGCCATGACCGGGTGGCGATTAGGTTATGGGGTTATGCACCCCGAAATAGCCGCTCGAATTGCTCAACTGATGGTTAATTCTAACTCTTGCACTTCTGCTTTCACTCAAATGGCCGGTAAAGAGGCACTCACAGGGCCCCAAGGTGAGGTTGAAAAAATGGTAGCGGAGTTTAAGAAACGCCGTGATATCATGGTAAATGGTTTAAACTCTATTTCTGGAGTAAGCTGTCTTCTACCCGAAGGTTCCTTCTATGTATTCCCAAATCTCAAATCCTTCGGAAAAGATACAAAGGAAATAGCTGATTACCTCTTAAATGATGGGGGGGTCGCTTGTCTAGGCGGTACTGCCTTTGGTTCCTATGGTGAGGGGTATCTGCGTTTTTCCTACGCAAATTCTGTAGCTAACATTGAAAAAGCTTTGGAGCGCATCGAAACTTCTTTAGGTAAAATCCGCTAGTAAACTCTTATATCATAAGAAGCCGCTGGGCAACCCAGCGGCTTCTTTCTGTATTCAACTTAATGTACAAGAGCGAGAATCTTGTCCTTATTGAAGCCCACAACAACTTCTTCCCCTACTAAGAAAGTAGGGACACTATTGATGTTCCGCTTCTGCAACTCTAACAAAGCTGCTTCATCATTACTGATATTCTTCTCTTCAAAGGGAATATTGTTTTGCGACAGAAACTTCTTCGCTACTGAACAATAGGGTCAGGTATTGTTCGAAAACATAGTGACATTTTTCATTGTCATAACCCTCCTTATTTTTAATGTTTAGTATTGCATTAATTTAAGTTTTCATTCTCTATAATTTTTTTAAGTCATAGAGTTTATAATACTCATATACAAACGTCATATGGGTAGATGCTTCGTCTTGAACCAAAGACTAAGGAGGCTTACAAAAAATTGTTAAAGATCGCTTTATGTCAACTTCCCGTTAACCCCAATAAACAAGACAATCTAAAACAAGCCGCTATAATGCTTGAAGAGGCTTCTGCTGCCGGGGCCCAGCTTGCAGTTTTGCCTGAAATGTTTAATTGTCCATATGACATACATTGTTTCCGTGACTATGCGGAAGTCATTCCCTCGGGGGAAACAACAAAGGCTCTCTCAAAATTGGCGCGCTCCTATGGTCTTTTTCTTATTGGGGGTTCCATTCCTGAACTTGTTGACGAACTTCTCTATAATACAAGCATCGTCTTTAATCCCCAAGGAGAGATTATTGCCAAGCATCGCAAAACACATCTATTTGATGTATGCGTCAAAAATGGGATCAAATTTATTGAATCCGAGGTTCTTTCTCCGGGAGACTCTGTAACTCTGTTTGAAACTCCTTGGGGCAAGTTCGGCCTGGAAATTTGCTATGATATTCGCTTTCCGGAATTGACTAGGAGAATGGCTAAAGAGGGGGCACGTCTAGTCATTGTCCCTGCCGCCTTCAACATGACTACTGGTCCGGCACACTGGGAATTATTATTCCGCAGCCGTGCCCTCGATAACCAGATCTTCATGCTGGGCACATCCCCAGCCCGAAATCCTCAAGCATCCTATATCGCCTATGGTCATTCCATAGCTGTTAATCCATGGGGACAAGTAATTGCTAAATTGGATGAAAGGCCGGGGATTCTCTTAGCAGATCTGGATTTTAGTGAAATTGAAGAAGTTAGAGAGGCAATTCCGATTTTAAAGCAGCGTCGAGAAAATCTCTATTGAAATTTGATAATCATCTAAACTAAGCACAGAAAACAAAAGGTACTCAACACATACTTGACATCAAAAATTCCGAGAAAGTAAAAAATCCTTTCTGCGCCTCTTGTAAGGTACAGAAAGGACCTTGTTGATCTGATACTATATTAGCATATTATTTGCTAAATACTTGAGCAGCTTCTTTTACAACATCTTCAGGAAAATTGACTCCGATAGTGGTTGCAGTGTCTTTATTGAGATATATCTTCATGTCTGACATGGTTCTAACAGGTATTTCCCCAGGATTCTTCCCATTTAATATCTCTACACCCATATCGGCGGTCTCTTTACCCAGAACACTGTAATCTATGCCGTATGTTGCCAATCCTCCATCTTTGACCAATGAATCAGCTCCAACATAGACCGGTATCTTGGCATTATTAGCTATCTGGGCTACCAGTGGCATCGCCGTGGCTACTGTATTGTCATTGGGCACGAAAATGACATCAACTTTTTCGACTAGAGATGTAACAGTCTGTTGAACATCTGCAGAACTGGTTACGGTGGACTCAACAATTGTTAAGTTATTTTTGTTTGCATATTCTTTCAAGCCCTTGATCACGATTAAGGAGTTCGTTTCACTGGAATTATATAAAGCACCGATTGTTTTAAAATTCGGGGTAATGCGCTTGGCCAGCTCCAATATCTTTTCCGCTGAAACGGCATTAGAAGTACCAGTCACGTTTCCTCCCGGCTTTTCCAGATTAGTAACCACTCCAGACCCTAAGGGGTCCGCGCAAGCTGCAAAGAGGATGGGAATATCCTTCGTTTGACTTACGGCTGCCTGTACTGAGGGCGTGGCAATAGCAATAATCAGATCATACTTATTGTTAACAAATTTACTGACAATTGTCTTTAATGTAGATTGATCCCCTTGGGCATTTTGATAATCAATGGCAATATTTTCCCCATCTTTAAACCCTTTTTCACTTAACTGAGTAACGATTGATTCCTTGATAGTGTTCAGGGACGGATGTTCAACAATTTGCACGATACCAATGTTCTTCTTAGCTGCAGTCTTGTCAGGAGTTTCTGTTTTACTGGGTGAACAGGCTGTTAGGGATAACACTAAGGTCATGGTCATTAACACTGAGATCATCATTTTAGCCAATTTTCTTTTCATAAATAATTCCCCCTTCAAAATAGATAATTCTCTGGCAACTGCATTTGTCTATTCTTCTTAAGAATAGACCGGTGAAACAGAAAAAATAAAACGCCTATCCTAAAATAAGGACAGACGTTAATCTGCGGTACCACCTTAACTGATGCATAAATATACATGCATCCTCTCATGCAGAGTGCCAACACACCCTCAGCCCAATAACGCTGGCTTTGCGTTGGTAACTACTAAAGCATGGTGCTTTTTCGTTCCACCCTCTGAGGCCCATTTACCCGCTCCGTTACCTGTCAAGCTTCCACCCTACTCGACTCTCTGTGAGGTTGGTCATGCGGTTTTACTTCCCCATCTACGGTTTATATGATAATAACACCCACATGCCAATAATTCAATACCTCGCCAAAAATATTTCTCATACCTGCATTCATTCTTTCTAAGAGATAATCGGGAATGTACTTCCGCCGTGAGGCATTATGTAAACGAATTGCGGCTGATTCCCAAGGATTTGCCTGGCTAATTGCCAAGCTCCTTCTATTGAAGAAGCTGAAAGCATCTTCATCCGTCTCACCACATCATCTGTCAGAGAACTCACTAAGATGACCGGGGTCTTTCGGCAAATGCTTGCTGTTCTCAAACTTACAAAACCGGGCATTGTAAAGTCGGCATGAAGTCTGGCACTCATCTCCTCAACATCACCATGATTAAAAAACTCCTCAAATGGCCGAGAACCGATCCCATCTGAGCATTCACTAACCAGGATAATGACTCCGCCCTCTCTAACTGCATAGGTTGCATTATCTAAGGCCTTGATAGATTGGTAAAGCTGGGTATCTTTAGGGTATCCCCCACTTGAAACAATAACTAAATCTGCTTTTTCTTTGATTTCTATGCCAAAGATTTCTTCGGTTACACGACAGCCCGCTAAATGTGCCCGCTCTAACTCACCCGCCGCAATATGAACAAACTCTTTCTTTTCATTAACCACAACATTCAGGATAAAATCTGCGCCAACGAGGCGAGCGATCTCTAACATATCTTCGGCAACCGGATTTCCTTCCATTTTTCCGGTCTGAATGTTGGGATTAAGTCCTGAAGGTCCTGCATCTTTCAGTGCGAGAGAATGGTTTTTTTGAATCATTTCATAGCCGCAAACACCGGGGGCAATTGACTTACGTCCCCCGCCAAATCCTGCTAACAAATGATAGGCAATTCCTCCTGTTAGAATTACTTTATCCGCTTCCCAGACCCGGCGATTTACTTTTATCGGAGTACCCGCCGTTGAAAATCCTAAATCAACTAAGTCAGGTGCATTACACTCATGATCATAAATTGAAACTCGCTCTAAAACCTTTTTTCCACAAATAGCTGTGTGTTCTTCCACAGTTTGCAAACGGTGATCTCCCGTTGCCGTAACAATGGAAATATCCTCATCTGGCACACCAGCCTCATTAAGCACATCAAGCAAAATAGGTAAAAGCACATCTGTCCTTACCCAAAGCCGAGTAATATCACTAACGATGATTACTACTCTGTCACCGGGATTTACCACCTCTATCAGCGGAGCAGTGCCAACAGGATGCGCTAATGCCTCCCGAACAGCTTTTTCAATATCTACTATTGGCTGACTAGCTTTAGCTTCAATCTCCCGAACCTGAACTGAATCCGGCAGCTCAAAAGACAGTATTTCTTTTCCATAGCTAAGTTTAAAACTACCCAAGGCCCTTCCCCCCTATACCCCCAAATTTTTCGTTATCCTTCGCTGCTTAGATTCATAAGCCATCTCGATTAGTTGTGCCGTGTGCATCACTTGTACCGCAATCCCCTGTCGGTTAAGACCGTCAGCGATATGCATCCGACAGGCCGAACATCCCGTTACTAATAATTCTGCCCCTGTCTCTTTGATTGTGTTGACTTTATGGTCATTGATTTTAGTCGAAAGTTCGTAGTGATATAAGCTAAAGGAACCCCCACTTCCGCAGCAGGTATCCGCTTTGTCCATTTCCTGAAAAACCACTCCTGGGATACTTCTAATAATTTTCCTAGGTTGAGCTTTTACTCTTAGCCCTCGAGCAAGGTGACAGGGATCATGGTAAGTCACCTTTAACGGTAAATGTCCCATTTTATCTTGGAATCCCTCTAGAGCTACTACTAATTCTGTAAAATCCTTGACCCTAGAGCCAAGTATCTTGGCCTTTTCTAAATAAATCGGATCATCCTGGAATAATTCAGCATACTCTTCCTTTAAGCTCAGACCACATGTGCCACAGGCCACCACTACCGAGTCATAGTTCTCTTTCAGAAGAACATCGATATTGGCCTTAGCCATTGTTTTTGCCGTTTCATAGTCCCCATTAATGCGAACCGGAGTACCACAGCAGTTTTGCAGAGGCGGAATTCTAACTTCTACTCCATTTCTTTTAAGAACATTGATAACTGCACGGCCAGTATCTGGGTAAATATAATTAATCATACATCCCGTAAAAAAGGCCACCTTCATTTTTGCTTCCGGGACGTTCACTACTTCAGGATACAAACTTTTAAAGGTTTTCTGAGCCAGAGGAGAAAGAAGTCTCCTCTTATCTATTCCCAGGGACATTCTGGGCAACATTCCTTGCCCTTCAGGCCCTTTTCGAAAAACAAGGCCTTGAAAAAATCTACCCGTTCGCATGCCCGTATCGAATATCCACCGATTTTTTAATACCAAGCGAAAGACTAGGTTCTTAAGGGGAGAGAGTCCTTTCTTTTCGGTAATCTCTTTGCGAGCTGCTTCCACAAGCTTGTCCACTTTCACCCCGCTAGGACAGTTTGCCACACAGGCCTTGCACATTAAGCATAAAGACATTTTATCAATTAAACCTTCTGTAAGATCTAAGTCTTTATTTATAACTCCCCGTATAAGCTTAACTCGTCCTCTGGCAACCGTAGATTCCACTTGTAACTCCTTAAAAACAGGGCAAACATTTTGGCAAGCACCGCACCGAATGCACCGGATAGCTTCATTCTGCCAAGACTCTAATGAACGGTTCATTCTATCACGCTCCAAACATTACGCCTGGGTTCATAAGATTATGTGGATCAAGGGCCTGTTTAATTTGACGTTGTACCGCAAGTCCTGCTTCACCGGTTTGTAAGGTTATAAATTTAGATTTTGCCCGGCCAATACCATGCTCACCACTTAAGGATCCACCCAATTCTACGGTGACAATAAAGATCTCCTTAATCGCCTTTTCGACCCTTGCCATCTCTTCAACATTTGTCTCATCCGTTAAGATTGTGGCATGCAAGTTTCCATCTCCGGCATGTCCCAGGATTGCAATTATAAGGTCATATTTAGCAGCGATTGCTTGAATACGGCTAACAGCGGCAGGAATACTGCTTCTGGGGACTGTAGCATCTTCTCCAATGATGGTAGGTCTAAGCCTAGATACCGCAGCGAAGGCCGAGCGCCGGGCCCGCCATAATTCCTCGGCTTCCATTTGTGTGCTTGCTATCCGTATTTGAACTGCTCCCAGTCCCTTGCAGATTTGCTCTATCTTTCTAATTTGCTTCCCTAATATTTCCGAATCTCCATCTACTTCTATTAAGAGAACTGCACCGGCATCGGTAGGCAGCCCGACCTGGGCATACTCCTCGATATTCCTGATGTAGATGTTGTCCAACAATTCCAGGGCACACGGAATCAACCCGGCAGCAATGATTTCAGAGACAGTCTCACAGGCTTGAGCAATTTCAGGAAAAACTGCCATCATAGTATTCTTGGCTTCCGGTAAAGGAATAAGTTTAACAATAATTTTTGTTATTACACATAAGGTTCCTTCTGAACCTGTGAATAATTTCGTCATATCATAACCGGTTACATTTTTCATGGTTCTTCCGCCAGTGTTAATAACTTCTCCTGACGGAAGCACTACCTCCAGACCAATGACGTAGTCTCTAGTTACTCCATATTTGACACCACGCGGCCCTCCAGCACATTCCGCTACATTGCCCCCCATGGTGGAGAAAGCTTGACTGGCTGGGTCAGGTGGATAAAAAAGTCCCATTTTCTCAACTTCACTCTGTAATTGAGCGGTAATTACACCCGGCTCAACTACCGCAATTAAATTTTTGCGATCAATTTCCAGTATCTTGTTCATTCTCTTAAGCACCAAGATTATACAATCTCCTAAAGAAACGGATCCTCCACTGACATTTGTTCCTGCACCCCGTGGTACAATGGGAATTTTTTCCTGATTGGCAAGCTTAATAATCCGGGCTATTTCTTCAGTGCTTCCCGGATAAACAGCTACTCCAGCCAAGTCTGTATTAAGATCTGCCTTCACAAATGAAGCATCATAAGTATAACAGTATAGATCTTCTAGAGCAGTGTATATATTATCTTTCCCCACAATTTCACTTAGTCTCTGAATAGTCTCAGGTCTCAAACTAAAATGCCTCCTTTATTTAAGCCCATAAAGCAGGACTTCTCCCTCTATTGACCTTTCTACATCCCCAGTATGTACTAAATGCTCTAAATGTGATAAGGCCTCTCCGGAAGCAAACCACTTTTGAGAAGAAGGAAAGTCCGCCCATTTCTTATGACTTAAATCCCAGTGCATAGATGCTGCCATTTCAACAGGTGTCTTCCGTCCATCTCTTAATATAGCTCTAATCTCCTTGAGACGTTCTTCGTGATGAAGCAAAAGCTCACTTATTCTTCTTCTGTGATCTCTAATGATTTTTCTATGAGCCGTGAATAGATAAGCGATTTCATACTCAAGTACTTTTTCTAGACTCTTGAAATAAGTCCCTAAAATATCTTGTTCGAATCCCCAAAAGGTTATATTCGGAGTTATTTCATCAAGAATATGATCCCCACCGAAAAACAGCTTATGCTTTTTCTCATATAAGCCGATGTGTCCAGGTGTATGCCCCGGTATCTCTACGACTTCCAAACAATAGTCACCAATAATCAGTTGATTTCCTTCGTTTAACGGGTCGTATTCAAGAGGCTCAGTCCTTTTAGTACCGAATTCTTTGCCAAATTTTATGGGATTTTCCCCTTCAAATCCTAGAAGTCGATTAAGTGATTTAAAAAAACTATCCCTCTGGGATGTTTGATTGGAGATTTCTCCATCGATTTTGCTAAAATACACCGTTGGCACTCCCAGCGCTTTAAGAACATGGGCCAAACCTGAATGATCTGTATGCATATGAGTTATGAGTAGCTCTGTCTTCTTTAAGTCAAGGTTTAGTTCCTCTAGACCCCTCATCAACTCATTCTGGCACTCTGGCGTATTGAAGCCTGTGTCAATGACTAAATTTCTGCTTTCTGATTTTACGATATAACTATTAATTGATTTCAAAGGGTTTTTAGGGAGAGGTATTTCGTTCAAAAATATGTTAGGGTAAACTTCAGTAACCATTATAAAGCCTCCAGATCTAGTAAACTGCTTGCCCATTTAATTCCCAACTGTCTTTATCCATTATACCTCGTTTAACTATCAATGTAACTGTTGGAACTCTGAGTATTGAACAAGGGCACTAAAAACAGCAACCCTATAATATACAAAACTCCAGCCGCTTCATACATAGCAACCAATGTAAACATTTCTTTAAGCACTCCAGCCATGCTCATAGTTAAAACCATAGCCCCAGTATACAAAGGCATCAAAATTCCGTTGACTCTTCCAATAAACTCGTTGTCTGAGTTTTGAAGCATCATCATATTGATGCCGATCATAATACAAGGAAGGACTAATCCCATTAATAGATGAACCAAATAGGTTAGCCACGGAAACGTAGAAAAACCACAAATCGCTAAACCGATTGCCGAGATAAACATCCCAAAGGCCAATAGTTTTTGTGGTGAAATTGCTTTTGCAAAAATCATGACCATGATTCCACCGACCAGCATCCCTAAGCCATTAAAGGTCATCAGCCATTGCAGGCTCTCTTTTGGTAAACCCAGTCGTTCTGTGATCAAAAAGATTCCTAATGGTTGAACAAGTCCTCCTCCTAAGCCCGCAGCCAAGAAGCATAGACCTAAAAGGGTCAGAGTTTTCTTCGCCAGCACATACTGAATACCGGCTTTCATTTCTTGACGAAGAGTTGTGACGGGTTTTTGAAGAGCGCTTACACTGTCTGCAGGAAGGAATGTTAAGGAACCTGCTGAGAGCAAAAACGCCAGTCCCATAATAGAAATCGAAACCATAATCCCAAACTTATGATAAACAAAGGTGCCCAGAATCGGCCCGAGAATCATAAAGATTGTAAAGATGGTTTGATAAATTGACATTACAGCTTGAATTCTCTCCGGAGGTAAATGTTCCTTGATTAGCTTCATACCTGAGGGTTGGGAGAACTGGGATAAGATAGCGGATATAATAGTCGTAAAAAAGACGGCTTTCCAGGTACCAAATACCAGTGTGCCCAAGACTGCAAATACTGATATAGCACTTAGAATATCACACCAAATCATTGTTCGCTTTGGACGCCAACGATCTGCAAAGGTTCCACCGATAAAGGAGAAAATAAAAATCGGAGTATATTCGGCTACGGAAATCATCGAAATAGCAAGTGCATTACCCTTTGTCTGTTCCATCACAAAAAGTAAAACTGCAAAATTTCTAACCCATATTCCAATTTGCAAGAAAAGCGCAGACCCTAAAATTGCTTGCACTAGTCGATTGCCAATTAAATCTAACATAAAAACCTCCTGCCCATTATTCTTGGACAGGAGGTATAGTCATTTCAATACAAAAACATATCGCACCCTCTAAATACACCCAGGTATATATCCTTTTAGCGATGCGATCATTTGTCAACTAAAAATGCTCATACTAATCCTATCCTAGAAAAACACTCGTCATATTAACAAGAATTTCATTTTTGGAAATAAGAATTAGTAGCGCATTATCTTTTTCTTCACCCTTTCTTAAGGAACCCAATTTAAGGCTATACCATTTGGGAAACTTAGTCAAGATCATCGCTAAAACATTCTTTTCATAATTGATATTGAGAATGTCGCTGCCTGAAACGAACTGTAATCTATGCCTTCTGACCGGTGTAAATAAAGATAGCATCTCTCAGGAACTCCGCAGCGCCTGGTTGCTTCTCATCATAGTATGCTGTAAATCTGGGATCATCCACATACATCTGGGCAAGTCCTGCATGGGCTTCTTTTGAATAACTATCCCATGTATAGCATAGCCACTTTCGGTGTAAATCTGCTGTTTTTTGGGCTAGTTCTCCCGCTGGATCACCCGTTCTAAACGCCGCATACAGCAGTTCATTGATCTCTTTAGCAAGCTTTGTCATTGCGTCGTATTGTTCTTGAGTCATCCCTTTGAATTTTTGGTTAGACTTATTAACTGTATCGTCTCCATACTTCTCACGAATTTCCTGTCCATACTTCGCTTCATTATCATCTACTAACTTTTGCTTAAAGCCTTCAAACTTTTCTCTATCCGACATAATAATTCTCCCTTCGTTTAAGGCGATTGTTTTTTCAACATTGGCAATCAGCACATTTAATTGCTCTTTTTTTTCGAGCAGTTTCTCACGATGTACTTGCAGTGCCTTTAGTCCGTCAAAATCAGGTTCCGTTAAAATGGTTTTAATATTGTCCAGACCCACACCCAGCTCTCGATAAAAAAGGATTTGTTGTAAGCGATCCACTTCAGTTGATCCATAAATGCGATACCCTGAGGAATTAATTCTTGCCGGCTTGAGAATTCCTATTTCGTCATAATATCTTAGAGTACGAGAACTGACACCTGCCAGATGACTTAATTTTTGCACTGTGTATTCCACGTGATCACCTCCTGATGAATGCACTATACACCTTTACGTAACGACAATGTAAATAGCTGAAATCAAATTTTTTAGTGTGTTTTCAAATATTAGAATTTCTTTTTGAGAAAATCAATGATTGATCCTGTAACAACCCCTCCGACGAAGCCTGAAAAAAACATTAGCAATAGGATTAGACTTGCCAAATCTTCAAATCCATTTATGTTCTTAGTGTTACTTGCGGTATAAAAATAATATATTCCGAATAATAGACATAAAAGCGCTGGCAAATATTTAATGGTTTTTTTAAGTGATAGTTTCCAAAGAAGAATTGTTAATCCTGAAGAAGCCAATGCAATTCCTATTAACAATAAAATCAATCTATTCATATTATTCTCTTATTCCCTTCTATTTTTCTTGTTAACATTAAATACAAAATTGGTACCTTAAAATTCTACAACCCTATTTTCGATGAATATTTTCTTTATTTAGATTAATATTTATACTCGATTTAAAATGCAATTAACTTAATATATTTATACATTTTACCTGATATATTAGTATTTAAACTGATTTAACTTCAATATATGCTATATTTTACATTTTTTTCTACTCAAAGTTAACGTTTGAATGCTTAACTTCAAAAAATGTTGAAACACCTAAAACATCTTTAATTTGATCCCTCCCGAGATTCCCCGACGCCTTCAATCTGCGTCAACTAAACCATATTAACTGTATGAGAATCCTAGAAATTTGAATCACAAATCAGAATCTTAAGCAATTGTTTTAAGTTCAACGGCAATGATTATATTTTCAAAACACTTATATTTTTTTTTAGTTATTCATTAGTGAAAATAAACTCAATTTATTGAAAATATTTTTGATTTAGTATAATATAAGACTACGTTCTTCCCTAAGTTTCATTTTGGCCAGGTGGTATGATAGGTAAACCATTCTACTGTTCTGATTATCTGATTGGTTCCTATTGCAGAAGGAGGTTGGTGCTTAAACTAAATATCGTGAAAAAAGGAATTATACTTTATTTATCCAAAAAAATATGAGGAGGTTTCGAAATGAACACTGGATTATTAGCGGTTCTTTCCCTACTCCCTATCGCAGTTGTGGCAATCTTTCTTGTAGGGTTAAGATGGCCTGCAAGTAAGGCTATGCCGATCTCTTATTTTGTAGCTGCAGCACTAGCACTTTTTATATGGAAAATCCCTGGTGCCCAGGTAGGAGCTGCAACTGTTAACGGAATTATTACTGCTGGTACATTGTTATACATTATTTTTGGTTCCATTCTTCTTTTAAATACGTTACAAGAAAGTGGAGCAATTCAAGCCATTCGCCGAGGCTTTACCGGAATTACTGCGGATCGAAGAATTCAAGTTATTATTGTTGCCTGGCTCTTTGGTTCCTTTATTGAAGGTGCATCAGGATTCGGTACTCCTGCTGCAGTTGCTGTTCCTTTGATGGTCGGACTTGGCTTCCCAGCTATGGCTGCCGTTGTTGCTGGAATGATGATTCAAAGTACTCCTGTATCCTTCGGAGCTGTCGGAACACCTATGCTCGTTGGAGTAAGCACAGGACTCAAAACTCCTGAATTACAAGCTTATGCTCAATCTTTGGGATATACTGACTGGAATGCATTTATCGGATTTGGCATTGCTACCAAAGTTGCTTTCCTTCATTTTGCTGCCGGTGCCTTTATCCCCCTCTTCGTTGTTGCTTTCATGACTCGTTACTTTGGTAAAAACAAATCTTTCAGTGAAGGACTCAAGATTTGGAAATTTGCACTTTTTGCCGCCTTCTCCATGACGATTCCTTACCTAGCTGTTGCTAACTTACTCGGTCCTGAATTCCCTTCTATGATAGGTGGACTAACAGGTTTAGCTATTGTTGTTACCGCTGCTAAGAATGGCTTCCTCATGCCTAAAGGCGAAGCTTGGGATTTTGAAGAGAAATCAAAATGGGATCCTTCTTGGACTGGTTCCATCGAGATTAAGGATATCTCTGCTAAGACTAGAATGAGCGGCTTAATGGCTTGGATGCCTTATGTTCTCGTTGGCTTATTCCTCGTTCTTACAAGACTCTCCTTCTTACCCTTCTTAGGTTGGGTTAAGAGCTGGAATGTTGTCTGGCCTAAAATTTTCGGAACAGGAATCACTGCCTCCTTCCAGCCACTGTATTTACCAGGTACTGTCTTTATTACAGTCTCCCTCATAACCTTCTTCATGCATAAAATGGATGGCAAAGCCTATGCCAGAGCATGGAAAGGCTCAGCTAAAACCATGCTTGGAGCTGGTTCAGCCCTTATATTCACTGTCCCCATGGTTCAAGTTTTCATGAATTCAAAAGGTGGCGCAGCTGGTCTCGATAGTATGCCGATTGTACTAGCTGAAGCTGTTGCTGGCTTAGCCGGATCCGCATGGCCAATCTTTGCACCCCTAATTGGTGGACTTGGAGCTTTCGTAGCCGGAAGTAACACTGTTTCCAACATGATGTTCTCCTTGTTCCAATTCGGAGTAGGTGAACGCATCGGAGTCGATCCAACCTGGATTGTAGCTCTACAAGCCATTGGTGGTGCTGCAGGTAACGTTATCTGCGTACACAATGTTGTTGCCGCTGCAGCCGTTGTTGGTCTCTTAGGTAAAGAAGGTTATGTAATTCGTAAGACCTTGGTTGTATTCTCATATTACGCCTTACTCCCAGGTGCTCTCGGTTACTCAATCCTTTATACTGCTCAAAGAGGATTCTTCAATGCAGGAACTATTATTGTTGCTCTGATTTGGGCTGCTGCAATCTATATTATTGCCTCCAACAATGGCAGACTTAAGAATCTTCCAAACACACGGATATCTGCATAACTAAAACTCGTTTAAATAAAGGCTGGGCCAAGTAATTGGCTCCAGCCTTTGTTCATTTATAAGACATATCATGACGGCTCGGGTCTATAACTCGAAGATAACTTACAGGGGATGATCTGCGGCGAGCTTAACTCAACTAATTTGCCATCTACAAAGTCATATTGTTGACAAAAAATTTCCGTGTACTTATACCAGGGATTGGGGTTTCCTCCAAACACAAAATTCCCAAGACTGTAGACTATACATCTTCCTTTATAATTCTCGTATTTTTGAATCACATGGGGGTGATGCCCGAGGACTAAATCTGCACCTTGGTCAATAGCCAGTTGGCCAAGCTTACGCTGAACTTGGGTTGGAAAATACTTGTTTTCTTGACCCCAGTGAAAACTAACAATTATCATTGAAGTTTTTTCTGCTTTTAGAGTTTCAATTTGAGTCTTTAATTGTAAAATGAGGTTATCTATATTAATCCCCTCTTCGATTGGCCCTAAAGTATTTAAGCCTATTAGCCCAATTTTTACCCCTTCTTTTTCATAAACTGTCACTTTTTGATCACCAAAACTTGAAATTTTTGCATGATCTAATGTTGCTACTGTGTCTTCATAACCTTTGGTTAAAAAATCCATGCTATGATTATTAGCTAGGTTTACTGCTTCGACACTCCCATCTTTCAAGATAGCTGTGTAATGCGGATTCCCCTTAAAGAAAAATGCCCGAGTTCCTTGCGAACTCTTATTTGGTTTGTCAGTAGCTTCAGTCAAAGAACCCTCAAGATTAGCGATGGTCAAATCATCTCCAGAAAGGATATTTTTTACCCCCGAGAAAAAATATTCCGGACCTTTCAGAGTATAATGTTGATTAAAACTGCCTTCATACAAAAAGCGTTCATCTTGCCCTAATGTTACATCTCCGATGGCACTAACTGAAATTCTAACCTTATTATCGATAGTTTTTAGGGAAGAGTTTTGTTCAATAGCAGTAACAGGTTCATAAATATCAAGATCATCAAAATGCCACCATTCACTTGATAAGGCCTTAAACCCATTCTTAATCATAACTTCTTTTAAATACCTTGCATTTTCATTATCATTGACCCTAGCTGCTTGCTCTGTAAAATCGTCAAATCCTGTAGGCATAACTAGCTCATTCCCCTGATTATCTATTAAGGTTAAATCCACTGCTGAACCCCGAGAATGACTAGAATAACCCTTATATGGGTTTGCAATAAAACGAGAATCCGGAATCAAATTCCACAAAGCAAATTGTACTTCAGGGCTCCTGTAGGCATCCCATATCTTCAAACGGTAGCCCTTTTTCTCTATCTCTTCAGCAACTTTTTTAAGTTTTTCAGCGGTACCCAGACGCAGCTTTGCCGCAGGACTTTCGTAAAGTTTGCTGTGGGTAAAATTATCTGCTGTTGCATACTTAATGTCTAATACCACACTAGGAACGATCTGTTGGACTTCAACGAACTTAGACTTATTTTCTTGGCTAGGTGAATATCCAAGGGTCTTGGTCGCTTGAACCTGACCTGAATAACCAAACACCAAAACTAAAATAATGAGGTAAAGCAGAAAGCGGTATAACATGAAACTCCCCCCTTTGACTTACAGTTAAATCTAACTATAAAATCTCCAGAAAGGAGTCTTGTTATCTCAATTACCAACTTGTAAAATAGTGCTCCCATTCCTCCAATGGGGATTTATGTAAGAATATGTCTTAAAGTTCGATTGAAATTGCCCGAACCGGGGACCCATCTGCTTGTTTATTCTTTATTGGCATAACGCTTAACAGAAAAGATGCTCTAGGATCAATTGAATCTAAGTTAGTAAGATTTTCTATGATTACGATGTTCTTTTCTAAGAGAATTTTGTGAACTGGAAATGAGCTGCTTTCTATATCATCAATGGATATAGCATCAATCCCTATGCCTTTTAAAGCAAATTGGGATAACCATTTGGCCGATTCTTCCGTTAAATAAGGGAAACCTTTGTAGTATTTAGGATTACCCCAATATTTACTCCAACCTGTTTTTAAGATTAGAAAATCTATATTTCGAATGGTTTCCTCATGAGAAATAATACTTTCAATGTCTAGCACCTGGGTGTTCGACCTCGAAAAGTCAAGAATGATCGCAGTTCCTATAAACTTATCAATTGCAAATTCATCTAAATATGAACCATTCTGATGCATGTGAGCAGGTGCATCTATATGGGTACCGGTATGTGAGTACATTGTAATCTTTGCTTCTAAGAATCCATCCTTTTCTAAGGTATTTGCCCTCTGAAAAGTTGGTTGTTCTGTCCCGGGGAAAACAGGCATACTTGAATGAATGAGATGAGATAAATCAGTGACTTTCATGATTTCCTCCTTGTCCTTATGGTTAAAACTCATGAACTAATATATCCTTACCTTTCCCCAAAGTAAAGTCCCTAACCTTATTAATTATAAGAGGATTTTTTGACTGTATATTGCGCCTAAAAAAGCTGGAAGCACGTTCAGCGATTCCAACTTTTTTAGCTGCTATTTCACTATCGATTCTTAAATACAGGTTTTCTTTTCTCTGCAAAGGCTGTACAGCCCTCTCTAAAGTCTTCAGACGACCAGGCCAAGACTTGATATAGAGCCTCTAACTCTGCCTGCTGATAATAGTCATTTTTGGCTGCTTCTCGCATGAGCTTTTTATCCAGGCCAACTGCCATTAGTGGTTGCAAGGCTAGCCTTTCTGCCCACCTGATTGCTTCGGGCAGACACTCCTCGTGGGGAACAACCTTATTTATTAGGCCCAACTTTTCTGCTTCCTCAGCATTAATGATTTTTCCATACCACAATAATTCTAAAGCTTTATGATAGCCCACTTTCTGAAATAAAAAGTGTGAGGCTCCACTATCCGGACAAAATGCTATTTGCATAAACGTAAAACCCATACGGGCTTGATCAGAAGCAATAATTAAATCGCAGGCCATACAGGCAGCTACGGAAGCTCCGGCTACAACCCCATTGAGTGCGGCTATGACTGGTTTTTTTAGTTCATAAATAGCAGTTACCAGGGCACCTGACCCGTCATAAGTCTCCTTAGCGCTGATAGGATCTTTCATAGAGGCTAACTTGGTAATATCTCCTCCACTTGACCACCCTTTGCCAGCTCCGGTTATTATTAGTACTCTAATCAGCTCATTGTCTGCTGCTTCTTTGCAGGCAGCCTGAACATCTGAACAAAGCTGGTCATTAACCGAATTCATTGTTTCAGGTCGATTTAATGTAAGAATCGCTACTCCGGTCTCCATTATATCCAGCTTAACCGTTTTCCACTCCATATCGTCTTTCCACCCCTCTTAAAGCTAATTTCTTATTGACCAAACATTGAAATATGAATCGCTATTCATATTCTGATAAATCAAAATTCGCCGAAACTTATAATAATCCTCTATTTGGACACAAAATATTTCTGAGGCAAGCAGAGACGTAAGATTAACCTACTTGTGATCGGTAACCTTACCATTACCGATTGCGAAATAGGGACTGTCTTGCAAATGTCTGAGTTCACATTGTAAGACAGTCCCTCTATTTATCAAATAGTTTGATGCTTCTTATTCTACTCTAAAGCTCAACCTAAGAGCATTCTGTCGTTATCCAGCTCAGCTCCGCTGCGCTTTTCAAATTGCTCAATTAGGCGATCCACAGTCATATCTTTTCTTTCTTGTCCTTGAAGATCCATCATAATCTGACCTTCATGCATCATGATGGTCCTTGTTCCATATTCTAAAGAAGCTTTCATATTATGGGTAATCATCAGAGTACAAAGGTTTTCCTCCGAGACAATTTTACGGGTTAAGCTCAAGACCTTGCGGGCTATGGTTGGGTCCAGGGCTGCAGTGTGTTCATCAAGAAGCAGCAGACGGGGTTTAATAATTGTGGCCATTAGTAGGGTAAGGGCTTGTCTCTGTCCTCCTGATAGGAGCCCCACTTTGTGCTTAAGCCTATTTTCCAGACCCAGATCCAATAGTTGTAGTCGCTCCTTAAAAAGGTTAATATCCTTTTTGGACACTCCCGCTTGTAGTCCTACAGATTTCCCCTTAGCAAAGGCAATAGATAAGTTCTCTTCAATGGTCATATCATGAGCAGTTCCCCTTAAAGGATCCTGAAATACTCTGCCAATATGCCTTGACCGTTTATACTCCGGTTCAAATGTAATATCTGTGGAGTCCAGAGTAATCCTGCCATTATCAATCTCATAGACGCCGGAAATACAATTCATAAGGGTTGATTTTCCCGCTCCATTTCCACCGATAATGGTTACAAATTCTCCTTCCCCCAAGGATAGATTCACATCCCTTAGAGCAAGTTTCTCATTGGTGCTTCCTTTGCTAAATATCTTGCTTAACGACTCAACTCTAAGCATGAGGTTATTTGCTCCTTTCATGGGGTGTTTTCGACATCTTCCGTTTCACAACTGAAAGGCGCTTTTTAAAAACTGGCATAGCCATTGCTATTGCCACAATCACGGCAGAAACAAGCTTAAGGTCAGTAGGAGGCATACCAAGTTCTAGAGCAAAGGCGATAATTAAGCGATAGAGAATTGAACCTAGAATAACCGCCATGAGCCTTCTTAAGAGTGAACTTACGCCAAAAACAACTTCTCCAATGATTACTGAAGCCAAGCCAATAACAACCATACCTATCCCCATGCCCACATCCACAAAGGATTGTGACTGGGCAATCAGGGCACCGGCTACCCCAACTAATCCATTGGAAAGAGCTAATCCTACCAAAATTATGGAGTCAGTATTCACTCCCAAGGCTCTTACCATTGCGTCATTATCCCCTGTCGCTCTTAAAACAAACCCCAGCCTGGTCTTTAAAAAGAGAAACAGTAGAAAGAGAATTAATAATAAAACCGCTAAAGAAAACCCCAATTTATTATAGTCCCTAAGAATCTCTTCAAAGGGACTAAAGACGGTTATCTTATTGATCAAAGGAATATTCGCCCTGCCGCCCATAACCTTCAGGTTCACGGAGTACAAAGCCAACATGGTCAGAATACCCGCCAAAAGCGGCTGAATCTTTAGTTTGGTATGAAGCAAGGCTGTTATAGCTCCTGCTCCACACCCGGCAATAAATGCCGCCCCTAAGCCTAAAAAAGGATGCCCATTTAGACTCATGACCACAGACACTGCCGCCCCAAGGACAAAACTTCCGTCAACACTTAAGTCAGGCATATTAAGGGTTCTAAAGGATATAAAAACGCCTAATGCCATTATTGCATAAATTAATCCTAATTCCAGAGAACCCATTAACACCATGACACTCATTCTTTTATCCCCTTGTTTCTTAGTTTTCAAATACCTGAGCAGCAGATTTCAGCACATCTTCAGGCAGATTAATTCCGATTGCTTTTGCTGTTGAATTATTGAGATAAATGTCCATATCCTTCATGGTTTTTACTGGAATATCCCCAGCTTTTTTCCCTTTCAAAATCTCAACAGCCATAGCTCCGGTTTCTTTACCCAACACTTGATAATTAATTCCGTAGGTCGCAAGCCCTCCATCTTTAACCATAGAATCTGCGCCAACATAAACTGGTTTCTTAGCTTTGTTAGCAATTTGAGTTACTAAAGGCATAGCGGAGGCCACTGTGTTATCAATAGGAGAAAAGAGAACATCAACCTTATCAGCTAAGGATGTGACTGCTTGCTGTACCTCCGAAGAGTTAGTCACAGTAGCATCAATCACCGTCATATTGTTCTTCTTAGCATATTCTTTTAACTCATTAACCACAGAAACCGAGTTTGTTTCACTTGAATTATATAATGCCCCAATTGTTTTAAAATCAGGAGTAATGCGCTTACTTAACTCCATAATTTTTTCTGCTGATACGGCGTCCGATGTGCCAGTAACATTTCCGCCCGGTTGTTCCATATTGGTAACCAACCCGGATCCCAGCGGATCCGTACAAGCTGAGAAAAGAATAGGTATATCTTTCGTCTCACTAACGACTGCTTGCGCTGAGGGTGTTGCAATAGCAACAATAAGGTCATATTTGTTGCTTACAAATTTTTGAGAGATGGTTTTTAAATTTGTTTGGTCACCTTGGGCATTTTGATAGTCAATAGTAATCGATTCACCATCTTTATAGCCTTGAGCCTTTAACTCTTCAATTAATGAATCTCTGATAGTGTTCAGGGATGGATGTTCAACAATTTGTATAATACCAATTTTCTTTTTCGTATCGGTGCTGCCAGTATTTTCAGTTTTACTGGGGGCACAAGCTGTTAAGGATAACACGAGAGCCAGAGTCATAAAGGCTGAGATCACTACCGCTAATGGTCTTTTCATAGAAGATACCTCCCCATTTTTAATTAAATAATTTATTTGAGGGTTCCTTCTCTGCACGCATCATTCGAGTCGCGATTCCAAATGATACGAAGTGTGGACACAAAACAAAACGCCTATCCTTAAATAAGGACAGACGTTAATCTGCGGTACCACCTTAGTTGATGCAAAAATGCATCCTCTCCTGCAGAGTGCCAACACACCCTTAGCCCAGTAACGCTGGCTTAGCGTTGGCAGCTACTAAGACCTAAGCCTTTTCGCTCCACCCTCTGGGGCCCATTTATCCGCTCCATTACCTGCCGAGCTCCCACCCTTCTCGGCTCTCTTTGAGGTTGGCCATGCGGTTTTACTTCCCCTTCAACGGTTTATATAATCATAGCACTCTATCAAGGGGATTTCAAGAGTCTGTTTTTGGTATGTAGCTGTTCTATAATAATTTACTTCTAAGGATATTTTTGATAATAATAAAAATCTCAGAGGAGAATCGGATAACTGATGTAGAATAATAACCGAATATTAACCCCTGATATGCGGAAGATGATAGAAACCAGTTAGTCTTTACGCGTTAATTCTTCCTATGACATCTCTAATTAGTCTAGCAGTTATCCCCCATATTACCTCTCCCGCAACTCTATAGACAAAAACATTGTTCATTATATTTCCCCATGGCCTTGTATACCGCTCAGGCAATCCCAATTCTTTGGTTGGAAAAAGAACAATCTCTTCTCCCGCTTGGTTAATATAGGATGGATGAGCAGTTATACTTACCTGATAAAGCTCGGGTTCATTGTTTTCAAAATACGAAACGGGCACTGAAAAAATTCTCTCTACTTCATCAGAATTTATGTTCAACTCATCAAGGCTACTTATATCAAGAACCCCTAGAAATGCGTCAACAGTAGTACCCATTATAGATATAATAGTGTCAAGGGGGCCTATAACACTGATTTTTTCTGGAGAAACACCTAACTCTTCAACAGTCTCCCTTAAAGCTGTCTCCTTAAAATCTGCGTCCTTAGTGGGATCAAATTTTCCGCCAGGGAAACAAATCTCCCCACCTTGTCGAATCGATGCTGATCTTTTTTGGAAGACAAAATGATACTCTCCATTAACAGGCAATAGTAGCGCTATAACTGCAGAATTAAAAAACTCTTCTTTGCCATTTATTCCGGGTAATGCCGGCCACCTTTTGATTAAATCATCTAATTTTGATTTATTCATGATCTAATACACTTATCCTCTCACGAAAAGGCTATTTCGAAAGTTACTGCTTCTTGCCCCTCAAGAAACAGTGTTTACGCTTCCACAAAATGTAGTAATTAGTTTTCTTCACTAATTCAAAAAATACCTTCATTTTAGGATAAATAGTAGAGGAAAAAACCATTTTAGTGTACAATTTAGTTGCTTAGGATTGATAACAAATTTCACTATAAATTGACACCTAGATTGAGCAAGGGAGTAATAATATGAATGAAATTGCCCAAGACTTAAATATTGAAATTCAACGCGAAAATCCTCATGTTTACGAGTTATTGTCAAAACTTGGGAAAGAGCTCTACTATCCTAAGGGGATTCTGACGCAAACTGCTGAGGCAAAGCAAAAAGCTCATCGCTTTAATGCAACTATTGGAATTGCAACAGAGCAAAATCACCCGATGTTCTTACCATTAATTCAGGAAACACTTTCGAACTATGATCCCAAAGACCTCTATCCTTATGCTCCTCCAGCTGGGAAACCGGAGCTAAGACAACTTTGGCGCGAAAAAATGTTACAGGAAAACCCTTCTTTGATTAATAAAACATTTAGTAACCCCATCGTTACTAATGCCTTAACCCATGGCTTAAGTATTATCGCAGATTTATTTATTGACGAAAATGATCCACTGGTATTACCTGATAAACTATGGGGTAATTACAACTTTATTTTCGGAGTCCGCAGAGGAGCGAAGAATATTACTTTTCCTTTCTTTACTAAGGAAGGGGCGTTTAATACCCAAGGCATGAAGGAAGCACTGCTTTCCAAAAAAGAGCACGGAAAAGCCATTTTGTTACTTAACTTCCCGAATAACCCGACTGGTTATACACCTACAGAACAAGAAGCAACAGCGATCGTTGCAGCATTAAAAGAAGTTGCGGAACAAGGAATGAATCTGGTAGTAATTAGTGATGATGCCTATTTCGGATTATTCTACGAGGATTCAATTAAGGAATCAATATTTGCGCGAGTCGCCAATATTCATCCTAGAATACTGCCAATCAAAGTTGATGGAGCTACAAAAGAGGATTACATGTGGGGCTTTCGAGTAGGTTTTATAACCTTTGGTTCAGAGTATCCCGCAGTATTAGACGGCCTGGAAAAAAAGGCTCAAGGAATTCTAAGAGGAACAATTTCCAGTGCTTCACACCCAGCCCAAACCTTTGTTTTAAAGACCATTCGGTCGGCAGAGTTTCAGACTCAGAAAAGAGAAAAATACGAAGTCTTAAAACAACGTGCCATTAAGGTCAAACAAATACTGGATCAAGGGGATTATAGGGACGCTTGGGATTACTATCCTTTTAATTCAGGTTATTTCATGTGCCTAAAACTTAAAGGAGTCGATCCCGAAACTCTACGCCTCCATTTACTTGAGAACTATGGTGTTGGGATTATCTCCCTTGGAGAAACTGATATTCGAGTAGCTTTTTCTTGTGTTGAGGAAGAGGAACTTAAAGATCTTTATGACCTTATTTATCAGGGATTTAAGGATTTGGTTGGTAAAACCTTGTAGTTATACCCTGATATAGTTGATCTCTTAGGTTAACAGTCAGTGAATTTGTTCAACTAGAGATAAACTCCAAGTTTCCGTGACAAAATTTTTTATGCTAATTATTCAGAAATACCCGTAGTTAGATATTTGTATCTAACCACGGGTATTTCTGATGACCTTTAGCCCGCTTTTAGCACATAACCATCTCACTTTAAAACAAATTTATGTCACTAATTGATTATTTAGGTTTTGTTTTTACTCTAATCGACAGGATTTTCTTTATTACTTAGGACTTTGTCCAGGAATAATTATATAATATTCTTACAATTAATAGGTTTACAAGTAATTTATAAGAGGAGGGTGCGTATGAAAGTCCGACAAAGATCTCTTTTCCTGGTCTTGCTTCTGATAATGTTGTTTTCTTTTCCTAGTGTTGCCTCCGCCAAAACCGATGAATACGGTTACAATCCTCAAGCACGGTCTTTTAAAGGAACTTTAGACAATTGGGAAGCTTTCATGATGGGTGAACCTCCCACTCCTGTGGATTGGAAAGCAACGGATGTGGTTTTTATTGAGCGAAAATGGGACAAACGTTTCAACCCCATGATGCAAGGAGAGCCTCCCACTGCTCCCGGAGCATGGCAAAGGGCCAAGCTGTGGGAATACTTATCCGGAGATAAACTTGGCTGGTCATGGCATCAAGCTTTGGAAGTGGTTTATTCCCCTAATAGACCGATTCCCGGCGCGATAGTACTCACTCCTGATGAGATGGGGATTGAAGGTTTTTATTGTGTGGTTATGGAAAAGTGGTTGGTTGACCCTCATGGGAAAAAGACAATAGTTGAAGATTTCAACTTAAAACATAATACCATCAAGAAAGCACTTCACTGGAAAGGCTGGAAGCATTAGCTTCCAGCCTTCTCTTTTGTAATTCCCTATCCTCATGTTGATTTTATAATTTGACCAGCTTCATACCCGTTTCATGACCGTTAAGACTCTGCCTTTCTAAGCCCATATCCTCGATTCGCTCAATACTGTCGGCCAGAGTCTCTTGCTTAATATAGTCTTCGAATAATTTGACAGCTTCAGCTATTTCCTCATCACCATCAAAGTATATCTTAATTCTGTCCATCATCTCATAGCCATTGTTCTTTCTCATTTGCTGTACCTTGGAGATATACTCCCTAGCATAGCCTTCATTAATCAGTTCCTTGGTCAAAGTAGTGTCTAGTATTACAAATAAATTGTCCACTACTGTCATTGTAAAGCCTTCTTTAGCCGAGATAGTGGTGATTACATAATCCTTTATTAAGTCTAGAAGCTCACCCTCTACCTCTACTGAGATTGTTTCTCCAGCCTCTAGCTTGGGCACTACTGCCGAAGCGTCTAGGGCCGCCAGCACCTTACCTAAGGATTTAACTTTAGCCCCAAAGATGGAACCTGCCACTTTGAAATTAGGCTTTAAGCTGAAGTTTAAATACTGGTTTAGATCCTTGGCAAACACAACCTCCTTAACATTTAATTCCTCTTGGATTAAGGGAAGCATGTATGCTATTAGTTGTTCATATTTACCGTCAATCAATATCTTTTGGACAGGTTGTCGCACCTTGATTTTCACCTGTTCCCTCGCCGCCCGGCCTAAACCAACTAGGTTCCTCACCAAATCCATTCTATATTCCAATTCCTCGTCGATTAGCCCTAAATCGGCAACGGGATAATCTGCCAAATGAACTGATAGCTCATCTGTCAAACTCAGATAGAGTTCTTCAGCAATATATGGTGCAAAGGGAGCTACTAATTTAGATAGTCCCACAAGTATTTCATAGGTTGTATTGTTGACAGCTTTCTTATCGTCAGTTAATTCTGACTCCCAGAAACGTCTGCGCGAACGTCTAATGTACCAATTGGAAAGATCTTCATTAACAAACTCTTGAATCTTTCTCACCGCTTTGGTCAGATCAAAAACACTTAGATCTGACTCAACCCCTTGGAGAAGGCTGTTATACTTTGATAATACCCAGCGATCAAGCTCCGGTCTGTCTGAGTGGGCAATAAAGAAATCCCGGGGATCCAGCTTATCCGTCGAAGCGTATAAGGAAAAGAAGGCATAGACATTTCTCAACGTGCCAAAAAACTTACTTTGTACTTCCTTAAGCCCTTCAACATCAAATTTAGTCGGAATCCAAGCGGGTGAAACATGGAGTAGATACCACCTTAAAGCATCCGCTCCGTATTGATCAAATAACTCAAAGGGGTTTACTGTATTTCCCTTGGACTTGGACATTTTGTGTCCGTCTTTATCTAGAATCAAGTCGTTGACCAATACTCGCTTATAAGGAGCTACTCCCTTAATAAAGGTCGAGATAACGAGCAGAGAATAGAACCATCCTCTCGTCTGATCAATTCCTTCACAAATGAAATCTGCCGGAAAAAGTTGATCAAAGTTTTGACTGTTTTCGAAGGGATAATGGTGCTGAGCAAAGGGCATTGAACCACTGTCAAACCAACAGTCAATAACGTCGGTTACTCTAGTCATTGCTGCACCACATTTTGTACATTTAAGGTGAATATCATCTACAAAGGGCCGATGTAATTCGATGGTTGTCTCATCCAGTGCCTCCACGGCATTATCAACTAGTTCTTTTCTTGAGCCTATTGATGTGGTGTGACCGCAAGCGCATCTCCAGATGTTAAGGGGTGTTCCCCAATATCTACTTCTGGACAAGGCCCAGTCATTAGCGTTTTCTAACCAGTTGCCAAATCTTTTTTCCCCGACATAATCCGGATACCACTGAACACTGTTATTGTTTTCTACCAATTTGTCTTTGAATTTAGTCACTTCAATGTACCAGCTAGGTTTCGCATAATAAAGGAGTGGGGTCTGACATCTCCAGCAGTGTGGATAATTATGCTCCATCTTTTCTTTTTTAAATAGCTTTCCTTCAGCATGTAACCACTTGATAATGTCTAAATCTGCCTCCATAACAAAGTTCCCTGCCCAAGGTGTGGTTACAAACTTTCCAGTTTCATCGACAGGCTGAAGTACCGGCAAATTATAACGGCGTCCGGTATTATAATCATCCTCCCCAAAGGCTGGAGCGGTATGAACAATTCCTGTACCGTCTTCAGTTGTTACATAATCCCCTATCGTGACAAAAAATGCTTTCTTATCTGCCTTGACAAAAGGCATCAATTGCTCATATTCCACATGCTCCAGGTCTTTTCCTTTGATCTCTTCTATTACCTCAAACTCTTCACCCAAGACCTTAGGGGACAGGGTCTTAGAAACATAATAGATCTCCTCATTCTGTCTAACCTTTAGGTATACCTCTTCAGGATTAACGGTTAGTGCCACATTGGAGGGAAGAGTCCAGGGCGTTGTTGTCCAGACCAGAAAATATTCCTGAACATCTTTGCGCTTAAATTTAACCACAACTGTGTTACTCTTGATTACTTTATAGCCTTGGGCTACTTCGTGAGAAGCTAATCCCGTTCCACAGCGGGAACAATAGGGCAAGATCTTATGTCCTTCATAAATCAAACCGGCTTTAAAAAATTGATCTAAGATCCACCACACACTTTCAATATAATTATTATCCAGGGTTACATAGGGATGATCTAAATCAATGGAATATCCCATCCGTTTGGTCATCTCTCGCCATTGCTTCTCATAGCTAAACACAGATTCTCGACATTTTTGATTAAAATCAGCAATTCCATAAGCTTCAATTTCCTGCTTGTTAGAAAGCTTGAGCTGCTTTTCTACCTCTATTTCCACAGGCAGACCATGAGTATCCCAGCCAGCTTTACGCTTGACTTGATAACCCTGCATCGTCTTGTACCTACAAACGGAATCCTTTAACGTTCTGGCGATAACATGGTGTATCCCTGGTTTGCCATTGGCCGTAGGAGGACCTTCGTAAAAAACGAAAGGTGTTTTTCCTTCCCTTATTTGAATACTTTTACTTAGTATCTCCTGTTCATCCCAAGAACTTGCTATTTCGCTTTCCCTTTTAGCCACCGGCAGATCCGAAAGTGGTTTAAAATTAGACATCATCATCTTCCCTTCTTATTTGAGCAATGTGTTTACCTAGTCATGTTGGATCAATAACATCAAAAAGTCCCTAAGTCAATGACTTAGGGACGGATTATCCGCGGTACCACCCTGTTTATTAATAGATATAGTTAACTACCCATTAATCGCTTAAAACATGTAACGCATGCCAACGGAGCAGCTTAGATTCCTTCAGCCGCCCAACTCCAAGGTGATCTTCACAAAAAACCTTCGTCACAATCTTTCAGCCTAGGATTATGTCTCTAAAACCCAGATTTTTTGTTACTGTCCTTTTCATC
Organism: Desulfosporosinus sp. HMP52; assembly: GCF_000765145.1. GTDB lineage: Bacteria > Bacillota > Desulfitobacteriia > Desulfitobacteriales > Desulfitobacteriaceae > Desulfosporosinus. The sequence continues at coordinate 57,167 of NZ_JMGA01000039.1, read as the reverse complement.
GTTGTTATTAATATTTTTACCAATATTCATGTGCTTAAACCTAATATTAGTTTATCATATTCCAACCATATTAATATTGTCAAGAGCATCCATAATGTCTATAGGAAAACAAGACACTGCAAGGATTAAACTGTCTTGTTTTTATTCCCTCAGAAACATATTTAGGTACAAAGTAGCGCAAGCCTCGTTATTTTCCACTATTGATTAATCTTACCGCTTCCTCAGCTGCCTCCATCAAGGTTTCTGGGAGAGAGGGATGGGCATGGATTGTTTCTGCAACATCTTCAACCGTAGCTCCTAATTTAAGAGCCAATGCCGCCTCAGAAATTATGCTTGTGGCTTGAGGACCAAGGATATGCACACCAAGTATTTTTCCACTGCTTGCCTCGGCAACGAATTTAACTAGTCCTTTATTTTCTCCCATTGCCAGAGCTTTGCCACTACTGATGAACTGAGACCTTCCAATAACGACCTCTATTTCCTTAAGGATGGCCTGCTCTTCCGTGAGACCTACGCTTGCCAGTTCAGGGGAGGTATAAATACAGCTAGGTACAACGCTGTAGTTAATGCTTTTTTGGCCTCCCATGGCATTTGCTGCCGCCACCGTGCCTTCGGTGGAAGCGACATGGGCTAGTAAAATCCCCCCTGTTACGTCCCCTATGGCATAAATGTTGGGAATACTTGTTTCCATTTTAGAATTAACTGCGATCTTCCCTTTTTCTACTTTGACACCTATTTCTAAAAGGCCCAAATTATCATAATCGGGACGACGGCCAACTGCTACTAACACGTTATCCACCTGAATCTCTTTTAGTCCTTTTGGGGTTTCTAGGTTAACTAATAAGCTCTCTTCTAATTTATGAACCCCGAGCACCTTAGTTTCAGTTAAAACAGCGATTTTTTCCCGTGTCATTAACTGTTTTAAAGCATTACTAACCTCCCCATCAGCAAAGGGTAATATTCTGTCCATTGCTTCAACCAGGGTGACCTTCGCTCCAAGTTTCTGGTAGATACTTGCGAATTCCACACCGATTGCTCCCCCTCCAATAATAAGGAGGTCAGTAGGAATGTTGGATAACCTTAAGGCATGATCACTGTTCATAATCCAATGTCCGTCAGGCTCTAGACCTGGCATGGCAGTGGGGCGAGATCCTGTGGCAATAATGATGTTTCGCGTCTTCAGAACGGTTTGTTCAGATGGAGTAGTTATGGTTACTTCATTGACTCTAGTAACCTTTCCCTCTCCCCTAATTACACGGATTTTGTTACTCTTCATAAGAAATTCAACACTGGTATTAAGACGTTTAATGATCGCCTGTTTCCTGTCCAGCATCTTTTCTAGAGACACCTCTACTTGGCTTATATCCACACCAAAATCCTTAGCTTTTTTAACGGTTTCAAGTACTTCAGTGGACTTAAGCAATGTTTTGGTGGGTATACACCCCAGATTCAAGCAGGTACCTCCCAAAGCGCTTCTTTCCACAAGTGCTACCTTACCACCCAGTGCACTAGCTTTAACAGCGGCTGTATAGCCGCCGGGGCCACCGCCAATGACAATAACATCAAATACTTCGCTCTCCATTTTACAACCTAACCTCCTTTATCCCATCAAACTAATTCTTATTAAAGAATACATATATAAGCTGACAATGCATTAAACCATTGCCAGCTTACCTCTATATAAACTAAAATAATTGGTCATTTACTGCTATATTAAAAATCTCTAAGTGCGAAGGTGTCTATAATATGAAGATGGTAAATTAAGCCATTTGTTCAGGAGCGGCTGCCTCTGATTTTATGGGAACAACAAAAACAATCACATTTACAAAAATCGCCGTTACAATTAAGAAAAGATTTAATCCAATTAAGCCCTTTTGGAAGAGCCAGTTAAATTGGGTTAGAGCTGTGATAATAAATATCACCATAGATAACGTGGATACAACCCCTAAAGTCTTTCTGCCAGATGACTGATCGAATTTAAATTTCCACTGTCCGGCATTCTCCACCATGGAAACCAGCACCATTAGTAAGATATTAAATGTCATACCGATAAACACTGGATGTATATTAAAGAAAAACTTGACGGGATCCCAACCACCCAGGGCATACCAGCCTAACCCGGAAATGAATCCACCGAGCAGGGCAGCTATCGCTCCACGACGTGTTGCCAAAGGCCAAGCCAAGGCCACAAGCACTGGAGCGAAGGTCGATCCATTCCGTAAGGTCCATGCCAAAACATTCCACCAGGAAGCGTTTTCGCTTCTCATTAGGCCTAATAAAATCATCTCTATGGTTAGGGCAACTAGGGCATATTTTGTATAAGTCACTTTGCGTTCATCACTTAAGGAGGGGTTAATTGCACCCATCACGTCACGCCCCAGACTTGTTGCACCGGAGAACTGGCATGGGGCGCCCCAACCCAGCGCTGCTGCCCAGATTCCAAGGAAAAAGACACCTACTAATGGAGCGGGCAACACTTGAGCCAGATATTGAGGTATGGCTATCATCCCACGAGCTCCGCCGGGTACTACTATAGCAGCTGACAAGCCAAACAAAACACCAAAAATAATGAAAAAAACATTTGCCCCAAATGCCATCAGTAAGCCTTTTCTACCCTCCTCAGGAGTACGACAGGATAAGGCCATTTGGAATGCTGCCTGGGCTACAAACACATTGATTAAAAATGTAGCGAACCAAGCAATGATCACTTGCAATCCTGCATTTGTCGCAGAAAACATAGCCGGTTTCGCTGTGGCTAAGAGAGCTAGGCCGTCAAGCCCGGGTTCTATGAAGAAGGCAATACCCCCAACAATAAACATTGCTGCAAAAGCTAAGCTATTTGCTGTCTGGGTAACAACAATTGACCACATTCCACCTGATTGAAGAAAAATCAGCAGCGTGATACTTGTAATGGCAATAGCAATGGGCAGTGATAAGGAAGTATAGACGTGAAGGGCTGAGGCAAAAGCAAGGGCAGTTGCTACGGACCACATAGGAAAGGTAAAGGCAGTAATCACACCGCTCACACCCAAGGCTAGACGCCCAAATTTGTCCCCGATTAAGCCGGAAACGGTGACCATTTTCAGCCTACGCAGGTTGGCAATTAATAATAGCGCAATGATTAAGACGTGAACCATTTCTGCTACGCCGTACCAAGCCGCCGAGACACCTACTTTGTAAGATAATTCTAAAACAGAAATAAATGAAGATCCCGAAAATAGGCCCGTAATACACACGAAGACCATCCAAGGTTTAAAGCTGCGGCCACCGACCCAAAAGCTGTCACCACCCGAACCCGATTCGGCTTTCTTTTTCGCATATCTGCTCAGTATTATAAGCATAACTGTATAGCTCAGCCACAATCCCACAATCCATGCTCCAAATGAATTCATTAGTACTCCTCCTTCACTTTACGAATAAAGATCAATAGTTCCTATTCCATAATGAATAGGGCCTACTCTATTGAGCATTTAAACATTTGCCTTAACTAACGCTCTTCATACTTATGAACCGTACCATTAATTTCTATAGTATAAGTAATTTCTGCAACTTTTTTGATCATATTCGACGCTGAACAATAGACCTGTTCAGCCATTTGAAGAGCTTTATTCACCTTTTCTACCGGGATATTCTCTCCACTTATCCGATATACGATCTGAATATCGCTGAATACTTTGGGATGCTCTTCTACTCTATTTCCACTAACTTCAATGTCTAAACGATCGTACACGACTCTCATTTTGTTAAGAATATGACCTAACTCGATACCTGTGCATCCGCCAAGAGACATGAGCAATAATTCCATCGGCCTTACGCCTTCATTTTTGCCACCATAAATTGACGAAGCATCCATAGGTATCTTAAATCCACTTTCATCCGTCCCTACAAATTTCATATTTCCTTCCCAGGTAATGTTTACATGCGGCATATTAATCTCTCCTTTTTATGAAAATCACTTCGCTGCTCAACCCTAAAGATAACTCTTGAATAAATAATTCAATCGTTTTGTAGCTTTCACCACCTTGATAAAAAATAAATGCTTTGTCCTTGTGATTACTATTGCAAGGATCATGCCAGGTTACAAAGGGTGAAAAAACTCGAAAATCAAAGAGCTAAGAAAAAAACGTGGTGTCTTAAAGCACCACGTAGAAAATCTCGTCTATATGTCTCGAAAAAAAACAGCTTAAACCAGCCTTTTATAGCCTGTTCCTTTCTTGCACCGGTTCTTCCATTTTTGCACCACTTCTTAATCAGTGTAAGAAATGCCCAATGCTCTAGCTTTCCTCAATAAGGTAGAATGGGCTACTCCTAAGACCTCTCCCGCACGACGCAAGCTTTTATACTCCTTTAAGACCTTGATAATTAATTCAGTCTCCACAATATCTCTTGCCTCTTTTAATGGAACAATCTGATCAATAACTACCCGAAGAGGACTAGAGGAGAAATTGATAAGGAACTTCTCGGGTAACTGGTCTGGGAAGATGGTATCCTGTTCGGACATGATTACCAAACGTTCCACTAAATTAGCTAATTCTCTAATGTTTCCAGGCCAGTTATACTCTTCGAAGAGTTTACAGACCTCATAGGAAAAATACTTTTGCATCTTATACCGCTCGTTAACCTTATCCAAAAAATGCTTAGCCAGTGGCAAAATATCACTTTTCCGTTCTCGTAACGGTGGTATTTTAATGGGCACAACATTAAGTCGGTAGAATAGATCTTCTCGAAACTTCTTTTCTTTAACTAATTTCTCTAAATTTTTATTGGTAGCTGATAGAATTCGAATATTAAGCTTTGTTGGCATACGGCCACCAATGCGGAATATCTCTTGCTCTTGGATTGCTCGTAATAATTTAACCTGAAGGTTCAAGGGCATGTCCCCTACCTCATCCAGCAATAAAGTGCCTCCGTTAGCCAGTTCCATCATTCCGGGTTTGCCTTCCTTATTGGCTCCTGTAAAGGATCCTCTCTCATAGCCGAACAATTCAGATTCAAGGAGATTCTCCGGTATCGCCCCACTATTTATTTGTATAAACGGTCCCTCTGCCCGAGGACTGTTTTGATGAATAGTTTTAGCGATGACTTCTTTCCCCACCCCTGATTCACCAGTAATGAGCACGGTAGAATCAACTCCCGATACTCGCAATGCTTCGTTTACAACACGCTCCATGGCAGAGCTGTGATAAATAAGATCTTTCTGTTCTTTTGCCCTCAGTGATTTCAACTCATGAGAGTATCGCTCAGACTGAAGTTTCAACTGATTTAGCTCAGTTAAATCACGAATGCTGATAACTACTCGAACAAGATAGTCTAGTTCATCAAAGATAGGGCTTGCTGTAATTGCTAATTCGGTTAAATTTTTTCCTTGATATCTATCAAAAGTCACTTTGCCATTTACCATCACACGTTGATATCCTCGAATAAGCAGTTCTCGACATAGGATGGCAAGTCGCTCTATTGGTGCCCCCACGGGGTTGTGGTCAGAACCTTGTACTCTAAAGAAACTCTTATTAACCATTTGAACTAGGCCTTGACTATCAACCACTATGATCCCATCATAGGATGCCTCAATAACGCTTCTTAGTTCCTTGTTAATCCTATTGGCTTCAGCCAATTTGTGCTCAGAACTCATCAGAGCCCCGTGTACCTTATTAATTAGATCAATGCGGGTTAATACACCTGTAAGCTTTTGCTCGTTATTATAAATTAGCAGCCGATCCATAGTATGTTCCCTAATATCATGGAAGGCAGTGTTTTCATCAATTATTTGTAAATGTCTCTCCATGATCTGGTCGACGGTCGTAGCAAAGGTTGCCCCCTCTTCTATTGCCTCAAGCATACGAAAGACCGTTAGAATCCCTACAACGGTATTTTTGTCATCCACAATCGGAGCACAGTTAACTTTAGTTTGCCTGTAAAGATGACAGGCATCCCGTATCGTTTGACTATAATGCAAAGTCCGAGGGTTCTCCAACATAATTTGCTTAACTTTCATGACGTCTCCCCCAAATGCAAACTCGATAATTTTCTTTATTATAATACCCGACCTATCTAATGGCAAAAGACGTTGACAAGGAAAGGCCCTGTGATCTTATGATGATTCACAGGGCTCCTTGAATCGGCTAGATGGGAAGGCTAGATAAATATTCTTCTTTGGTCATTAATTCGTTAAGTTCCTCGGGGTTTTCAAGTCTGAGTTCTGCAATCCAGGCTTCTCCTTCAGGATCAGCGTTTAACATTTCAGGAGCATCATATAGTTCCTCCTTAATTGTCAAAACTTTCCCACATACAGGAATATAAATTTCAGATGAAGACTTTACGGATTCAACTCTTGCTATTACTTCTCCAGCAGTAAATTTATCACTAACTGCTGGAAGTTCTACAAAGACGATATCTCCTAATTGCCTAGCAGCAAATTCTGTTATCCCCATATGAGCCTTCTCACCTTTCAACTCCACCCATTGATGTTCTCTACTATACATTTTCATAGTATTTGCTCTTCCCTTCTTGTTCGATTAATTTTTGTCAGCAATTACTAATGCAATTATCATTCCAAAAGCTACTATAAAAGTTAAGAGGGTTTATATTAATAAATAATTTTGTTTTATTACAGAACAAACATCCCTTACTGCTGAAGCTCCTGCCAGGAATAAAACTTATCTTCTTAGGGTTATGCTAATGTGATGCCAGAACGAATTGTAAGAGCTTACAAACAAAGAATATCGTCCATGCGTGAAAAACGCAGGACGATACGTTGCTAAAGCCTTAAGGAACGATGAATTCTAAATATCTATTCTTTACTTTCGCCTTTTAAGCAACTCCCTGCTAACTTGCGAAACCTCAACCCCACGCTCCTCTAGCATTACTAACACATGGTAGAGCAAATCCGAAACTTCACACCTTATCTCTTCAGGATCAGCATTTTTAGCCGCAATAATCACTTCCGCGCTTTCTTCTCCAACCTTTTTGAGGATCTTGTCAATCCCCTTTTCAAAGAGATAAGTGGTATAAGCCCCTTCAGGTCTTTCCATGTTTCTAGAGCGGATCACCTCAGTCAAAAGTTCTAGGGCTCTGCCCAGTGTTGGCTCCGACCGTACTTCAGGTTCACCTTTTCCCTTGAACCCTTCGCTGGTTAAATCATAGTGGAAACACGAGAAGTAATTTTCATGGCAAGCCATACCTATCTGCTTCACAGTCAGGAGTAATGTGTCCTGGTCACAGTCAAATTTAATGTCGACGATCTCCTGAAAATGCCCTGAGGTTTCCCCTTTCAGCCACAGGGATTGGCGACTTCTACTATAATAGCAAGCCTTCCTCTCAAGTAGGGTTCTCCGTAAGGATTCTTCATTCATATACGCCAGCATTAAGACTTCTTTAGTCTCCAAATCCTGGACAATGGCAGGCACAAGTCCTTGAGCATCCCAGCGGATCGTCGATAAATCCAACCCTTGTATGTCCTTTGCATCCATATGTATCTCAACCTTTCTCTGTACCATCATCATTTACGTTCATTAAGCTGTTAAAGTCTCAAGTCCCTCATACAAGTCCACGAACAAGGATTCCCCGTTCCGCCAAAAACCGCTTAGCCTCCTGAATACTGTACTCCTTATAATGGAAGATAGAAGCAGCTAAGACTGCATCAGCTTCCCCTAAAGTTAAACCTTCCGCTAAATGTTCTAAGGTTCCAACCCCGCCGCTGGCAATGACGGGCAGGGATACAGCTCTGCTAACAGCACGGGTTAATTCTAGTTCGTAACCAATCTTAGTCCCATCACGATCCATGGAGGTTAAAAGGATTTCACCAGCTCCTAGGGCTTCTACCTCAGCAGCCCACTCTAAAACATCCTTACCTGTCGCTGTTCTACCTCCGTGTATGTACACCTCCCATTGGCCCTGTGCTGTTTTTCGTGCATCAATAGCTACAACAATACACTGACTTCCGAAAGCATGAGCACCTTCCTGAATGAGCCTGGGGGTTTTTACTGCAGATGTGTTTAAAGCTATTTTATCTGCACCTGCCCTAAGCATGCGGCGAATATCCTCTATAGTCCGCAAGCCTCCTCCGATAGTAAAGGGTATAAAAACTTCCTCGGCGGTACGACGTACTACGTCTACCATAGTTTCTCGATTATCCGAAGATGCGGTTATATCTAAAAATATCAATTCATCCGCACCTTCTCGATCATACAAAGCTGCGAGTTCTACTGGATCTCCTGCGTCACGCAATTGTACAAAATTTGTTCCCTTGACTACACGCCCATCATGGACATCTAAACAGGGAATGATACGCTTACTTAACATGCCATTCCCCTCCTTAGCTATCTTTAGCAGCCATTGTTTGTGCTATATCTTTAATCTTTTCATCATTAGCTTTTCCGGCGGCAACCGCTAAAGCTTCTTTTAAGGTAAAAGCCCCACTGTAGAGAGCTTTTCCAGTAATGGCCCCCTCGATGGAAACTCCCTTGAGCACCTGGGCCTGTAAGTTGCTCAAATCGGCTAGCGTAGAAATTCCACCGGAGGCAATCACTGACAATCCAGTCTCCATGGCCATTTGTACTGTACTCTCAATATTTGGACCTTGGAGCATTCCATCTCGTGAGATATCTGTAAAAACAACACTCTGAATTCCCACCGCTTTCATAGCCTTTCCTAATTCTACTGCACGCATTGTGGTTGTTTCTGCCCAGCCTTGAACCGCGACCAAACCATCTTTAGCATCGATCCCTACAATGACTTTCTTGCCATAGCGGTTTGCTGCTTCCGCTACCAACTCCGGATTTTTGACAGCAATGGTTCCTAGTATAACCCGCTCAACCCCCAACTCTAGCAGTTCTGTGATCCGCTCCATGGTTCGGATTCCTCCGCCTACCTGAATTTTCATAGAAACACTTCGGACAATGTTCCGTATGGTTTCGTCATTCATTGGCTTTCCGGAAAAGGCACCATTCAAATCCACCATATGTAAATACTCGGCACCTTGACGTTCAAATTCCTTAGCGACATCCACAGGGTTATCTGCATAAACCGTTGAATCTTCCATCCTCCCTTGTAAGAGGCGCACCGCTTTTCCTTCTTTCAAATCAATAGCCGGAAAGAGTATCATTTTCATTCACCCACTTTCCAAAATTCGTAAGGAGCTGAAGTCCCCAAGGACTTGATTTTTCCGGGTGGAATTGCGCTCCCCAGACATTGGCCTTACCCACAACTGCCGGAAAAACAACCCCATAATCACTTGTGGCAATAATATCCCCCTTATCGGCAGGCTCTGCATAGTAGGAATGTACAAAATAAAAGTAGGATTCATTAGGAATCCCTTCTAGTAAACGGGGGGATTGTTCCAGCTCTAAACTATTCCAGCCCATGTGAGGAACCTTCCTTCCCGCTGGAAATCTGACCACTCGGCCAGCTAAAAGTCCAAGTCCTGCGTACTCTCCATGCTCCTCCCCAACCTCAAACAGAATCTGCATCCCTAAACAGATCCCTAAGAACGGGCGCCCAGAGTGAGCGAACTGGATTAATGGCTCAATCCACCCTCCGATTTTTAATGCCTCCATGGCATCGGCAAAGGCCCCTACTCCCGGCAGGATAAGTCCTTTTACTTTGCTTAGCTCGTTTGGCGAAGCCATAATAACTGCTTCGAAGCCAACTTTCTCCAAAGCCTTTTCAACGCTCCTTAAGTTGCCTCGACCATAATCCACTATTCCAATCATCTATAAAACTCCTTTAGTTGAAAGGATTCCGCTATACCTATTGTTCTGACGCAGAGCTAGTCCCAGTGCTCTCCCCACACCTTTAAAAGCTGCCTCAAGAATATGATGCCTGTTTTTCCCTGATCGTTTAATGACATGGAGTGTAAGGCCGCTATGTACCGCTAGTGCTCTGAAAAACTCTTCTGCCATCTCGACGGGAAACTCTCCTACCATGCCATCGGAACAATCCACATCCCAAACTAAGAAAGGTCGATTGGAAAGATCTAAGGCCACTTGAATGAGGGCTTCATCCATAGGTAGCAGAGCTTCGCCAAGGCGTTCAATTCCCACTTTATCGCCGCAGGCCTCTCTGAGTGCTTGCCCCGTTACGATCCCGCAATCTTCGATGGTATGGTGAGCATCTACCTCTAAATCCCCCTTGGCTTCTATGCTCAAGTCTAAATAGGCAAATTTGGCAAACGCCGTCAGCATATGATCGAAAAACCCAATCCCTGTCTTAATATAGGACTCTCCAGTCCCATCTAAATTCAACCGTACAAGGATTTCTGTTTCCTTAGTTTTACGTTCAACACAAGCTTCTCGCATTTTTCTCTCCTTTCTGGCTTACGACGGTCTTCGCACACAATAATCTACTTCAATTCCTCGTTAATCTCCCGAACTGCTTGAATAAACCTCTCATTCTCCTCCGGCAACCCTGCACTGATGCGCAGACATTTACCCAGAATAGGGAGGGAACCCATGTTTCGAATTAGAAACCCCCTTTTCAGCAAATCTGTTGCCCATCTATCCGGATCCGCAGGTTTAAAAAGAATAAAATTAGCCTGAGTTGGATACACAGTTAGGCCAGTAAGCTGAACCAAGGCTTCATACAATTTTTTAGTTTCTTCTTTAATCTGTTGAATTTGAAGTTTATATTCCCTTAAATAATCCAGAGCTAAAATACCCGCTCTCTGACTGAACAAATTAACATTAAACGGCGGTCTCACTTTCTCAATTAAAGCAATGGTTTTGGGTTGCCCAAGTAAATATCCCAGACGCAGACCTGCCATTCCAAATGCCTTGGAAAATGTCCGCATGATCACTAAGTTAGGATAGTTCTCAATCTCAGAAATCAAAGTTTGCTCTGAAAACTCCGCGTAAGCCTCATCGACCACGACAATTTTACCGCTTTCTTTGACCAGTTTGAGAATCTCTTCCCTGGGAAAGAGGGAGCCTGTTGGGTTATTTGGATTACAAACAATGATAACCTGAGCACCCGGAGCCTCTGCTGCTTTTAACATTTGCTCAGTGTCTAAGTCAAGGCCGTTTAACAAAGGCACAGGCACAACTGCGGTCTCTGTTAAGCGAGCATATATTTGATACATGCCAAAGGTCGGAGGATGGATAATCAAAGATTTGCCTGCACCACCAAATGTAAGTAGTATCATTTGAATTAACTCATCCGAACCATTGCCAATCATTACACTTTCCGGAGGAGTTGACGTATACTGAGCAATACGTGTCTTAAGCTCCTGACCCATTCCATCGGGATAACGGTTAAAGTCAAATTTCTCAGAAAGCAGTGCTTCCCTCATTTTAGCCGGCCAAGGGAATGGGTTTTCATTCGCATCTAGCTTTATACAATCCGGTAGATATTTTGTTTCATAGGGAACGAGCTCTCGAACTGCTGGTCGAACATATATATCAAGGTTGTTTAACCGGGATTCCATTGAAAACATCTCCTTCGGTTCTTAGTCTTTAAACCTAGCTTCTACGGCACGAGCGTGGGCTTCCAGCCCTTCGCTGCGAGCGAGTAAGGCGATCTGTTGAGCATCTCTCTTCAAGGCAGCTTCAGAATATCCAATGACACTTACTTTCTTCATAAACATATCCACATTTAATGGAGAATAAAAGCGTGCGGAACCTCCCGTCGGCAGGACATGGTTTGGGCCTGCAAAGTAATCTCCAACGGGTTCCGGAGAATACCTCCCCAGAAAGACGGCACCGACATTACGAACTTGGCCTAACCAAGAAAATGGCTCCTCTACTACAAGTTCAAAATGCTCGGGAGCAATTTTATTGGCCAAATCCATCCCCTCTTGGAGATTAGAGACCAGAACCGCTGCTCCGTATGTCTCCCAGGACGCTCGGGCAATCTCAGCACGAGGTAATTCTTCAAGCTGCCTCTCCACAGCAGCGATAGTTTTTTTCAGTATCTCTTCACTGGATGAAACTAAGATTGCTGAGGCGAGTCTATCGTGCTCTGCCTGAGAGAGTAAATCTGCCGCTAATTCTTCCGGGCGACCGGTCTCATCCACTAGAATTAAGATTTCACTTGGCCCCGCCAGCATGTCGATATCTACTGTTCCGAAGACTTGCTTTTTGGCTAAAGTCACGTAAATATTTCCCGGTCCTGTTATCTTATCCACCGGAAAGATATTTTCTGTACCGTAGGCTAAAGCAGCAATCCCTTGAGCACCACCGACTTTGTATACTTCAGTCACCCCTGCTTCCGCCGCAGCGACTAAAACCTCCGGCAAAAGAGTTCCGTCCGTCCTAGGTGGACTTACCATTACGATTTCTTCAACTCCGGCTACAACAGCGGGCAGAGCATTCATCAAAACTGACGATGGGTAGGAAGCTGTACCTCCGGGAACATAAATACCCACTCGCTTGAGCGGGAGTAAAAGTTGACCAAGCACGCTTCCATCTGAATTCGGCTCCAGCCAGGAGGTTCTTTTTTGCTTTTCATGATAGCTTAGAATATTTGTCTTGGCAGTACGAAGGGCCCGTAAAAAATCCTCACTCACCCCTTTATAGGCCTCTTGGATCTCCTCAGGTGTGACCCGCAAACCACGTTGACGCAAGTTAACGCGATCAAATTCCTCGGTCAGTTTATAGATTGCCTCTTCTCCATCCTTCTGAACCAACTTGATTATTTCTGCAACACGTTGCTCAAGTGTTTCATCATCTCCATAGGATTTTCGGGTAAGTCGGTTTAAATCAAGTTCATTTAGATTCTCAATCTTCATTAAATATAATACCTCCCTTAATCAATGAACCATGGCCCTATTTTGCCGAAACTTCAGCTTGAAGATATCCTCTTAAAGCTTCTACTAAATCTCTAATTCGCTCGTATTTCATTCGATAGGCCACACGATTAGCAATTAAGCGAGTCGTTGCTTCAAGAATCGGAGCCACTTCAACCAAGTGGTTTTCCCTCAGAGTTTTTCCAGTGGAAACGATATCAACAATCATTTCTGATAAATCAACACAGGGCGCTAGTTCCATATTGCCATGCAGTTTAATTGGAGTTACCTGCATACCAATACTACTAAAAAATGACTCTGTTACCCGGGGAAACTTTGTAGCTACCCTTTGATGATTCAAAAGACTTAAATCATACTCTCCGCTGGGGAGTTTTGGAGGGACACTTGTCTCCAGCATTGCAACTACAAAACGACAGTAACCAAATTTTAGGTCTAATAATTCCGCTACGTCCTTGTTTTCCTCAAGTAAAGTATCCTTGCCCACGAATCCTAGGTCTGCAGCCCCATATTCAACATAAGTAGGAATATCTGTTGGCCGGCAGATTATTATTTTAACTTTATTGTCTGGCAAATCAAAGAAGAGCTTTCTCGAATCCTCGTTAACGTGACTACACTCCATCCCAACTTTACTCAACAATTGAGTTGAATCAATTAACAATTTTCCTTTTGGTAAAGCGATCGTTAAAAAATCTTTATCCACCAAGGTATCCCCTCTCAAAATCCAGTAGCATAGGAATTAATGCATTATTTTAACGCTTTAGTTAGTTAAAGTGTTAATATATTAATTATATCAATCTCTTTTTGCTCTGGCAACCCCTTTAGTATAAATAATAAAAGTTTAAATCCTCAGATTTCTTTATAATCAATTAAGAAAATAAGAGGACAGAGGCTCTGTTCGTCGAAACAGCACCCTCTGTCCTCTGGACAATTTACATTTTTACTGAATAATTCAGAAAGCCAAGTGATCATCCGCCAAGTTAATTTCCTCAAAACGCCTCATTAGTTCAGCTAGAATCTCATTAGTAATATATCTTTCGCCTGTTTCTGTGGTCTTCATAAAATTAATAGTGTTCAAGAGACCCAGGCAGCCTCGATTCTTATCATCTATCTCTGCAAAAGCTTTCATTAAATACGAACCTAAGTCCTGCTTTTCTTGTTTTACTACATCCCAACGCGCCATAGTCGGTACAAACAAACGATAGGATTCTCGTTGCTCTAAATCTTCACTTATTTGACTCTCTGATAATCCTTTTAGCACAAGTTTTTCACGCCTTATTTCTCGGTCCAATTTAAATCGATCATTTAAGCGCTTCAAAAAAAGAATTGCCAGTACATATTCTTCGAATTCCTCAGCATCCTTATCCCCTCTTAAAAAGTCGCAGGTTTCATCAATGAACCCTTCAAGCTGATCTAAAGATAGTTTATCACTCATGCTTTATTCTCCCCTCTTCGAAAAGATTAATCTCCCATTTCCATTCCAAGAGTGCGTGCCGCCAGCAATAATGGATCATTAAGTGGGACAAGTTTAATTTGGTTGACAGCCTCCTGAAGGGGAACCTGCACAATCTCTCTTCCTTGAAGCGCTACCATAATTCCAAATTTCCCTTCCAGGGCGGCGTCAACGGCTGCCGCACCATAGCGAGTTGAAAGAACTCTGTCATAGGCATTAGGGGATCCTCCTCGTTGGAGATGTCCAAGAACTGTCACCCGAGTTTCCATTCCATAATGCTCTTCAAGATCATGGCCTATTTTGGCACCAATCCCTCCCAATTTTATGGGGTCAACTCGTCCCTCCATCAGGCGTTCGACTACCATTTCGCCCCCCAATGGCTTAGCACCTTCCGCTACGACGATAATACTAAATTTTTTACCTTGCTTAGCCCTTTGTTGAATACTTAAGGCAACTCGGTTAAGGTTATAGGGAATTTCCGGAATGAGGATGACATCTGCCCCTCCCGCGACCCCGGCATACAAGGCGATCCAACCTGCGTAACGTCCCATGACTTCGAGTACCATGACCCTATGATGAGATTCCGCAGTGGTATGTAACCGATCTAAAGCTTCTTGGGCTGTATCCACTGCTGTTTGAAAGCCAAAGGTTTGATCTGTAGCCATTAAATCGTTGTCAATGGTCTTAGGAATTCCGATCACTCTAAGGCCCTTATGCACAAATTTCAAAGCGATATTCAAACTCCCATCTCCGCCGATGGCTAATAAGGCATCAATCTCTTGTTTCTGAATATTACGAATCACATCATCTGAACGATCTACAGCTTGATTGACTCCATTTAGTTTGGTTTGATAAGCAAAAGGGTTGTCTCTATTCGTAGTACCCAGAATCGTACCTCCTCGAGGTAAAATCCCTGAAACATCCTTCAACCCAAGAGGCATAAAATCCCCCTCTACAGCACCTCGAAAACCATCCCTAATTCCTAATACTTCTACTCCATATCCCTGAGCGCTTTTAGCAATTGCCCGAATCACCGCATTAAGACCGGGGCAGTCTCCTCCACCTGTAAGGACTGCAAGTTTTCGCACTGTTACACCCCATTTTCTAGTGTATTCCTATTACAAACTATTATATCATTCCTGCCTAATAGTATTCTCTAGACAGGGACTATTCTTCTCTCGTCTAAGAAAGCATGGGGTAAATTGCTCGTTCACACACATATTAAACGCATAAAATCTCCTTAATACTCTTTTGGAGAGCCATCGACTTTGCCTTTTCCTCCCCCAAGACTCCCAGAGCCATTTCTACTCGTTTGCCCTGAGCTCTTAGTTCCCGGCACCGACGAATAATTTCCTTAGCATCAGATCCATAAACTAATATATCTGCTCCCTCTACCACTGGAGTTGGAAATTGTTCTAACAAATTACCAAGGTGTATAGCAAAACCGGTTGCCGGTTGTGGAACGCCAAAGTCAGCGTATAAAGCATCGTAACGTCCCCCTTCTACCACGGGAAAACCTATTCCTGGTACATACCCTTCAAAAACGGCTCCGGTGTAATATGAGAAGCCTCGTAATATACCTAAATCTAAGGATACATTTGCTTGAACTCCAAAATCCTCTAAGTATTGGTAGATCTTTCTTAAGCTTTCTACAGCGTGCTGAATTGCTGGTTGCTCACTCCAACCCAGGACTTCATCGAGAATCTCCTCCCCTCCACGAAAATGGGGCAGGCGAAGTAATAGCTCCTGAACACGTTCTGGTAAACCACTTTGTCTGACACAGCTTTCCACACCAACCATATCTTTACGAGCTAACACCTCTTCCAGCTTAGCCTGCAGCTCTTTCTCAATTCCCGTTTCCAGCATAAGTCCAGCAAAGATACCCATATGTCCCAGGTTAAACTGGTAATTTTTCAGACCTAAGCCAGCCATCGCCTCAACTGCCAGAGCAATCACTTCTGCATCCGCAAGCTCTTGGTCAGACCCCACAAGTTCAACTCCTACTTGTCGAAATTCCCTGTGTCTGACGTTAGAGTTCCGATAAACATCTGCACCATAACATAAGCGTAATGGAAATTCGCCGCCACGCATGCGTGTGCTTACAAGTCGCGCAATAGGTATCGTTAGCTCTGGTCGAAGAGTCAGTATATGCCCTTCGCGGTCAAAGAATTTATATAATGAATCCTCTTGTTCAACATCTGGTTGAACACAAGCAGAATACTCTAGGGTAGGGGTTAATACCTTTTGATACGACCATTGCTTAAATAGCTCTAGACTTCTTTCCTCTAAACCCTCTTGAACTGAGATTTCTTCAGGAAGCAAATCCCGCATCCCTTTTGGAATACGTAAACCTAAATTTGTTCTAAGCATTATGATTCTCCTTCACTTGCACCTATTTTTTCACTTTGTTCCTTTAAACGTCGTAATATAAGTTGATATCCGTCTGCTCCAAAATTCAAGCAGCGTTTTACCCGGCTTATTGTCGCGGTACTTGCTCCCGTCACTTCCGTAATTGCAGTATAGGTCTCGTTCTTTTGCAGCATCTTAGCAACTTCAAGGCGTTGGGCCAGGGCTTTAATCTCTGCAACTGTTGCAATATCTTCAAAGAACCGATAACACTCTTCTTTGTTTTTTAATAGCAGAACTGCTTCGACTAAAGCATCATTTAAGGGATTCTGTAAACGCTCATCACTTGACACGGCATACCCCTCCTCAGTAAAACAGTAATCACTGTTCTCCTTTAATCTATTAAAGCGCTGCCATATTGTCAAGTTCTTTTCAAGAATTTCCTCCAATATACCTATTGCAAACCTCATCTTCTCTATGCTAATATATAGACATTCCATAGTACACTAATGTATTAAAACCTCATAGAAGACTCTTATTCAGAGTAGGTGGAGGGACTGGCCCGATGAAACCCGGCAACCGGCTTAGATGCACGGTGCTAACTCCTGCAGAGAAATCTGGGAGATAAGAGGAAAACCGAATGGTACTCCGCGGGTTTTCTTCGCGGAGTTTTGTTATGTATAAATACCAGTGAATAAGCGTCTAGAAAGATTGAGGAGGTGCACACGTGATTCAGATTAAACAACTAGTTAAGAAATACTCCTCCCCTCAGGGACAAGTCATGGCTCTTGATGATGTATCTTTAAACATATTACCCGGAACGATTTATGGCATAATCGGATTGAGCGGTGCCGGAAAAAGCACCCTTGTCCGTTGCTTAAACCTACTTGAGAAACCTTCAAGTGGCCAAATCATTGTTGCCGGGCAAGAATTGACCGCTCTTTCAAGCAAAGAACTTCGGAAAGCGCGCCAAAATATCGGTATGATTTTTCAACACTTCTATCTTCTTCAATCTAGAACAGTATCGGAAAACATTGCCTTCCCTTTAGAAATTGCCGGAGTTCCCAAAACAGAGATCTCTATACGCGTTAAAGAGCTTCTTCATCTGGTAGGTCTGGAAGATAAAGCAACGGCTTACCCCGGACAGTTAAGCGGTGGTCAAAAACAACGAGTCGGTATTGCTCGAGCTCTCGCCACAAAGCCACAAGTTCTTTTGTGCGACGAGGCAACTTCTGCCTTAGACCCGCAAACCACCCTTTCCATCTTAAACCTCCTTCGTGATATTAATCAGAAACTCGGTTTAACGATCGTCATGATTACTCACGAAATGAAAGTTGTCAAGGAAATCTGTACCCATGTAGCAGTTATTCACGAAGCTCATATCGTGGAAAATGGCCCTGTCGAGTCTGTCTTTATAAAACCACAGTCGGACATCGCTCGTCAATTTGTCTCGACAGTTTTTCCAAACGACCTTCCAGTCGACCTATTGAAAGAACTGGCAACTCACCGAGACTCAGAAATTGTTCGCATTCAATTCCTTGGCACACGGGCTTCTGATCCAATTATCACTGATTTGCTTAGAACCTGCGAAGTTCGAGCTAACATCCTCTATGGAAGCATTGATCATTTAAGATCCACACTTTTTGGCACATTAACCCTTGAACTTCAAGGCAGTCCTGAACAGCTCAAGGAAGCTCAACAATATTTAACATCTAGAGATTTAAAAGTGGAGGTGATTAAACGTGAGCTTTGATATAGGAAGTCTTCTCCATGGTTCTGGTTCAGTAGGGGATCTTCTTCAGCTGATTATACCGGCAACAGGGGAAACCCTTTATATGGTTTTCGCCTCCACGGTACTCGCTTACCTGATTGGACTACCTTTAGGGATTATTTTGGTCGTCTCGTCTCCTGACCATATTTTACCCAACCCATGGGTAGAGCGAACTTTAGGAACCGTCATCAACATTCTCCGTTCCGCTCCGTTCATCATCCTATTGGTAGCTTTAATCCCCTTTACCCGCTCAATAATTGGAACTTCTGTTGGCACAACTGCAGCTATCGTTCCACTTGTGATCTCGGCCGCCCCATTTGTCGCACGAGTAGTGGAAACCTCTCTCAAAGAAGTTCCCTACGGTGTAATCGAGGCAGCACTGTCAATGGGAGCCTCTCCTAAACAAATTATTCAAAAGGTTCTTCTTCCTGAAGCAAAGGCTTCACTGATTCTAGGCGTCGCCATCACGACGATTAGTGTCATCGGTTACACCGCTATGGCCGGTACTGTTGGCGGAGGCGGGTTAGGGGACTTGGCCATACAATATGGCTACAACCGTTTTCGAACCGATGTCATGATTGTCACAGTCATCATTCTCGTCGTGATAGTTCAGATTATACAATCCCTAGGAACAACTCTGGCACGCAAGCTTACCCATTAGGTTCAAGACTTACCCAAGTTTTCAGGACTCAGCAACAAGATCTCTGTCATCCAAAGCAATGGCAAAAACTAAACAAATTGGAGGAGAAAAAATGTCAAGAATTAAGAACTACCGCTATTTGACCCTTTTAGCCACTGTTTTAGTCACCTTTTCACTTATACTCTCAGGCTGCGGCAGTAAAACTGAAGCTCCCAAAACCGGATCTGACACAACTGCTGCCAAAATACTTAAAGTTGGTGCAACTCCAATTCCTCATGCTGAAATCCTCGAATTCATCAAGCCCGCACTGCTCAAAGAAGGTGTCGAACTGCAGATCGTTAGTTACACAGATTATGTCCGCCCTAACTTAGATTTAGATTCTGGAGATATCGACGCAAACTTCTTCCAACACACTCCCTATCTAGACTCTTTTAATGCAGACCATTCCTTAAAGAATGTCTCAATTGCCAACGTCCACATCGAACCGATGGGCGTCTACTCTAAAAAAATAACCAAACTTGATGAGCTGAAAAACGGAGATACCATTGCCATTCCTAATGACCCCTCAAACGGCGGCCGCGCTCTTGCTCTACTTTCCAAAGCAGGTATTATCAAACTAAAAGATGGCGTCGGAATTAAGGGAACAGTCAATGATATTCAAGACAACCCCAAACAGCTGAAAGTCACTCCTCTTGATGCCCCACAGCTTCCTAGAGTACTCCAAGATCCTAAGATTATTGCTGCAGTAATTAATACAAATTATGCTCTCGAAGGCGGGCTCAACCCTCTCAATGATTCCATCATAATGGAAGACAAAGATTCTCCCTATGCAAATATCCTTGTTGTCAAAGACAGCAGCAAAGACGATCCTTCTTTACAAAAGCTTGCTAAAGCTCTAACCTCCCCAGAGGTTAAAAAGTTCATTGAAGACAAATATAAAGGTTCTATTGTTCCTGCATTTTAATATTTGTCTCTGTTTATGCAGGGACAGATGCAAGCGCCGTCGCACTATATTGAAAGCCACCCCGTCTGGGGTGGCTTTTCTTAGTTTATGGGAAATTTCACAATAACAGTTGTACCAGTACCCTGGGAATCAAAATTAATAGAGGCTTTATGACGAACAGCTATGCTTTGGCATATTGCCAGACCTAGTCCAGTGCCACTTTCTTTAGTAGTTAAGAATGGAGTGCCTAATCTATCAAGGATTTCCGGATCAACTCCACGACCCTGATCCCTGACTTTAAGCACAATGCACTTTTCTTGAATCGACGAACTGATAGTCAGAGTCGTGCCTGCCGGAGTAGCTTCCAATCCATTTCTGGCCAAGTTCAAAATCAACTGCCTCAGTTCGTTCCCATTTCCAAGAAGATCAGGAACCTCTTCTAATTCAAGGACTATTGTTTTATCTTGATTAAATGCATCTGAGTTTAAAAGAGGAGCCAGGGTTCTCACGATATTTGATATATTAATAGGCTCGAATTCCACCGACTTATCTCTGGCCAAACTCAAAAAATCAGTTAGAATCAAATTCGCCCGATCTAGTTCATCGGTCATCAGCTGAAAGTAATCGTGATAAGCTGAGGTTTCCTCTTTAGATTGGAGCAACTGTAAAAACCCGCGCACTGTAGTAAGAGGATTTCTAACCTCATGAGCAATGCCGGCAGCCATTTCGCCGACCATATTAAGCCTTTCCAAACGCGCCAATTCTCGATCGGCATTCCTTCTGTCTGTAACATCAATTAGCACTTTAAAAACTAACCTCGATCCATCGGCATCAATAAAAGGTTGAGAATAAACCTCATATATACGACTATCAGAGACCATTTCCCTCCACATTGGGGTAAGATTTTTTAAAATTACCGCAGACATGCAATCATGGCAGGGACCCGGCAATCCTACTATCACTTCATAGCAAGGCTTGTCGATACATGAACCAAACTTTGCTTGAAAGCTATGGTTAGCATAGCGTATTTTATGATTTTCTTCTTGAAGATAGATTAGCCCCGGAAAACTGTTAAATAGTGAATAAAGTCGGCGATGTTCATCCTCGATAGCCTTTTCCATCTTTCGTCTTTCCTCAATATTTCGAAGAAAAATTGAGATTCCGCTTGCTGTTGGATAAATACTGACTTCTGTCCATTTTCCTATTGTATAAGCATAGGTCTCAAACCTAGTTGGAACACCATCATTCATAACTTTTAAACACGCTTCGTTAATTCTGCGATTGGATTCTTTATGAGCTTCCCAGTAATCAGCACCGACAAGATTGCCATCAAAGCCATTGGCTTCCCGAGCTTTAACCATAGCCTGATTAGCATAGGTTATAACCCAATCACGATTTACTGCTTTAAAACAATCACCGATACCCTCTAGAATATTATTCATTTCTTGATTTGCTCTGGCTAATTCGTTTTCAGCATTTTCCTTCTGTCTAATCTCGCTTCGAAGTTGCTCATTGATCCTTTCCAATTCATCGGCACGAAATTTAATTAATTCCTCTAAGCTTTCACGATACTGACTCAATTCTCTTTGTTTTAGCTCACTATCTGTAATATCCCAGGTAGAGATAATCCGAAAACGCCGAGATTTCACTGTTACTTCGTGATTATTAATTCGTACCGGAAAATGACTTCCATCTTTTTTAACATGCACTGAATTGTAGTCGTATCGATCATCATTATGTATCTTGGCGTCAACTTCTAAGAGA
Organism: Desulfosporosinus sp. HMP52; assembly: GCF_000765145.1. GTDB lineage: Bacteria > Bacillota > Desulfitobacteriia > Desulfitobacteriales > Desulfitobacteriaceae > Desulfosporosinus. Next base: position 35,514 of record NZ_JMGA01000039.1, on the reverse strand, counting down.
TCGTTCTTATGCCCCGGTGCACAAACCAAACCATACACAGATTTGCCAATTAACTCCAAAGGGTTATACCCATGCATTTCTGCATAACTTTGATTTACTTTCAGAGCCTTCCCACTTTTGGCATCGACAACAACTATTCCCCAATTAACTTCTAGAAAAAGACGATTCCATATCTCATTTTCCTGTTGAACATCCGCTAAAGTCGCTTCCAAAAGGGCTACTCTTTGTTTCAATTCCATGATTTGGTCATTTGACATTATTCATACCACTCTTCTAAATTTAGATTGATGGTCAGTCCATGGAAACTGTTTTAACATATTCACACTCGTAGTTATGTGTTTGTTCGACAAATATCCCCTATTTTCCTTCTTTTTAATATATTCTAAACAATTTTTCAAGATAAGTTCTAATTAATTTCTAATATCCTGATTGTTTACCCGTCATAGTATTTACCTTTAATTTATAAAGAGTGATTCCTTCCAACATTGTATCTGAGGGAAAGGACTTATCATTTGCATAATGTTCCATAATGATTTTCATACTTTCTCGCTTACTGGTTATATCATCAATGAACTCTACCTCTCCGAAACCAATGACACTTTGATATCGCATAGTCCATTCACACCCCATTTCACTGGGAACTATTTGGGTGTCAATCTCAACTTCAAAACAAGCCTGAGGATTTTCACGTAGAATTGAAAGCTTTAGTCCATCTTTTGCAGAATGAAAATACAATACCTTGTCGTGATAACCGAAGTTCATCGGAATAATATAGGGCATGTCCTTATAGGATATAGCTAATCTACAAACTTGTGCCTTCTTTATGATTTCGTCCATCAAATTTTGATCAGTTATTTCTTTATCACTTCTCCGCATTTCTTTTACCTCTTTTCAAATGTTATACACTTTTCCAGACTGTTAGGGCTGTAGCAAGTTCTTGGAGGTCACCATTCTCTAGAATAACATGCTGATACATAGGTTTATTTGCTTTTGATTCCGCTTCATGACATTTGGAGCGAATACTCGAACCGTAGGTTGCTGCTTTCCGATAAGTTATCTTCATAGCAGCAAGATATGCATTTTGATAAACATCTTCTGGAATAACCTCTAGCATCCACTGAAGATAATTTGCATTATTGACATGACCATTGGTATCGATGTCACTCCTTCGGACAGTAAATATCTGTTCATTATCTACAGCTTGAGCTTGATCACCTACTTCATGAATCTGAAACTGATTTGTAGCGTCTTCAATTACTCGAATTGGATCGACTCCATAGGCTTCTTGAAATCCTTGGGGTATTCTGGAAGGACGCTTACTTTCAGTATTATAGAAAATCCACAAGGATGTTGCCTTCCCAATTATTTCTTGATTTTTATCCTTTATTAAGAAATCCCTATTCGCATAAAACCTTTCAAATCCTGAAGACCATGTTTCAATCATAACCTTTTCACCTAAAACCGGATAACGGTTCATCTGAAGAATCCATTGATTTAAAATCCAGGCCTGCTTTTTAGCCTGTAACTGTTTTATTCCCTGCCCAATTGATTCCGAATGGGAAATTGCAGCATCTTCTAAATAATGCAGTATTGCTAAGGGTGTGGCCTGCTCCTTTGGATTTACTTCATGATAATAAACTTCAAATTCCATATTAAATCGTTGATTTATCATTTCTTTACCCACCTCGTTTAGCCTTTTCTAACTTCTAAAGGAGTCGAACTTGGGCAGAAGTTAGTTATAACTATCCCCTTTGAATTGTGTATTATAAATCTTTTGATAGAGACCCTCTTTGCGAATCAATTCTTCATGGTTCCCACTTTCAGCAATAGCCCCATTTTCAATAACAAAGATTTGATCCGCTGCTAAAACAGTTGATAATTTGTGGGCAATCACAAAGCTTGTCCTATCTTTCAGCAAAGGAATCATAGCCTTTTTAATGTACATTTCCGATATTGAATCTAATGAGGATGTAGCTTCATCAAGAATGATAATTCTCGGGTCTCTTAATATAACCCTTGCAATAGATACCCTTTGCTTTTCTCCACCGGATAACTTAACCCCTCTATTTCCGACGATTGTTTTATATCGATTAGGCAAGGTCATAATGAAGTCATGAATATAGGCTGCTTTACAAGCCTCGACTATTTCTCCTTCGGTGGCATCTTTCTTACCATACCTTAAATTTTCCTCGATAGTATCATTGAATAAGTAAGGTTCCTGGATCACTATCCCAATCTGCTTCCTAAGTGACTCTAATGTGACATCTCTGATATCATGTCCGTCAATCTCTATACTTCCTTTATTCACATCGTACAACCTTGGAATAAGATTTGTAATGGTGGTTTTCCCAACTCCACTTGAACCAACCAAGGCTACCATTGTACCTGGTCTTACAGAAAAACTAATATCTTCGAGAACCTTAACCTTACTGTTATAGGAAAAATATACATTCTTGAATTGTACTTTACCGCTAATCACCTTCAGTTCATAGGCTCCGAGCTTATTTTTAATTTCTTGGTCAAGATCTAAATACTCAAAAATCCTCTGGAATAAGGCTAAAGATCTTGTGATATCGATGTGTATATTGGATAGTTGCGAAACAGGTGCGTAAAGCCTCCCCAGCAAGGCGACAAAAGCAATAATACTTCCGATGGATATCTCACCTTTAATAAACAGGTATCCGCCATAAAAATAAATCAGCATCGGTCCGACAGCAATAAAAGTTGTAATTGTCATTCTAAACCAGCGTCCTACAACGGACTCTTTGATTTGTAAACTAATTACCTCACTATTGATTTTTGTAAATCTTTCTAATTCATCCTTTTCCTTGGTAAAAAGCTTTGTAAGTAGTGCCCCACTAATACTAAAAGCCTCTTGAATAATCTGATTCAGATCGCTAATTTTTTCTTGGCTCTTAGTAGCTAACTTCCAGCGAAGTTTGCCTACTTTCCTGGTTGGGACAATAAAAGTAGGCAGAATAATCATTCCGACAATTGCCAGCTTCCAATTCATCAATATCAGTGCGGCGGCAGTCGAGATAAGTACAACTATACTGGTTATAGCATTGATAACGGTTGAGTTAAAAATATCCTGGATTCCCTCTATATCACTAGTTATTCTGGTGATAATTTCCCCGGGCCTTGCTGCAGTGTAGAAATTCAAAGACATATTCTGCAAATGACCATACATTTGATTTTTCATAGTTAAAATTATATGTTTAGAAATCCAAATACTGAGATATGACTGAGCTACTTGTAAAAGTCCTAAAATCACAGTAACCCCAACGGATACCAGAATCAACAAACTTAAGTGAAACAGATCCTTCTGAGGCAAAGCAATGTCAATAATATTTCTGATTAACATTGGGGGCACAAGACCTAGTATTGAACTAGTAAAGATTATACTAATTACAAGCAGCATGCTTTTCCAATAAGGCAAAAAGTAACTCAATATTCTGGTCAGCATTTTCCTTGTAACTTTGGGCATCTGTACTTCTTCATCAGCAAATCTTAATTTGCCGATTCCTTGTCTCATATATCAACAACTCCTAAGTAATGACCACCGACAGTATTCTATAATTATAGCATAGTTTTCTCATTGTAAAGGCACCTCAGCCTCTAAACATACCACATCCTTCAATTCTAAACTCAACGACTTAAAATCAAGGAGCCATTGCCCTTACGTTTGTAAACGTGCAATAGCTCCTTGATCAAACTCCTTGATCAAATTAGTATAAGCTTTCGGGGGAACAAAAGAGACCTCTTAACATAATCTATTCAAAATGAACTTTTAACTGAAAGTTAGCCGCGGCTAACCTCTAACTGCGAAAGAAGATTAGCCAGATTAGAAAAAGGGGGTACATTGGTGTGAAAAATGCAGAACGAATCAATTCATTATCAGATTTATCTCTAGGTTCGGCCTGTCAAATAGTTTCCTTAGAGTTAAGCGGACTTTTACGACGCCGTATACTTGATTTAGGAATTGTCCCTGGAACCTTGATCCGCAGTATACGCAGGGGGCCATCAGGAGATCCAACAGCTTATCTGGTAAGGGGGACACTTATTGCACTGCGAAGTGAAGACGCTTCTCAAATTTTGGTAAGAAAATTATCGAACGGAGAGGAATGTGTATGATTCTGTCTGCAGAAAAAAAGAGCCTATTATGGCAAAATTATTTTGGAGTTACAATTAGAAACGATCAATTGAGCATTGCCCTAGCCGGTAACCCAAACGTAGGAAAAAGCACAATTTTCAACGCCTTAACTGGGCTCCACCAACATACCGGTAATTGGCCAGGAAAAACAGTGAATAATGCTCATGGTAGTTACCAATATCAAAAAAAACCCTTTTTAATCGTCGACTTGCCTGGTACTTATTCTCTATTAGCTCATACAGTTGAGGAACAGATTGCCCGAGATTTCCTATGCTTTGCCAACCCTGATGTTACAGTAGTAGTCTTGGATGCCACTTCTCTAGAAAGAAATCTAAATTTGGCTCTTCAAGTTTTTGAGATAACACCTAATGTTATTGTGTGTCTGAATCTAATGGATGAGGCTAAAAAGAAAAATTTAGTCATTGATGTTCCCTCGTTAGAACGTGAATTGGGGGTGCCTGTCGTTGCAACCGCTGCTCGGCAAGGAAAAGGACTTGAAGAACTCCGGGAGAAGATATTACAAGTTGCTACCGGATTACTACAGCCGACTCCTCGACAGATAAAATATTCCTCAGATGTAGAAAGCGCTCTAAAAGAGTTGCTGCCGTTAGTAGAAAACATTACAAATAATAGCTTGTCACCGCGTTGGATTGCCTTAAGGCTTTTAGACGGAGATCAGAGCTTCCTGGAAAGCTTAAGTAATTTTCTGGATATTGATCAAGTTTCATTCCAGGATTGGGAGGAATCCAAATGTGCGCAATGAGTTCTTCTAGAAATCTTAGTGAGGCTTATGGTCAAGCTGAATATGTTCGCAAAGCCTATCGAAATTCCTTTAGCGATCAGATTGTGGCCGATATTTATGGAAATGCAGAGCAAATTACAAAGCATGTTCTTTCAAGCAAAGGGCGCCACCGAATTGGCTTCGATCAAATCATCGATAATCTGGTTACTTCCAAGTGGTTCGGATATCCCCTCATGATCCTACTATTGGTAGGTGTCTTTTGGATAACTATAGAAGGTGCGAATATACCCTCAGGGCTCCTTGCCAGCGTGCTCTTTGCCTTTCAGGATCAACTAACTCTTGGGTTTCAGTGGTTAGGTGCCCCAGATTGGGTTCATGGAGTTCTTGTTCTAGGAGTTTACCGTACTTTAGCCTGGGTTGTTTCAGTTATGCTGCCTCCTATGGCCATCTTCTTTCCGTTATTTACCTTATTAGAAGATTCCGGTTATCTTCCGCGCATAGCTTTCAACTTGGATCATATTTTCAAAAAAGCTAAAGCCTGTGGCAAACAGAGTCTGACCATGTGCATGGGATTCGGATGCAATGCGGCTGGAGTCACTTCATGCAGAATAATAGACTCTCCTCGTGAGCGGCTAATCGCAATTCTAACCAATAATTTTGTTCCCTGCAATGGTAGATTTCCGACATTGATTGCCATCACTTCAATTTTTATAGGTGGAGCAATTGCATCCTATTCAGGAATAATCAATGCCTTGGTGATTTCGGGAATGATATTACTGGGTATAGCTGTTACATTAACTGTCTCATGGTTACTATCAATAACAATATTAAAAGGTGAACCTTCTTCTCTTGTCTTGGAATTACCCTCATACCGTCGTCCTAAGATAGGAGCAGTGATCTATCGCTCAGTGATTGACCGCACATTATTTGTCCTAAGACGTGCAATCATCATAGCAGCCCCCGCAGGCGCCGTAATTTGGATTCTGGCAAATATATATATTGGAGAACTGAGTATCCTCTCTACTGTGGCTCATACCCTAAACCCCTTAGGAAAACTTATTGGCTTAGATGGATTCATCCTAATGGCCTTTATCCTTGGCTTGCCTGCAAATGAGATTGTTATGCCGATTCTCATCATGAGCTATCTTTCCACCGGCTCTTTACAGGATTTTGCAAGCTTAGAGGAGCTTAGGAACGTTTTGGTTAGTAACGGCTGGACCTGGCTTACAGCAGTTAACGTCATGTTGTTTTCCCTATTGCATTGGCCTTGTGCTACTACTCTCCTCACAACCTACAAGGAAACCGGCAGTAAAAAATGGACCTTTCTATCATTTCTAATTCCAACACTCATCGGATTTTCTGCTTGTTTTATTCTGACTCAAGTGGTTCGTATGCTTGGTTTAGCCTAAAAAATAATGACTTATTCCTTGGTTTTACTGGAAGACGTGATGTGTTCCAGTAAAACCTTATACCATTTAGGATTTTCGTTTAGAAAGGTGACAATAGATTGAATAGACCGAATAGTTGCTTCTGAGAGATAATGTTCCATGGCCTCAGCCTCAGCAGCAATATCACAATCGGTCTTAATAAGTACCAGAAATTCCTGTAATAACTGGTTACGCTTAACTAAAAAGTCGCCGAGCTTTTTCCCTTTTTCGGATAGATTTATTTCTCCGTAGCGTTGATAGTAAATATACTGACCGCTTTTTAATTTACGTAAAGCTTTGGTTACAGACGGCAAAGAAACCCCTAGTTTGATACTAAGATCAGTTACTCGAACTGTATCGGTGGAAAGAGAGAAACGATAAATTTCTTCAAGATAGTCTTCTAAGCTAGGGGTAAGAGTTCCCATCTTTGCTCCTTTTCAACAGTATGTTTATTATTATACTTATGCAAGATCAGCGCGGAACTTTCCATCCTACAATCCCATAGCCAGACAGCACCAACTAAAACAAAATTTCGGATTCTTTCATCATTATTATCTGACTCTTCCGCATCTAATTAGGACAAGTTAAATTCCTTGGATAGAACCCTATAAAAAACATACACTAAAAGACAAAACTAATTAGATAATAATCTACGGAGGAGGCACCTTCGATGAATAACTCAGATAATAAGACCTTGGTTCACCCTGGATTTCGGCGAATTTTACTCACAAACCCCACTGAAGAATCTTTAAATACAATTATTCAATCTGAACTTTTTGATCAGATTACCCCCCCTCTTAAGGAAGATATCCTCTGTCTCTTACCTGCTTGGGAACAACAAGCCTTCGAAGGGAATGAGGTTCTTGCCGCCCTCATTCTGCACATGACCCAAAAAAATCAAAATCTCATTGCTAACGAAAAAATGATTCAATCAAATCTTTTGCGCATCCGAATTTTAGCTACTACTCCGGGCTGTATCTCTTTTCCAATTCTTGAAGTCCAAGAACACCTTGGGCAATTCTTGAAATCAGCAGATATTCTAGCTGATCTACCGGAATTTAATGTGGTATCGTTTTCCGAAAGCGAAATTAAGCCTCTTTCCACAGATTTAACTCGTTTTCGCCTTGCTCCTCACAGCCGCCGTTACATACAAAATCTGTTTTACTCTGAACGCTGTGAAGCTATCCTTTCTGTTTTAGCACATATTGCTAAGAATTACCCTATACTATCTATCTGTCGTCAAGCTTATGCACTTATGCTTTCACTGGATAACCTCAACACCTGGGGTAACCATCCCTTTTGTGTTCGCCTTATAGCAAATCGCTTTTGGGATACCAAATTGAAAAAGCTGGCTAAAGCCTGAGTACTATCTTATTTTAAATAAATGTACCGCTCCATACTAGGGATATATGGAGACCATTCATCCTCGGGATAGTTTTCTTTTGCTTGTTCAAACTGATAAAGCTCAGCATCCATGGCATCAGCATAGTGAATTACTAAGGCTTCCATCAATTTCGGACGTTTTGGCGATTGCCATTCATATTTACCATGATGACTTGTAATGATATGCAACAACTTAGACCTCAATTCCCGAGGGAAGTCAGAAATCTTGGTAATCTCCTCAGTCAGAAGCTCAATTCCTAAGATAATGTGCCCCAGTAGCCTTCCTTCTGTTGTAAATTTAATTCCCCGGTCATAATTGTACTCAGCAATTTTCCCCAAGTCATGTAATAGGGCACCTGTTACAGCTAAATCTCGATTCATTTTGGGGTAATACTTGACAATTTCTTCAACAAGCTCAGCGACTCTAACACTGTGTTCCCAAAGACCACGCAAGTATGCTTGATGGACCTTCATGGCAGCAGGTGCTTTTCTAAACGCGCCCCCCCATTCCGGATGTCCAAAAAACTGTTCCAGCAAAGCCCTAAGTTCCCTTTGGCTAGTGTTTTCTATCAGAACCCTTAAGCGGTTCTCTAACTCCGAAGCTGCAACCGGGGAGCTTGGCAAAAGTTCTGATAAGTCGATGTCCTCTTCAGCTAATAGTGTTATTGTTTCAATCGTTAGATCCAGAGTACCACGGTACTCAGAAGCAACCCCTTTAATCCGAACTATATCCTGATCTTTTAGCAGCAGGAGAACTTTGGGATCATAATTCCACATTTTCCCTTGCATCTGCCCTGAGCTATCTTGGCATGTCAAGGAGAGATATGCCCCCGGTTTTTGCCGAAATGGAACCTCTTTCCACTCATTAATCAGCAATACTCCTTCAAATCGTTCCCCAGCCTTACAGTCTTTCAGCATAATTTAAAATCTTTCCCTTCACCAAGCATTTATTACAATTTAACAAACTAGAGAGACAATTAAATGATTATGTCTTTATGTTAGCAAATTAGTCCTTTTATCGTTCCATATTTTTAGTCGATCTTGAAAATATAAGACAGGCACTTAAGTTGTGGAAGGAAGTGAATTAATGGAATTAACAAAAGAGCTTCTCTTTGTGGTGGGACGGATCTTTACAATAATACCTTTGCTTTTGATTGTTACTCTATATATGGGAAAGCGTGCTATAGGGGAACTTCCAGTTTTCGACTTTCTGGTTATTATTACTTTGGGAGCAATAACAGGCGCTGACCTAGCTGACCCCAGCATTTCTCACATACATACTGCAGTAGCAATTATTTTAATCGGTCTTTTTCAAAAGGTTATAACCAACTCAGTAATTAAGCATCGAAAATTTGGACACTTAATTACCTTTGAGCCTACAATTGTAATTCAAGACGGACAATTGATTATGAACAACCTTAAAAAAATTCGCTTTTCCATCGACAATATTCTGCAGATGCTTCGTGAGAAAGATGTCTTTAATATAAGTGATGTACAGATAGGCATTATAGAGGCAAACGGTAATTTATCTGTTTTAAAACATGCAAATAAAGATTTAGTTACCCTTGAAGATATGAATCTAACAAAAGTAGGCTCTTCTCTTTCCTACCCTATCATTATCGACGGTGAAATCTATGGAAATGTCTTAAAGAAGCTTGGTCTTTCCGAAGACTGGCTAGAGCAGCAATTAGCCACGCTAAATATTAAAACTCCCGCAGATATTTTCTTTGCATCTGTAAATAATGATAACGAACTTCACGTTTCTTTAAAAAGCTTTATGGAAGACAAACAAAATATTGTTCCCATCACAAACTAACTAGCCCTTAAGCATAATTACCCAGAGTTTCGTTATTCTTTTCAAAACACTTTTTACAAATTTCACGTCGGTGTGGGATCTTATCTAAACTTGACCCTCAATCTCTTGCAAGCAAAGACAAAAATGATAGAATAAGGTATGGCAACATCAAGGAGGTGAATCTACGTTGGATCCTAACCTTATAACAAGTAAGAATATGATTATTAACATTACACAAAACGCCTTAAAATTCCTCCAGAAGGCCAAAAAAAATAAGCTTTACATAAAACGTCTGGTTGTCACACAATGCTGTATCCCTCTTTCCACTCCCCCTACTGTACGTAAAGGAAGTCCCAGAAAGCCTGAAAACTACTACCAGTTTAATACAGATGGGATTACTGTTTTCTATGATCGTGACCTAATTCACAAATCTCAACTTACTATCGATACTGAAGGATTTGGTTTTTCCGAACGATTAATGATTTCTGATTGGATTATTAAATACTAAAGTCGGCTTTATCAGCCGACTTTTTTCATCCTATTACTCAATCTATCTAACTTTAATGTTTCATTTCAGAACTTGCAAACTCATTTTATAGTCGTAGATAAGCTCATTAAACTCCTCTGGAGTTCCGTTTTCCCGAACTAACCTTTGGGCCTTTTTCAATAAGTATTTATGTACATCTTCTCTGCCAATCAGAAACTTAATCATTTTCTTCATATTTACATCATTAGTCAATTCCAGAAGTTGCTTATATAAGCGAATCGCTCTTGTTTCTGACTGTATATCCATTTGCAAAAGTTTATTGAGATCAAAACTCTGATCATTGTGCTTAATTTCCCTTAGAGCATCTTGAGCATTCAGCAAGGTTAATGGTGGTCCTCCTAATTTACTTACGGCTACCGAAATTAACTCCATATGCCCAAATTCTTCCGCAGTGATAATGCCTAACAACTCGCGGATATGCCGGTTAGATATAAAATATCTTTGGTGAAAGTATTGTAGGGCAGAAGATAATTCACCATCTATCCCAGAATAATGTTCTATGAGCAATTTAGCAAATGCCGGATCTTCTCGTTCAACATGAATCGGATAAAACAAACGCTTACTATAATTAAACATTCCCTTCTCACCTTCTTATTAAGAGTCCTGCCTTTATTATATGGAGATAGACTTGGCGAGGTCACACTTTCCTTATGGTGTTCATACACTAATCTCGAGGAAGTGAAGACGAGTGTTGTTAAGTTGTCCTAATTGTCAGAGCCTGGATCACTTAAGTAAATGGATTCAGTATACGGCTCAAACTCTAAATATCAACATAATCCCGGCAGCAAAAAGTCCAATTTATGTATGTCCAAAATGTTTTAATACCTCACCGAGTAGAATCTTACCCCGGATCAACCATTAGGCAGCAGTTAAATCCATCACAACATATCTAAAGCATCCCGGCAGCTATGACTTACCCCCAAGACAGTTCAAATTTGGGCAGAGAACAAGGATCTTACCTTCGTTAACAGGCAAGGTCCTTGTTCTCTGTATTTTTTCCATATAGGCAGTAAACAGAAAAGATCTTCGGAAATCAAGTAACGAAAGGTCATACATCTGAATAATAAAAAATCCCCTCCATTTCATAGAGGGGAAAAGAAAGAAGGGGAGAAAAATGAGAAAGAATTTATATTAACCGCTAAAAAACGGATAATCATTGTCTACTGAGTTTAGTATAGATGATCACTGTTACATTACCATGAACTTTGTGTGAAGAATATGTTAAACATAAAAATGGAAATTTTAGTTTAACCCTTTAACTCCAATATCTCGGCGAAAATGAGCTTTGGGAAAATCGATTTCGTTAATCAGAGAATAAGCTTTTTCACGCGCCTCTTGCAAGGTGTTACCCTCCGATGTTATGCCTAAAACCCGGCCTCCATTACTTACAAGCTGGCCTTCAATAATTCCGGTTCCGGCATGAAAGACTACTACATCCGGATCACTCTCTTCGGGTAATCTGATCGGTATTCCTTTTGTGTAAGTTATTGGATAACCCTCCGCAGCCATTACAACGCAAACTGCAACCTCTTCTTTCCAATCTAATTGAACCTTAGAGAGATTTGTTTCTGTACATGACCAAAGAATAGGCAGAAGATCTGATTTAAGTCGTTTCATTACAACTTGAGTTTCCGGATCCCCAAAACGAACGTTGTATTCCAGAAGTTTAGGCCCCTGCTTCGTTAACATAAGCCCTAGAAACAATACACCTACAAAAGGAGTTCCTTGCTCTTGCATAATCTTAAGGGTTGGTAAAACAAGATCGTGCATAACTGTTTCTTCAAGTACAGACGTCCAGATTGGTGGTGGGCTGTAAGTCCCCATACCTCCTGTGTTCAGTCCCAGGTCATTATCCAAGGCCCGTTTGTGATCTTGAACAGGAACCATCGGCAAAGCTGTAACTCCATCTGAAAAACATAGCAAACTTACTTCTTGCCCTTCTAGAAACTCTTCAACCAGCAGTTTTTTGCCGGCAGAACCAAAACTGCCATCCATTATTTCATCCACTGCTTGAAGAGCAGTTATCAAATCCATTGCCACTATAACTCCCTTGCCGGCGGCTAATCCATCCGCTTTTAAGACACAAGGGGCCCCAATGGTTTCGATATACTTTTTGGCCTGGATTGGATCTTCAAAAACTTGACACTGTGCTGTTGGGATATTAGCACTTTGCATAATCATCTTGGCATAGGATTTACTGCCTTCCAACTGGGCTGCAGCCTTTGAGGGGCCAAAAATTCGCAAACCTGCCTCCTGAAAAGCATCTACGACGCCTATACTCAAAGGATCCTCCGGACCAACAACCGTTAGATCAATTTTTTCATTAACTGCAAATTCCACCAGTGCCCCAATGTCTTGTGCGGAAATTGGAACATTCCAGTACTCAGTGCCGGCATTTCCCGGCGCCACATATAAACGTTCAAGTTCAGGGCTTTGGGCCAACTTCCAAGCCAGTGCATGTTCACGACCACCGCTGCCGATAATTAAAACCCGATGCTTCTTCACCTTTTCACCCCACTTGTCATTTAGCAGAAACTACCGTTCCCAAAATAAGACTGAACTAAATCAGTTAAAAATGTTAACTAATGCTGAAAATGTCTGCGATGGGTAAAGACCATGATCATATTTAAACGATTCGCTGCTTCAATTACAGCCTCATCCCTAACAGATCCTCCAGGCTGAACAATTGCGCGGATTCCGGCACGGGCAGCCTCTTCAATAGAATCCGGGAATGGAAAGAATGCATCCGAAGCTAAATAAGCTCCGTTAGCGGCATCTCCGGCTTGATCAAGTGCAATCTTAACGGAGCCCACCCGATTCATCTGCCCGGCTCCAACTCCCAGAGTGCGCTTGTGATCAGCTACAACGATAGCATTTGACTTGACATGCTTGACAATGCGCCAGGCAAAATCAAGAGCGACCAAATCTTCTTCCGTAGGCTTTTGCTCTGTCACAAACTCCCATTCAGATACCGGAGTAGTCCCTCGATCAATCTCTTGCACAAGGTAACCGCCTTCAACACTTCTATAAACCCAACCGGACATGACTTTGCCCAATTCTCCTCTTCCTACCACAAAGAGTCGCAGATTTGTTTTAGAGCTAAGAATCTCTCGTGCTTCCGGACTAAAGTCAGGCGCGATTATAACCTCATAGAATCGCTCTTTAAGCGCCTCGGCACACGCTGTATCTACTACACGATTAAAAGCGATAATCCCACCAAAAGCAGAGATTGGGTCTGCGGCAAACGCACTTTCATAAGCCTCAAGAGGCGTCTTGCCCATTGCCACTCCACAAGGGTTGGTATGTTTAATGATTGCAGCTGCACAAGTTTCAAATTCCCGCACGAGCTTCCAAGCAGCGTTCATATCGATCCAATTATTATAGGAAAGTTCTTTCCCTTGAAGTTGTTTTCCGTTGGCAAGTGTCCCTACCCCAGCCTCAGCATTGATATAGAAGGCAGCCTTTTGCTGTGGATTTTCGCCGTAACGAAGTTCTTGAACTTTTTGGGCAGTTATACGCAGTGTCTCCGGAAATGTATCCGGTGGTTCAAGTTGCCGCTCTAAGTACCCGGCAATTAGACGATCATATTCAGCAGTATGGGAAAAGGCTTCAGCAGCCAGTCTCTTCCTCATACCGGCGGGAACTGTTCCAGCTTCTCGAAGCACACTTAATACTTCTTCGTAAGATTCTGGATTGACAATCACGGTAACCCGTCCGTGATTCTTAGCTGCTGCGCGCACCATCGTTGGCCCACCAACATCAATGTTTTCTATAGCTTCTTCAAAGCTAACTCCAGGCTTAGCTATAGTCTCCCGAAATGGATAAAGATTAACAACTACTAAATCAATATATTTAATTCCGTTTTTTTCCATTTGCTCCATGTGTTTGACACTATCGCGAGCTAAAATTCCCCCATGAATTAACGGGTGGAGGGTCTTAACTCTGCCATCTAGAACTTCAGGAAATCCAGTGACCTCACTCACATATTTGACCGGAATATTAGCCTCATCTAATGCTTTATAAGTTCCTCCGGTAGATATTAACTCAAAGCCGATATCTACAAGTTCACGGGCAAAGGAAACAATACCCGTTTTGTCTGAAACACTTATGATTGCTCTTCGCTTCATCTCAATTCCTCCTGTTGCAAAATCTGTACTCTTCGTCCAGACCGTTTTACTTGCCCTAAGGCTAGCAAGCGAACGGCTTCCGGATAGAGACGGTGTTCCACCGCTAAAATTCTCTGAGACAAGCTCTCTTCCGTATCCTCTTGGAGCACAGGTACGGCTTCTTGTAAAATAATCGGACCACTATCCAAGCCTTCATCTACAAAGTGTACAGTACAACCACTTACTTTAACCCCATATTCAAGCGCCTGGCGTTGAGCATGCAGACCAGGAAAAGCAGGCAATAAGGAAGGATGGATATTAAGAATGGGAAAAGGCACTTCCCTCATAAACGAGGGACTCAAAACCCTCATATACCCAGCCAGAAGTAAAAGTTCTACCTCATTTTCTCTTATCCAATTTAAGATATCTGCCTCTTGGGCTTGACGATGGAGGTACTGATTAATGGGAAAAACACGACTTGGGATTCCCGCCTCTTCAGCGTGCATAAGTGCGCCGGCTCCTGGAGAATCCGATCCAACTGCCACAATCCGGATAGGCAGACTGCCACTTTGATAGGCTTTGATCAGTGCTTGGAGATTACTCCCTCGGCCCGATGCCAGTATTGCCGTCCTCATAAGCCACACCTTCCCCCATTATGACACTCCCTAAAACAAAGTTGTTTTCACCTAATTCATCGAGTTTCTGTCGCACCAGACTCTCATCTTCCGCACGTACCACAAGGACAAAACCAACTCCCATATTGAATGTCCGATACATTTCTGTCCAGGCAACATCTCCTAAACGTTGAATCAGCGAAAAGATTGAAGGACGCTCCCATTTTGTAATATCAATTTTAGCCCCCAGACCTGCCGGCAAAACCCGTGGAACGTTATCTGTTAACCCACCACCAGTAATATGAGCCATTCCAAGTATCTCTACTCCAGAAAGAAGGGATAAAATAGATTTAACATAAATACGGGTTGGCCGCAGTAAGGCATCTCCAAGAGATTCCCCTAACTCAGGGAATTTTTCATCCAAGGAATAGGGAGCAAAGACTTTTCGGGCTAGAGAGTAACCATTGCTATGTAGACCGGATGAAGGCAAACCGATAAGGATATCTCCTACACGAATTTTTGAGCCGTCTATTAACTTATCTTCATTCACCACGCCCACCGAAAATCCTGCTATGTCATATTCATCTTCTGCATAGAAACCAGGCATTTCCGCAGTTTCTCCTCCAATTAAGGCACAACCAGCCATTTCACACCCTCTGGCAATTCCCTCAACAACCTGGGACAGCCTTTGTGGCTCGACTTTACCTACGGCTAGATAATCAAGAAAGTATAAAGGCTCCGCCCCTTGTACTAAGATATCATTGACGCACATAGCGACTGCATCTTGCCCAATGGTATCATGTCGATTCATTTGAAAAGCTAGGCGCAGCTTCGTACCTACTCCGTCGGTTCCTGAAACGAGGACTGGATTTGGGTATTTAGCCAAATCCAGTTTGAAAAGCCCGCCAAAACCCCCTAATCCGCCGAGAACCTCTGGCCGAAGAGTCCGAGCAACCGCTGGCTTTATACGTTCTACTACTTCATTCCCAGCTTCAATATCAACACCCGCATCTCGGTAAGAATATCCCAAGATTAATTCCTCCTACTCTTAATGTGTCAGAGCTTATAGCATTACCTATACTCTACCATAGTAAGTTAAAAAATCAGTCCAAATGACTTTCAGTCTTAGGGTTAGTCTCTTAATCCCCGAGACTGGCCATTCCCTTCAGAATATGTTCTGAGATTCAAAGTTCTTTTTACCTCTGTTTAAGTTGGAAACGGGGATAGGATAGGATCCATTAAAACATGCCAAACAAACAGACTCTGTCCCTAAAGCGCGAAGCAAGCCCTCCTCAGAAATATAGTGCAATGAATCTGCTCCAACATACTTTCGAATACCTTCGACATCTAATTTGTTGGCAATAAGCTTTTCCCGTTCTGCGGTGTCAATACCATAGAAGCAAGGGTAAGCAACCGGAGGAGAACTGATTAAAAAGTGTACCTCTTTAGCACCTGCGTTCTTAACCATTTCAACCAATTTAGAACTAGTGGTTCCTCGGACAATAGAATCATCGATCATTACAACTCGTTTATCTTTAAGCACGCTGGCATTGGCATTAAGCTTAAGACGAACTGCTACTTCTCTCATGGCCTGTGTGGGCTGGATAAATGTTCTGCCGACATAACGATTTTTAATAAGCCCCTCTCCAAAGGGTATTCCCAGGGCTGTGGCATATCCCAGAGCTGAAGCGGTGCCAGAGTCTGGAACTGCAATTACAAGATCTGCATCGATAGGACATTCACGTGCCAGTTCGATCCCCATCTGGCGCCGACTTTCAGCAATATTCAACTGATCCATGGTACTATCAGGTCGAGCAAAATATATATATTCAAAGGCACAGGACGCCTGCTTAGTTATCATTAGGCCTCGGCGTGAGTGCAAGCCTTCTTCATCGATTATTATAATTTCACCGGGTTCCACATCTCTCACAAACTCTGCCCCTATGGTATCCAGAGCACAACTTTCCGAAGCAAGGCAATACCGCCCCCCTAAACTTCCAATGCATAAAGGACGAACACCCAGCGGATCACGGATACCAAAGAGTTTATCCTCTGCTAAAATAACCAAGGCATAGGCTCCGCGTAGATCCATCATAGTCTTAACTAAGGCATCTTCTAAGGAATCCCGACGGTAGCGGGTTATAAGATTAATAATCACTTCACTATCAACAGTTGTTTGAAAGACTGCACCATTTTTACCCAGTTCTTCTCTTAAATCTGAGGCATTAGTCAAATTCCCGTTATGGGCTAAGGCCATCATCCCTTTTTGATAGTGAACCACTAAAGGTTGAGCATTAGCCAACAAACTAGATCCCGTCGTAGAATAGCGTACATGTCCAATTGCCATTTTTCCCTTCAGACCATCCACTATTCTATCGGAAAACACTTCTGATACCAGGCCCATTCCTTTATGGACGTTAATGCTCCGTCCGTTCGAAACTGCGATTCCGGCGCTTTCCTGCCCGCGATGCTGTAAAGCATAAAGCCCATAATAGGTAAGACGGGCAACCTCCTGATCAGGAGCATAGATTCCAAAGACTCCACATTCCTCTTTCGGTTTGTCCTCTCCAAATTCGAACATTTTCGGCCCCTCTCTCCTCCTTAGTTCGAGCATGCGGCGAGGTACCTTAGAGCATTTCCTAAGCGAGTACTTCACCGCAATATTCCTAGGGATGAAACCACTTCCTAATTCAACTTAACTATAAATTCTTTATTATATCCCGACCTTTAGGCTAAGCAAGAACAGCCTTTACTCGGCGGTAAACTTCTTGATACGCTTCTTCAACCTTTCCTAAATCACGACGGAAGCGATCCTTATCCAACTTTTCGCGGGTTTCAATATCCCAATACCGACAGGTATCCGGGGAGATTTCATCTCCCAGATATATTTTTCCATCACGAATTCCAAATTCAAGCTTATAATCAATTAGTTCAATGCCCGCTTTTACTAAAATCGACTGTAGGATTGAGTTTACTTTTAAGCCTAATGCTTGAATTTCCGTAGCAACTTCCCTACTTGCCCAGCCCATTGCCTCAACATGGGATTCATTAACCAACGGATCCCCTAGTGCATCATCTTTGTAATACAACTCAACTACCGGATGTGGAAGCACGAAACCTTCCTCTACTCCTAAACGCTTTGACAAACTTCCAGCAACAATATTGCGAACAACAACTTCTAGGGGAATCATTTCTAAACGATAAACAAGCATATCTCTATCACTTAATAAATCAACAAAATGGGTTGGAATTCCTGCCTTTTCTAATTCAACAAAAAACAAGGCAGACAGCTGGTTGTTAACTAATCCCTTGTCAAGGATTTGACCCTTTTTTTCACCGTTGAAGGCAGTAGCATCATCCTTATAGGCTACCCAGAAATACTCATTTTGATCGGTATCATAAACCCGCTTAGCTTTTCCTTCATAACGCAATTCTAACTTTTCCATACTAGTTACCCCTCTCTTAATCGCAGTCATTTAAACTCTAACCTTACTTCATGGTTGTTTACTCGCTCTTTAGCTCTATTTTCGTTATTTCTCCGTTGTCTAAATAAGCTCTAGCCGCTGAAAAATATCGGTTACATGCTTGGTATGATACCCATAATCAAAGAGTTCGCTAATTTCTTTTTCATCTAAATATTCCCGTATCTTAGAGTCTTTACTGATTAAGTTCTGAAACTGCTCTTTAGTATTCCAGGCTTCCATTGCATTGGTTTGTACCAGAGCATAGGCAGCCTCGCGACTAACCCCTTTGCTAACCAAGGCCAACATAACACGTTGGGAAAAAATCAGTCCACAGCCCTTATCAATATTGACTTTCATTTGCTCTGGGAATACATTCAGTCGATCTATTAGCTGAGTCATCTTATGAAGCATATAATCTAAGGCAATTGTGCTGTCTGGTAAAATCATACGTTCCGCTGAGGAATGAGAAATATCTCGTTCATGCCATAAGGCTACATTTTCTAGTGCAACTTGAGCATTAGCACGAATGACTCTCGCCATGCCACAAATACGCTCAGGAGTAATTGGGTTTTTCTTATGCGGCATTGCAGAAGAGCCTTTCTGTCCTTTTCCAAAGGCCTCCTCTACCTCATGAACATCCGTTCTCTGTAAATTACGAAGTTCAGTTGCTATTTTATCTAGAGTACTTGCGATGCCAGCAAGGGTTGTCATAAAAAAGGCATGTCGATCACGTTGGATGATTTGTGTCGAAATCAAGGCCGGCTTTAGGTTAAGTGCCTGACAAACATGGGCTTCTACTTGTGGATCAACATTAGCGAATGTCCCTACTGCACCGGAGATTTTACCCACTCTGATTTCCTCTCGGGCAAAGGCTAATCGCCCCTTCTGACGTCTGATTTCATCGTACCACAAAGCAAATTTCAACCCTAGAGTGATGGGTTCGGCATGAATTCCATGAGTACGGCCCATCATAAGTGTGTCCCGATGTTCAATGGCTCTACGGCGCAGAACCGCTTCCAGCCCTTCAAGTTTTGTCAGTAAAATCTCGGAAGCTTCAACTAATTGTAGAGAGAGTGCTGTATCAAGGATATCCGAAGAGGTTAGACCAAGATGAATATGTTTAGCTTCATCTCCCACGTGCTCTGCAACATTGGTCAAAAATGCCAAGACATCGTGCTGAGTAACCTCCTCGATCTCTTGTACCCTTTCCCAAGAGAATGCCGCCCTCTTTCGAATGATTTCAACCGCCTCATTCGGAATCTTCCCTAACTTAGCCCATCCTTCGCAAGCGGCAATTTCAATTTTCAGCCACAATTCAAGGCGATGCTCATCTGTCCAGATCCCTCCCATTTCCGGAAGAGTATAGCGTTCAATCATATTACTGTCCCCTTTATCCCTTCGCTTACCATCTTCTGCAATGCTTCGTCCTTGGTCTCAATGTCTTTCATCATTTTTGCTCGATAGTTTTTTACCTTGTCATTAAGAGGTTTATCCTGAGCGGCTAGAATCTGGACAGCGAGCAAAGCAGCATTTTTGGCAGCACCAATACCAACCGTTGCAACGGGAATCCCAGGGGGCATCTGAACGATAGAGTAAAGGGCATCAATACCCTGCAGGGATCCGCTGCTTAGTGGGACACCTATTACAGGCAATGTAGTGGCTCCTGCAATAACCCCAGGCAAATGGGCGGCTAATCCTGCTGCAGCGATAATTATTTTTCCACCTTGAGTTTCAAAAGCTTTTACCCAGGCTACGGTTCTCTCCAATGTCCTGTGGGCAGAGGAAATCTTAACTTCGAAATCAACTTCAAACTCACGGAGAACTTTTAAAGCATCTTCCATAACTTTGTAATCCGAATCACTACCCATAATAACCCCAATTTGGCTCATTTCTTTCGCCTCTTTCCTAGTATGTTTTCCTAAATTGTAAAAAAGCCCAGGCCTAAGGCAGATCCCCCCTTTTAAACAGAGTGAAACCTACCCGCCTGGGCTTTTATCCCTTCGGTGTAATTTGATCGCAATCAAACCTGTACCACTCGGACAATGCAAATCATAGCCCTAGGTACACTTTCGCTCATAGTCAGGTCATTTACGGCGGCCTGGTAGAAACTTGCGGACCATATCTCCGCGGATATATGAACTCCATATGAAATTTTCTAAGTTCATTTTACAAGAAGCTTATCTATAGGTCAATAGAAATTCCGAACATTATTAATTATTTTTAAAAAAACGTTCGACAACGGTAATGGACATGAGATTAACAAACATCTTTATTTAGACCATAAACTTGGTTTACGAGCACATAATGCCACAGCTTTATGTAATGATGTTCAAATCATCACAAGCTGTGGCATTTCGAGACATTTCCGAATACCAATTTCAAGCAATGGAAGTTGTCCGAAATCAGTGTCTCACCAACTCTCTTCTAAGGATTTTGTGAGTCTGCAGACTCTTCTGTTTTATAGATCGAATCCTTCGAAGTAATCCTATACTCCCCATTACCATTTTGAGTGATCCTGGAAATATGCCGAACCGGCAGCTTACAATTATCACAGTAACTATGAGCAAAGTATTTCTTTGCTTTTGTCATTTCTCTAGTTTTCTGCAAGATCTTATCACATTCAGGACAATGTATGCTCACTTTTGCTAATAAGGCTTTGAGCTCTCGAATCTTTTCCTCATTTTCTTTTTGTACTTTTCCCCAATCAATTATTGAATTAGAATCATCAAACACTTCCTTGAAAATTTCTGCTGTATAAAATGCATCACTCAAAGCATCATGAAATGGGAATGTTTTTTCAATCTTTAAGCTTTCAACAGCACTTTCCAAGCTCGGTTGCATTGTTAGACCTTCATGCTTCATATAGATTTGTTGGATATTTATGTATTTATCAAAAGACAGCGAATCTATGCCAAAAAACAAGCAATTATCTCTTAAGCCCAGCATATCATCATGCCCCCAAGAACATAAAACCGGATCTTTATCAACCCAATCACTAAAGCTTTTTATTGCTTCATTAAATGCTTTCCCTTTAATAACCATGTGTGAATTAATATTTGTTTTTTTCTTAACATAGGGATTAATTCTTTTATAAACTACAGGTCGAATAATTGAATTGAACTCCCCAATAGTCTCCAGATTTTCGTTTAGCTTTACAGCTCCAATCTGGATAATTTCACTTTTCAAAGAAGGATTTGCGTAATCTCCTTCGTTAAACTTGAAAAACATATTAAATTCAAGGTCAAATACAATATAGTTCATTTTGCCCTCCTCTGCTAGTCTATTATAATCCCTTTAAGAGATAAAAGCACTTAACTAGTCCTTATTTCCATAATATATCCAGTATTATTGCAATAACAGTATAGCTACCATACTTATGAATTGGAAATAAACAGGCCTAGATTATCTAAACATAGTATATTAACCACGTAAAAGACTAGATTTAAGAACATATGATCTACCTTTTGATTGGTAGCAAAAAAAAGGACACCTGCAAGATTGGATTCTCTTGTGGTATCCCTTTGTAACTATATTCTTGTTTACCAAAAGCTTAATTGTTGATAAGAAACAACCCTTTGGTATTGATTAAGCAGCTTGTCTAATTGTTGACTAACCTCAACGACTTCACTATCAACAAGGTTACGAGTTAGTTCGTATTTATTGAGTTTCTGACGTAATGCCTCAATTCTTTTCAAAAGTTTCTTTTCCACACGGATTCCTCCTGAAAATCTCTTCTCAAGAAGATTTTATTGCTTTAAAGATGAATTAGCAAGAATAAATTATCCATTAATAGGTAATCATTTGTCGTAATATGGTATCCCTTCCACATTAATTCCATAATATCAGATACTAAGCTATAATCTATATTTTATGCCTGTCGAAACCCAGCTTAAGGGAAGTTTAATGATGAATGCTGTGCTCTCAGACCCGGTTTCCGGGGCTAATTGTTCCTCCGTGTCGATAATAGTGTTATGTTCGACACGGCTTAATACTTACAGCACCCTCAGGGTGCTTAGTAACCATATGGTTATACTCACGTTTTGCCTTTTGACCATCTCACAACTATAGCGTAGAATTTCGGAATCAATTGGTTTTGCTAGTGTCTTCTAAGCTGGTAACAACAAAACAGGTGGCTATGATGACGCCAAAAAACTGGCTGAAATCATAACCACTTGCCAAATACTCATACACCCCTGAAACCCTTGGAAATCTAGTGTTTATGCCACCTCTACCCTACTCCCACTCAATGGTTCCAGGGGGCTTGGAGGTGATATCATAAACCACACGGTTTACACCCTTTACTTCGTTGACAATCCTTGAGGATATGTTATGCAGAAGCTCATAAGGGAGTCTGGCCCAATCTGCCGTCATGGCATCCTCACTGGTAACCGCTCGGAAAATGATAGGATACTCATAAGTTCGACCGTCTCCCATGACACCGACACTTTTGATGGAAGGGAGTACAGCGAAGCTTTGCCATAAATCACGGTACATGCCCGAACGGCGAATTTCTTCAAGGATGACTGCATCTGCTTCACGCAAAATATCTAACTTTTCACGTGTTACTTCTCCAAGAATTCGAATTGCCAGGCCAGGCCCGGGGAATGGTTGCCGCCAGACAATCTCCTCACTCATCCCTAATTCAATACCCAACTCACGAACTTCATCTTTAAAAAGCATACGTAATGGCTCAATAAGCTGAAATTTCATGTCTTCCGGCAAGCCGCCAACATTATGATGACTCTTAATTGTTTCAGCTGTATCCGTTCCACTTTCTACAATATCCGGATATAGCGTACCTTGAACCAAGAAATCTACTTGCCCCAATTTCGCTGCCTCTACTTCAAAAACACGAATAAACTCATTGCCAATAGCTTTACGCTTAGTTTCCGGGTCAGACACCCCTTCAAGCTTTTTCAGGAAACGCTCGTGGACATCTATAAAAACTAAGTTAAGCTTAAACTGCTCTGTAAAAATCTTTTTTACCTGTTCAGCTTCATTTTTACGCATAAATCCATGATCAACAAATACACAGGTTAGCTGATCGCCAACTGCACGATGTACTAAGGCTGCAGCTACGGAAGAATCTACTCCACCGCTCAAAGCACAAAGAACCCTTCCCTTTCCAACCTTAGCTCTTATTTCGGCAACCTGCAGCTCGATGAAAGATTCCATCGTCCAGTCTCCGGTACATTTACAAATATCAAAGAGAAACTTCTCCAACATCGCTTGTCCATCCGGGGTATGCTTAACTTCCGGATGAAACTGAACACCATAGAAATGACGCTGTTCATTCATCATGGCTGCAACGGGAGTATGACTAGTATGAGCAGCAACACTAAAGCCCTCTGGTAAGGTCTGGACAGAATCCCCGTGGCTCATCCAACAAGGACGCTCCCCTCCTAAGTCCTGCCAAAGGTCGGTTGCCTTATCGACTGTAAGTATAGTTTTCCCATATTCTTTTACTTCGGGGTGTTCAACACTCCCCCCTAATTGTACGGTCATCAACTGCATTCCGTAGCAAATCCCCAGTATGGGAATCCCTAGTGAATATATTTCTAAATCGACTGTAGGGGAATTCGGCTGATTGACACTTGCCGGTCCGCCAGAAAAAATTATCCCCTTAGGCCGACGGGCCTTTATTTCATCGATAGAGGTTTTATATGAAATCATTTCAGAATATACATGTGCCTCTCGCACTCGACGAGCTATTAATTGATTATATTGACCTCCAAAATCCAATACCAAAATGACTTCTTCTGTCACGATTATTCATCACCATTCTTATTTATTTAAATTAATTAAATTATCTCATAAGCTTCCTGTTTTAATACACCTACATAAGGCAAATTGCGATATTCCTCATTAAAGTCCAAGCCATACCCTACTACAAATTCATCCGGAATTGAAAAGCCATTATAATCAGGGGTGACATCTGCCTGTCTGCGTGCAGCCTTGTCAAGAAGTGTAACTACTTTAACACTTAAAGGATTTCTTGCTTTAAGATTTGCTTTTAAGTATTTTAGGGTTAGTCCGGTATCAACAATATCTTCAGTAATTAAAATATGGACATCGTCAACGCTACGTTCTAAATCCTTAAGAATTCTTACTACTCCAGACGATTGAGTGGATGCGCCATAGCTTGATAATGCCATAAAATCATAGGCCAACGGCAATTTAATCTCTCGAATAAGGTCCGACATAAAGGGCACTGCCCCTTTCAAAATCCCAAGAACTAAAAGTTTCTTGCCTTCATAATCTCTAGTAATTTCTGCCCCTAATTCTGCAACACGTTTTCCCAATTCTTCCCTTGATATCAGCACTTTCGCAATATATTCTTCCATTTAAGGCACCTCCACTATCCTATAAATTCAATAACTGAAAAACTCATGCCAAAACTATACCAGAGGCTTGCCCATTGTGCAAACGCTTTTATTACTTTAATGATATTTTATTCAAAGAAAGATAGGATTTAAAGTTTTTAAGTTTTTAATCATTCAAAAGAAATAGCAAGCAGTATGCTTATATATTTGCATTCTGCTTGCTATTAAACTTAGAACTCCTTTTTAAATGTTAGGTGCCTGAATATCTATCTTCTTACCAATATCTTTAAACTCGAGTGTCATCGTCATGGGGTCGGACTTGGCTTTGTTTTTCGCTTCAATAGCCGCTTTGACTATTGTTTTATCTGA
The DNA here is from genome assembly GCF_000765145.1 of Desulfosporosinus sp. HMP52. GTDB lineage: Bacteria > Bacillota > Desulfitobacteriia > Desulfitobacteriales > Desulfitobacteriaceae > Desulfosporosinus. Next base: position 10,591 of record NZ_JMGA01000039.1, on the reverse strand, counting down.
TTTGCGAATGTAAAGCGTATACTGGAAATCTGTCCAAAATACCTCCATCATTTGATTCTGTACACTAGGTTTTAATTGGCATACCCATACTCTATCACCATTTACTTTCTCTTGACCTCTAAGCATCACCTCTCCAATCTCTTTCATCTGAAGCGAAGATAAGGGATTGAGCTCCGCCAGAAAGACTTCCTGGGCTGCAGGAGCGTTAGCAAAACGAACCCACTTTTTGCTGAAGGGATCTTTACTATAGGTAGAATCACCAATTTTTATCATCTCTACCTCACTCCCGACTAGCTGACCCATAATTCGAATGTTCCCACCGTCCTTCTCCCCTTGAATCTGAGTAAGTACGCGATCTTTCCCCTCGACCCATTGGTGCTGGGTTAAACTGTAGCGAAAAGAGGGCGCTGCGTTTAGTCGTTCTAAACCGTGCGTGACCATATCGATGGGTTCTGGCTGCCAAAAAAAGCGTCCTAGAAATACCCCTATCAGCACGATGCTGATTCCGATGAGTAACCAAATTCCTCTTTTCTTCATCACATGCCCCCCTGGCGGAGTTCTTACCCTACTTATATGTGTACTTAGCTTGCCCTATTCCAACACAAGAACGACGGGCATTAACATTTACAATACTGCACTGTATTAATAAAAGTACCTAAGCCACAGAGAAAGGGCTTAAGTACTTTGTTAAATCCGCATTATCAAATGTGGGAACAGCTTATGATTGTTATACACTTAAGTCTACATGTTGAATTGTTCCTGCACTCCCATTCTCCCTAAGAAAAACTCCTGTTTTTTGAATTTGGGCCTCGAGGTGGTTACTGGTATTTTTTAAGGCAAAGCTCGTCTTGACATTTCCCAGATAGATAGCTCCAATTCCCTTTTCGCCAAGAGCTAATAATTGATCATTACCGTCAGCATCCTTTGTCCAGATACGCAGTTTTTCATAAATAGCATCATTCTCATCGATCCAGCCATTTTCGTCTAAATCATAATTAGCTAGATCAGAAAACCCATCCCCGCTGTTGGGCCCAAAAAGCTCCTTGCCATCGTTGATAATTCCATCCTGATTAAGGTCTAATGCTAAAAACCCGCTGCCAGGTCCGACGAAGGATATTTGATCCAATGCTCCATCAGCATCAATATCAAATGCATATTTTTTCTGTGTAACTGATGCGCTAGCTGAACCATAGTTGATAACTAGCGGGTCAATTAAGGCATCACCTCCACGGACACTGATATCATTCTTAGACATAAATTCTCGGCTAAGGTTTAATTGCAGATCTAGTTTGATTTCTTTGCCATCTTCAGTTTTTACCGCTGCATGAGCACTAAAGGATGTACTTTCCATCTCATAATAGGTCGTACTTTTGTTATAAATAAGTCCCCACCCTACGCTCTTCGGCATCTGTAAGCGCTGGATTGTAATAACCTTTGGGTCCTGGATTTTAAGGAATAGCTCGGGATCCTTAAGCTCAACCTTTTGAGGTATCGCAAACTTAATCCTTTTGCCTGTTAAGGCTTTAAATAACCTTTGGATAAGCTCAATTCTTCGTTTATCCGACTCGCTAAGCTGAAAAAGGGAATCTACTTCACTATAGGATTTGCTCACCTCATTTTCCTCAGACATCTGAAGATATTTAGCCTGTTCAGATATTTCTACCGTATCGCTCTCCAGCTTGGTAAAGTCAACTTGGTTAAAGGTATTCCCTCTGTTATCCCATGTTTTAAGGGACTCTAGGCTAACAGTTGCTTCAGAATAACTATGCTGGCTGCTCATAGCTACATCTGAGCTTGCGATTCTCATAAACCCACCTCCTGCCAATTATCATTAAAGTCAAACTGCCGTTTTAGTTCTTATCGGCACATAAATGCTGTGAATTTATAGTAAATATTAATATTTTGTTGCTTTCGACACAACATAGCATGTAAGCAAAATTATCGACATCTCCTATCAATTAACTAAGCTTATTAATGATTGTATTCAGATACATAACATGTAACCTTAGCTCAACAAGTTTCAATACTATTCGATTTTCATTATTTAGACAGCATCGAAAAAAACCAGTTACCATAAAACGACAGACATCATTCCTTAAATTCAGGAAATACTGGTATTTAAAGCTGAGATTGAAGGAGGAGTTCATGTTGAGCCACAAAGATCAGGCAACAAGAGAAGCTTTAGCAAGTGAATTAGGAGAACTTAAAACTAAATACTCTCAATTGGAAAAAGCATATACAGAGTTAAGGAACCAGACTTTAACGCCACAAAACATGAAAATTAACAATACAGTTTACCAGGAGTCAAATATTGAGGCCTTGAGCGAACTCGGACATTCTTAATGAATAGAAATAGTCGTTACACGACGGAAAGAGGCTCCACAATAATTCGCAAATTATGTGGAGCCTCTTATTTTCTATTCAAAGGTTGTCAAAACATGAGCATTCTTGGGTATAGATACAGTAGACTGGCTGATACCAAAGGTTTCAGGACAATCTTACATCATGCCGCCCATGCCACCCATGCCACCCATACCACCAGGCATAGCACCTGCTCCGCCATCTTTTGAAGGCAGGTCAGAGACTAAGCATTCAGTGGTCAAGAGCATAGCAGCAATCGAACCAGCATTTTGCAGAGCTGAACGGGTAACTTTCGCTGGGTCAACAATACCGGCAGCAATCATATCTTCATAGACTTCTGTTACAGCATTGAAGCCAATGCCTCTTGTACCGGATTCGCGAACTTTTCCAACAACAACGGAACCTTCGTGTCCGGCGTTATTGGCGATTTGACGAAGTGGCTCTTCGAGAGCACGACGAACAATACTTACGCCAGTTGCTTCGTCCCCAGTTAAGCTGAGTTTATCCAAAGCTTGGATTGCATCAATCAGGGTAGTACCTCCACCGGATACAATACCTTCTTCAACAGCAGCACGAGTAGCAGCTAAGGCATCTTCAATGCGGAGTTTCTTCTCCTTCATTTCAGTTTCAGTAGCAGCCCCAACTTGGATAACTGCAACCCCACCAGCTAATTTTGCAAGACGCTCTTGGAGTTTTTCACGATCGAAGTCGGAAGTGGTTTCATCGATCTGACGCTTAATAGCTTCAACACGCTTTTTGATGTCTTCGGTGTTTCCAGATCCTTCGACAAGTGTAGTCTCCTCTTTGGTTACGCGGACTTGGCGTGAACGTCCGAGCATTTCAAGAGTTGTGTTTTCTAATTTAAGGCCTAAGTCTTCAGTGATAACAGTTCCACCAGTTAGAACCGCGATATCTTCGAGCATTGCTTTACGACGATCACCAAAGCCAGGAGCTTTAACTCCGACGCAAACAAAGGTTCCGCGAAGTTTGTTAACTACGAGAGTAGCCAGAGCTTCTCCGTCGATATCTTCAGCGATAATCATTAGTTGGCGACCAGCTTGTACTACCTTTTCAAGGACAGGTAAAACGTCTTGAATTGCACTGATTTTCTTATCAGTGATTAAAATGAAAGGATCATTGAGTACAGCTTCCATTTTTTCAGTGTCTGTAATCATATAAGCGGAAATATAACCGCGGTCAAATTGCATTCCCTCAACAACTTCAAGCTCAGTGGTCATGCCTTTTGCTTCTTCAACAGTGATAACGCCGTCTTTTCCGACTTTTTCCATAGCCTGAGCAATCAGATCACCAATGGTTTTATCACTAGCGGAGATAGAGGCAACTTGAGCAATAGCTTCACTTGTTTCTACGAGTTTAGCATTAGCCTTGATGTCAGCCACAACAACTTCAACTGCTTGTTCAATCCCACGTTTAATGCCCATTGGGTTAGCGCCTGCTGCAACATTCTTAAGACCTTCGCGAATAATTGCTTGTGCCAAAACCGTAGCGGTTGTTGTACCGTCTCCCGCAACATCATTGGTTTTGGTAGCAACTTCTTTGACAAGCTGAGCTCCCATATTTTCAAATGGATCTTCTAACTCAATGTCACGAGCAATGGTAACCCCATCATTAGTAATCAGTGGAGATCCGAACTTCTTATCGAGAACGACATTACGTCCTTTTGGTCCTAAAGTTACGCGAACAGCTTCAGCTAGAGCATTAACACCGCGTTCTAAAGCATGACGAGCGTCTTGATTGAAAATAATTTGCTTTGCCAACGTATATTCACTCCTTAAAAATTTTCTTATTCAATTAACCAAGAATGGCTAAAATATCGTTTTCTTTGAGGATTAAGTATTCTTCACCGTCATATTTGACTTCGGTTCCAGCATATTTTGAATAAATTACGCGGTCGCCCACTTTGACCTCTAAAGCAATGCGTTCTCCTTTTTCCACTTTTCCAGGTCCAACAGCGACAATTTCACCTTCTTGTGGTTTTTCCTTAGCGGTGTCCGGCATAATGATACCGCTCTTTGTTTTTTCTTCCATCGGGAGTGCCTTAATAATTACCCGATCTGCTAGAGGTTTAATGTTCATGAAGAAAAGTCCCTCCTATTTTTTGTATTTTTTTATTAAATATTTGTTAGCACTCGACTCTATTGAGTGCTAACAATATATCTATAATAATATGCAAGGGGGTGCGGGAAAGCAACCCCCCTAATGCCTAAAAAATATAGATTTATGCCCAATTTACTCATCAAATCTTACAATTGCTTTTGTTTTCATGCACTTGTTAATTTAAACGGCTCAACCCCTCTCCCCTTGCGCATCTCCGTATTGTCTACCCACTATAATTACCAGATTCAGAACCTTCTATGCATGGATTTTATTCTAAACTTAATTTTAATTGTCTCTCTGAAACATTCTCATAAAGATTCCCTAATGCCTCCTGAACCTTAGGTTTTTTCAGATTAAGCAGGTAAATTTTGGTTTTCCCTATCCTCAAGTTTGGATCAGGATGCTCTTTTTCTCTGAGAATATCTTCTTTAAGCATATAGCGAATAAATTCCTTCACTTGCGAGATTGAACGTCCAAGAAGTTCTGTCAAGGCCGATCTGGCTTTTGTTGATGCTACGTAGGGTAAACGAATTTGAAGTGTTCCAAGGATCTGAATTCCTTGTTCCAAATCTTGTTCAGGTTGGTACTCTGGTTCATGTTTCTCCTGCAAAATCCACTGTAAAAGGTCATCTTCTTCACAATAGGGCTGCAAAGCATGATGAACACTTCCCGAAACCCCAATCACTTTAACATCTTTACCCCAGGCTCTTATTTTCCTTAGTAATGAGAGAAAGTCTCCATCTCCCGTTAGAAATAAAAACATATCAAAGGTGGATGCTCTGGTCAGCAAGATTTCTTGGGCTTCGAGCATTAGCTCTAGATCTGCTGCATTGCGACGAAGCTCAGTACTTGAATAATTATTTTTACCATAAACATGCCGTGTGAAAACATTAGTTTTCTCAAAGCTTGTTTGAGTTCTCCAAAATTCCTCACGATCAAAGTTAGCGTATAGATAAATTGCCATTAAATAAATATCATTACGATCAGTATAAAGTTGCAAGAACTGAACTAACTGTTCCGGTGATAAGTCAAACCCTCGGTCTAATAAACTAGTCCATATATTCTCATAATCCACAAATGCTATGGCTTTCAAATTAATCACCTCACCAGCCACTATCTCCTCTACTCTACTCTACGTAAATCTTTGGACAGACGTGACAAGCTTCGGTATCAATACCAACTTGTTAACAAAATCTTGATAAATCTGGTGTTAAGACTACAAGCAAATAGTTCCTTCTTTATTGAAATTTTACGCAAAACAATAGAAAGAGATTGACATCTTGTCAATCTCTTTCTATTGTTTTGCGTTCAGCAGCCTCTATTTTTAGCTAGTTTTGGTCAATTGCGCTGTTGAGGCACATTCACTAGCTTCCCCTTTGAGAATTTGAATCCCATGAGGTATCGCCGGCGCAATAGCTGCAAAACACTCACGCACTGCCTTAGGACTACCTGGCATATTAATAATCAAGGTTCTCTTCCTAAGGACTGCAATGGCCCTGCTTAACATGGCCTTTGGCGTTACCTTAAGACTTTCCATGCGCATCACCTCGGCAATTCCAGGAACCATACGATCAGCTACCGCTAGGGTAGCCTCTGGGGTTACATCTCGAATCGAGAATCCTGTTCCACCAGTGGTGAGAATCAAATCCAAGTTGAGTTCATCTGACCATTGACACATGGTTGCTTCTAATTGTGCTTGGTCATCAGGAAGCACTACATACTCCACAACCTCGCCATCAATTTCCTGAACGAGCTTGCTGAGGGTAGGGCCTGAGAGATCTTCCCGTTCTCCACGGGATCCTTTATCACTAGCCGTGATTATTCCAACACGAAGCATTACTCAATCACCTCAATAATGTCTCCAACTCGAACAGCTCCACCCTCCAGGAGACGAATAAAAATTCCTTCTTTGGGCATAACACAATCTCCTGCTTGATGGTAAATCGCACATCTAGTATGACATTCTTTACCAATCTGGGTAACTTCCCCTACGCTTGTAGCCCCAATCTTCAGCTTAGTACCAATTGGAAGGGTAAAAAGTTCTATTCCCTCTGTCGTTAAGTTCTCTGCAAAATCCCCAGGCACTACCTTCAAGCCTTTCTCCTGCATCGTCTTTATGCTCTCCATAGCAAGCAGACTAACCATACGATGCCAATCTCCTCCATGAGCATCCCCTTCAAGCCCGAAATTGACCTTTAAGATTCCTTCACCTACATTTTTTTTGCGCATTCCTTTTCGTTCACTTGTACAAACAGCTACAATTTTCCCCACTATAAAAGCCCCCTCAACTAAATTGTACATATAGGAAACTTACGCATCTGGAGCTCTACTTCAATATGCGTCTGGTTGAACTTAGGCTTGTCTTACTTGCAATTTCTTCCCCTATAATGCAAGTCAATTGGCAGTTAGCCATGTATATAATGCCCGCTTTTCCCACCTATTTTTTCCACCAAATAAATATCTTTAATCATCATACTCTTGTCAATTGCTTTACACATATCATAGATGGTCAAGGCAGCCACACTCACAGCTGTCAATGCCTCCATTTCAACCCCGGTTTTGCCATGAACTTTCACACTTGCCTCGATGTCTATTTCACCAGGCTCCACAATTTTAAAACTAAGTTTAGCACCGGTAATCGCTAATGGATGGCACATAGGAATCAACTGGGATGTCTGCTTGGCCGCCATAATTCCAGCAACTTGGGCCACTCCCAAAACATCTCCTTTAGCAATTAAACCCGAGCGAATTCGCTCCAATGTCTCTGGCTTCATAAGTATCTTTCCCTGAGCTACTGCAACTCGTGCTGTCTCCGCTTTTTCACTGACATCCACCATACGAGCGCGGCCTTCCTCATCAAAATGTGTTAAATCCTCCACTCAAATTACCCTCCAATCTGAGACATTACGCGTGTATCTTGCCACGCTTCGTTATTCATATGATGCTCTGCAGGTTTATGCCATACTGTCTGAGCAAACAATTTCATAATCTCATGGTCTGAGATACCTGAACGCAAAACTTCTCGGAAATCAACTTCATGCTTGCTGTGCAGGCATGGCCTTAATTTTCCATCGGCAGTTAAGCGCACCCGATTGCAAGTATTGCAAAAATGGCGACTTAAGGCACTAATAAAGCCGATACTCCCCTTGAAACCATTGGGGCGAAAATACTCTGCGGGTCCTCCACCGGGTATGTCCTTAATGGGAATATCATCCTCAAGTCCTAGGAGTTCCTTCATTTCCTGAATAGGGACAAAATCTGACCTTTGTTCGGAGCTAACCCCAATCGGCATTAGCTCTATAAATCGAACGTGAAGGGGATACTCTTTAGCTAGGGTAAGAAAGTTCGGTAGCTCATCGGTATTAAATCCCCGGACAACCACGACATTAATTTTAACTGGGTTAAGGCCCGCCTCAAGGGAACGAAAAACCCCTTGAATAACTTTTGAGACGTCACCACCACGCGTGTTTTCGTAGAAACGATCTCGATCCATGGTATCTAAGCTAATATTAATGCGCTGAACCCCTGCTGACTTTATATCAAAAGCCATTTCCGGAAGTAACAATCCGTTAGTAGTTAGCATAAGATCCTCTACCCCCGGTAGTTGTGCACTTTCCTGTAAAAAATCTAAAATACCCTTGCGAACCAAAGGTTCACCACCTGTAACCCGAAAACGGCGGAAACCTAATTGCGTACTTATCCTCATTAATCTTAAAATTTCTTCGAAGGAGAGAATAGAGTCATGAGGCAGCCATTGAACTCCTTCAGCCGGCATACAATATTGACAGCGAAGATTACAACGATCTGTGACAGAAATTCTGAGATATTCAATTCGCCTAAGATATTGATCTTGCATTAAGACTCCTCTTTCTCAGATTGTTATTTTTGAACAACAAAAAAACCCACGGTCTGCAAACAACCGTGGATTAATTCCACCTGTCGACAGACTCCTTTCCAGCAGGAGATATTACAGTTTCCCATAATACCCGAGTGCCTAATGACACTTGTCTGGTCACCATTGCCTATGCTTTAGGTTACCCAGCTTCGGAGTAATTCAATTGTTTTCCCTTGATGTATAATTCGCCATTTAAAGCAAATTTCCTTTGTTGTATCTTCTTAAATTAATTATTTTTTATGATTTCATTATTTTCTATTTATTTTTATAAAAAAAATATTTAGGTTTCTTTAATAATATTGTACACTATAAGAAAGGCTATGTCCAAGGAGGATTTATGACAAATGAAACCGTTACTCATACGATTCTTAAAGCCAACGGTGAATTATTAGAATGGCTAGAGGATACAGTTGTTCGTGAAATTCCACTAACCGTCCACTATAACAGGGAGGAAATAGCAACACTATTGTGCTCTCCTTCTCAAATTGAAGAGCTTACCCTTGGCTTTTTATTTAATGAGGGATTTATCCGAGTTCCCGAAGACGTCTACGAAATACGACAAGATCCTGCAAACTTCATGATCTGGGTCGAAGGCAGGCCCTGCGTTTTACAAAAAGAGCTAATGAGTAAACGATACGTTTCTGCTTGTTGTGGTAAAAGCCGAGCGTCCTTTTGCTTTGCCAATGATGCGTTGATGGTTAAACCAATAACCTCCAACTATCGCATCTCTCTTCAAGAAGCTTATAATTATGCAAAATTCCTGCAGTCTTATCTACCGCTCTTTGCGAAGACGGGAGGGGTTCATAGCGGCGGAATAGGCTGCCAAGGAAAAGTCCTAATGACAAGTTACGATATCGGCAGACATAATGTTTTTGACAAACTAAGTGGGGAAGCTTTTCGCAAAGGATTAAATCTTGAAAACCATGTGGTTTTTTTCAGTGGTCGAGTTGCCTCAGAAATACTACTTAAGGTTGCCAAAATGAAAGCACCTATTCTTATTGCCCGCGGTGCTCCAACGGATATGGCTCTTTCCCAAGCAGCTGCCCTGAATATTACTGTTCTGGGATTTGCCAGGGATCAACGAGTAAATATTTATACTTGCCCTGAACGTATCGTGTGTAACTCTATATGAATCTAAATAGGGGTTATGGTCTTATTGATATGAGACCATTCTTCCGGTGTATTTACGTTGCAAAACGCCTTTGTTAAATCTGAAAAACGACCCATTTCCTTTTCATCCACATACTTAGCTGAACATACTGGGTAGAAATCAATAATCTTCAGGCGGCCTGCCTCAAGATTATTTTTTATTGCACTCAGACAGCGCCGATGATAAAAAGCATGTAATGGATGAAGGCCAGACTGAAGTCTTGGGACGACTACATCATAATCCAAACTCCACCTTGCTAAAAAACGAATAAGTTCTATTTCTAAAAACGGCATATCACAGGCTACAAAAAAAACTACATCATGCTTAGCTGCTTTAAGACCTTGATAAAGCCCCTCCAAGGGACCTCTACCTATAACCTCATCCCGAATAACCGGCAACTCATACTGGGTAAAGAGTTCAGGCCGATTACTACTGATTAACACCTCAGGAAATAAAGCCTTCAAGACCTTAAGACTTCGTTCTGCCAATGACTGCCCTTCTATCTCAAGAAACGCCTTATCCTTTTTCATCCGTGAGCTTTTTCCACCCGCTAATAAAACCCCGGTTGCCTGCAACTTGGGAGTCTGTATTTCGAATTTTGGAGTATTAATTTTTGAAGACCTCCTCATATTCAGCCAACGAGAAACGAGTCAAAATTCGTTTGCCTACAATGGTTACCGGAACTCCAATCAAATTCGTGACATTTCGCAATTCTTTTAAATTCTTCGGAATCAGGATATTCTTCTCTACAAACATAATTCCTCGTCCAGTGAGGAATCGTTTAGCTCGTGCACAATATGGGCAAAGAGGTAATGTATACATTACTATTTCTTGTTTCAAAAATCCTCACTCCCAATCATAAAAAACGCATATTCTATCTTCAATGTACCATATTCAAAGTTCTAAGTCACGTGTTGAGGGGACGGTCCTTTTAACACACTATATAGTGTGTTAAAAGGACCGTCCCCTCAACACGCCGACTAAAGGGACCCTTACGGGTCCCTTTAGTATCTTAGCTAACCTTGGATATTTTTACACCACATACTTTATACTCGTAGGTTTTGGTA